>NZ_AP025943.1:2400000-2700000 GCF_026072915.1 Akkermansia biwaensis
CTGGTAAAGACCCTTGGAGGGGCCTCCCACCCACGCGGTCACCTGGGCCAGAACGCCCACGGCCAGCGCCAGTGCCATAATCCAGTTCATCCACCCCAGGCCAAAGAAGTTGAAGTAGTTGTCATAGGAGATCAGCAGGCTCTGGACCAGGTTGATCTGGGAGTTGGGAATGATGAACCCGATAGCCAGTGTGCCCAGAACGAAGATGAGCACCGTGATGATGGCGGAAATCAGAATGGCCAGCGGATAGTTGCGGCCGGGATCGTTTACGTCCTTGACGTGCACGGCGGACATTTCCATCCCCGCATAGAACAGGAAGATGCTGGCTGCCAGAACCAGGTTGTTGAAGTTGGTCATGTCCGGCACCAGCTTGTCCCAGCTCATGTCCAGCAGGATGGGGTTGCCCCCGGCCCAGTAGCTGAGTCCCAGCAGGATCAGAATGGCGCCCGGAATGATGGTGCCGATCATGGTCCCCCATTTGGTAACGCCGGCGGAAGTTCTCATGCCGCGCAGGTTGAGCAGCGTAGCGGCCCAGTACACGCACAGCACGATGATCAGGATGTACCATTTATTGGCGGCCAGGGCTTCGTCCCAGCGCTGGTTGGGACCCATGAACGCCAGGGATACGGCCGCGAAAGTCAGTACGGTCGGGAACCAGATGGTGCTCTCAATCCATTGAAGCCAGATGGCCAGGAAGCCCCATTTCTTGCCGAAGGCTTCGCCCACCCACCGGTAAACGCCGCCTTTCTGGGGCCAGCCGGTGGTGAGTTCCGCCGCTACCAGGGAGACGGGAACCAGAAAGAAGACCGCGGCAAAGATGTAATAAAACACGGAACTGAGTCCGTACGTACTTTCCGCCGGCATGCCTCGTAGGCTGACAATGGCGGACACGTTGATCATGGCGAGGGTGAATACCCCCATCCGGATGGCGGATTTTACCGCCGGGGCATTGTTCGGAGCAGCGGGATTGGTTGTGGTGGTCCCTGGTTGAGTCGTATTATTCATTGGTTTATTCCGGGTTGAGAATCGGGAGGCGTCGGGCTGTTGCCAGGCACCGGCCTTATGGGAACGACTAGCCGGCACGGGTTTTCGTTGAAGATATGGAGCAGATTGCGCTATGGAGTCTGTCTTAACAGTCCCTGGCGGAACGGGGAAGAATCTGGAAAACAGATTCATATTCCAGACAGTTCCGTCATGTGTGTGAAGACTGACAAGGGCAGGGGGGAGGAACATGTGCCGATTGATGCGGCAGAGTTCCGGTTTCCCCGTTCCTGCATTGAATGATCTGGATGGGAAAAGGCTTTTTACAGAATGTCCCGGGGTGGACGGCTGATTCCGGTTGAGGGCCGGGAAACCTTTTGTTCTGCCGAACGGAAGGGAAGGGGCGAATGATCTTTTCCCTGAACCTTGTGGGGACACGGGGGGCGCCTTCGTTGTTCCGGTGCCGTACGCACGCGTTCGTGAATACACGAATTTAAAGAGAGCCTTTTTTTCCGCCTTCTTAAATGCGAAGGGAGACGGGAAAGCCCGTGAAGACATTGCACAAGGAATTGTCCATGAAACCTCCTGCAAGAAACCTTCTGCAAGCGGTAAGAATTCCCGCCGGAGGAAAGAGGATGTTTTTGAAGAGCCGCGGGCAGAAGGCGGAGATGTTTTGAAGGCGCCATGAAAAAATCCGGGCACGGCTTGCTAGCTTTTCAAGGTATCCGGACAGGCCTGTCCCGGAGTGAATTACTGTTTTTTTGGCGAAGGTGCCGCCGCCGTACGCAGAAAGTACCGGTTCCTGATTGTTATCGGGATTTTTTACATCGTTGCCGGGGCGGGAATTAATGGGGAGGGAGATGGGGAAATTTCCCGGTCCGGAATGATTCATGGGGCCGCCAGTCCGTTGCGGCCATTGTATCTCCATGCCGCGGAATGCGGTTTACGGGAATAAGAAAGCGCCGGGCGTACCCGGCGCTTTCCAGTGTGTTTTACTATAGCAGGAAGTGTAACGTTTCCGGATCAGACCACTCCCTGGTCGATCATGGAGTCGGCCACCTTGACGAAGCCGGCAATGTTGGCGCCGGTGACGTAGTTGGTGAAGGACTTGTCGGAGGAATATTCCTTGGCGTGGGCCAGGGCGTTGGCGTGGATGTTGGCCATGATGCTCTTGAGCTTGTGGTCCACTTCCTCGCGCGTCCAGGACAGGCGCTGGCTGTTCTGGGACATTTCCAGACCGGAGGTGGCCACGCCGCCGGCGTTGGCTGCCTTGGCCGGGCCGTACAGGATTTTGGCGGCCAGGTAGGTTTCAATGCCTTCCAGGTCCGTGGGCATGTTGGCGCCTTCGGCAACCAGCGTACAGCCGTTCTTGATCAGGGTACGTGCGTCTTCCCCGTTGATTTCATTCTGCGTGGCGGAGGGGAAGGCGCAGTCGCACGGGACGCTCCAGGGACGCTGGCCTTCAAAGTATTGTGCCTTCGGGAACTGCTTCACGTATTCGGAGATGCGGCCGCGGCGCGTGTTCTTGAGGTCCATGACCCAGGCGAGCTTTTCCGGGGAAATGCCGTCCGGATCGTAGATGTACCCGTTGGAGTCGGACATGGTGACGGGCTTGGCGCCAAGCTCGTTGAGTTTTTCAACAGTGTACTGGGCCACGTTGCCGGAGCCGGACACCAGGCATACCTTGCCTTGCAGGTCGTCGTTGCGGGTGGCAAGCATGTTCTGGGCGAAGTAAACGCAGCCGTAGCCGGTCGCTTCCGGACGGATCAGGGAACCGCCCCAGTTGAGGCTCTTGCCGGTGAGAACGCCGGTGAATTCATTGCGGATTCTCTTGTACTGGCCGAAAAGGTAGCCGATTTCGCGGCCGCCTACGCCGATGTCCCCGGCGGGAACGTCCGTATCCGCACCGATGTGGCGCTGAAGCTCCGTCATGAAGCTCTGGCAGAAGCGCATCACTTCATTGTCGCTTTTGCCCTTGGGGTCGAAGTCGGAGCCGCCCTTGCCGCCGCCCATGGGAAGAGTGGTGAGGGAGTTTTTGAAAACCTGTTCAAAGCCCAGGAATTTGAGGATGCCCAGATTCACGCTGGGATGGAAGCGGAGGCCGCCCTTGTACGGCCCGATGGCGCTGTTGAATTCCACGCGGTATCCGCGGTTCACCTGGACCTTCCCCTGGTCGTCGATCCACGGCACGCGGAACAGGATGGTTCTTTCCGGTTCAACGATCCGTTCCAGAATCGCGTGATCTTCGTACTTGGAATTCGCGGCCAGAACCGGTTCGATCGTGCTGAGCACTTCCTGAACAGCCTGGATGAATTCTTTTTCGTGACCGTTCTTGGATCTGACCAAGTCGAGTACGCGCTGGGAATATGTCTGTGCCATCTCTCTGTATTGTATTTGGGTTAACGCTGCGTGCGCGGCTGGTTCCGCGCGTGCGCCTTCCGTTTATCATTCTGCGGCGCTGGCTAGCAATCCTTTTTTTCTTTGATGAACAGGAGGGGTCAGCAGGAAAATAGAAAATATCTTTCTATGTTGTGATTTTTAATCTGACCCCTTGTTGCAGAATTTCATGGCGTCTGGATATCATGGAACGCGGAGGGAGTCGCCGGGGTTTATTCCGGGCCGGACGTAAATAGGCGTTGCCGCGCTGCTTCCCCTGTGTATCTTTTCCATCCGGCATGAAAGAACCGTGAAGGGCAGACAGTTTTAAAGCCTTAATGACATGTGGCGTTCGCTTGCTTCAAAGCCCAGTTTTTTATATAAAGGAAATCCATCGTCCGTGTGATCAAGAATGACTTTCCGGACGCCTCGCCTTTTGAGTTCCTCCAAAGTCAGTCTCAATAATTTTTCAGCATGGCCTTTCCTGCGATGGTCCTTCACAGTATAGACGTTAAGTAATACTGCAATTTTTCCGGAGGGACAGGAGGGGAGAGGAGCCGTCATGAAAATACAGGCCATGCAGGTGGCGATCATCCGTCCCTTGTCCGCGGCAATAAAGATCAATAAATCGTCTTTTCCCAGATGCTCCCTTAAATAGGCCTCCGTCTCTTCACGGAAGCGTTCCCTGGTTGGAATTTCTCCCATGGACGAGGCAAATTCCATGCGTACATTCATGAAGTTTTCCAGATCCTCCCCGTTTGCCTGCCGATATTCCATCGCGTTTCCTCCCTTGAATTACAGTTGATGATGATTTTGTTCCAGCGTCTGCACCTGAAAGCCGTCCGTTGCTGCTGTTTTCTGCCGTATGAGTGCTCTGCCGGGTCAGGCTGTCAGCCGTTCTATCCAGGCCCTGATTTTCAAGTCCGTTTCCGCCATTTTCCTGGCCCGGTGGAGCAGGGTTCCCATGGATTTGGGGATGCCCATGTGCAGGCGGTTGCTGATCCATGCGTAGGGTACCATGGTGCTTTGCCGCACAGCCAGCGCAATGACAAGTTTGGAAGGATGGCTGTACGGAGTGGTGAGCAATTCTTCTTCCGACAGGCCGAAGGCTTTCAGACCGTTTTTAACGATGATTTCCGCCTGGTATTCCCCTATTTCAGAGGCCCGGACGCCTGTGGTGACGGGTTTTCTGCGCGCCAGCCTGGGAAGTTCGCTCACCAGTTTGGCCCGGAAGGCGCTGGACCCGTAGCACCAGCCGCGCTGGACGGTTCCCGGACCCACATGCCCCACGGGAATCAGGGAGCGTTCGTCCATGCGTTCCGCTTCAAAACGGCCCATCAGGTGATTAAGGTATTTCTGGCGCCCTTCTTCCGTGTCCGTGCAGCCGAAGCACACGAGGCCACGCTCCGGATGAATCCATTTGGGGCGCCTGGCGGGGGCGTCCAGCCACGCCGGGAGGCTGGTCCACTTGCAGCCGGAGAGGAAGGTATGGCGGCGCGCCAGCCCGGAGCGCGCGGGATTCAGGTGGATGTAGTCAATGATGGTGGAAAAGTAGTGGGCGTTGTCCGCTTCCACCACCATTGCGTGGTAGCGGCCCGCAAAGAGGTGGCCGCGCATGCGGTGGCGCGCGTTGAAACGCTGGGTATAGGCGGTTTGCAGCCATTTCATGCCGTCCACCAGATTGGCCCTGGAAGTCTGGAAGAGAAGGTGGTAATGGTTGGCCATCAGCGCGTAGGCGTAAACGGTCCAGCCGCATCTTCTGGCAGCCTCCTGGAACGTCCTCAGAAACGTCTTTCTGTCTTCATCGTCCAGGTAGATCGCGTCTCCGCGGTTGCCTTCGCTCTGCACGTGGTAAACCGCTCCGGGGTATTCGATTCTCAGGGTCCGGCTCATGCCGGAAGAGTAGCGGATGGAGGTGGAAATGCAAGATTGTTGTGATTTTTAATCTGACCACTGCGTGTAAAAAAAGATGAGGTGAAAATCGAATTTTCATGCCTCGTGCGGAGTGGCGGCATGTGCGCTGCACGGGCTACTGGAGCTACTGGAGCTTTTCCCTCCGCATGATTTCGGAGAGCACCAGATAGAGGTCCGTCTTGTTGACGACGCCCAGAAGATGGTCGTTGTCCGGATTCACCAGGGCCAGGGATTCTCCGCAATGGGGGCGGGAGAAAATGCCCAGGGCTTCCGGCAGGTGCATGTCCGCGGGAAGGGTGGGCATGTCGTTGCGCAGCACGTCCATCGCAAGCACGGCCTGGGCCAGTTCCTTGTTGCGGGCGAAGGCCGCCACGTCTTCCGCTTCCACGCTGCCCAGGTATTTTCCGGCGGGGGAAGTGACGAAGATGGGCTGCGCCGGATTCTTGATGAGCATGGAGGCAATAGTTCCGAATTTATCCAGCGGATGCACTACGGGCGGATCCTTGCGCGCCACGTCCTGAAGCTGTACCTGGGCGAGCGGCTTGTCAAAGGTGCTCCGGGGGCCGAAGGCCAGGGAATCGTGGTACATGGACTGGGCCTTGGTCAGCCGCGCCGTGCCGTAGGAGACCAGCACGCCGATGATGAGGGGGAACATCATCTGCCCGGCCATGGTGAATTCCACCACCAGCACCAGGGAAGTGATGGGAGCGTTGGCCGCCGTGGTGAAGAAGGCGGCCATGCCCACCAGGGAATAGGCAATGGCGTGTTCCCCCGGCACGCCCATTTGCGTGAGCGCCGCGCTGAACAGGAAGCCGAAGACGCTGCCGATGGTCAGGCTGGGCGTCAGGGCCCCCCCCACGGTACCGACACCGAAGACGATGGCAACGGTGCAGATTTTCAGGGCCAGCAGGATGGCCGCCTTTGTCGTGTCGAACTCGTAGTGGATCAGCGCCGTGATGATGTTTTTTCCGTTGCCTACGATTTCCGGGTAAAAGATGGCGATGACGCCCACCAGCATGCCGGCGGCCATCAGGCGCACGGGCAGCCAGTGTCTTTTGCCGTTCAGATATTGGCGGGATTTTTTCAGGACCAGCAGCCAGAGACTGGCCAGCAGGGAGGCCAGACACCCCAGCAGGACGCACCAGAGCACGTGCTGGTTGCCCGTCAGGGAAACTTCCTGCTGGAGCTGGTAGATGGGGGCCGGTTCATGGAAAAGCCCCATCGTGAAGTAACCCGCACAACTGGCGACCAGGAGAGGGGCCAGGAAGTCAATGGTCAGCGCTCCCAGTACAATCTCGCTGACGAACAGGCCGCCGGCCAGCGGCGTGTGGAAGGCGGCGGACATCCCGGAGGCGGCGGCGCAGGCCACCACCAGCCTCAGGCGCGGGGCGGAAAGGTGAAAGAAGCGTCCCAGGGCGGACCCCACCACCGCGGCGGACTGCACCAGCGGACCTTCACGGCCTATGGAAGCGCCGGACCCGATGGAAAAGACGGCGGAAAGGGAACGCAGAAGGCTGGGCTTGGGAGGCACGTAGCCGTTGCCCAGGGCCACGGCTTCCATGTATTCCGTGGCCTTGGCCGGTACGAAGCGCTGCGTGAACAGGAGGGTGAGGCCGGCCAGCAGGCCCCCCGCCGCGGGAACGAAAATGCACCAGGCCCAGTCCTGGGAAGCCATTTCCTGGAAAGCCTGTATTTGTCTGTAGCCGTGGCGGCCCGTCAGCAGGTCCTGCACCAGTTCCACGCCCATTTCAAAAAGAAGGGCGGTCAGGGCGCCCAGGGCGCCGACAAGGGCCGCCCAGATGAAGATGACCTGCTTGTCTCCCAGCTTGATTTTCTCCCGCAGGTTCAGTGCCATGCGGAGCCAGGACCAGGACATGTGCGTCTTGCCTGCGGTCTGATCTTCCTCGTTCGTCATTGCAGGGCTTGTTGAAGGGATGCCAGCAGGGCGGCTTCATCTCCCGTCCATTCCCCTCGGGGGCCCAGCGGAGCGTTTTTATGCCAGCGCAGCAGCTTCTGCATGGTGGTCAGGTAACCGGTGACCATAACAGTAGGGACGCCCAGCATGACAATGAGGTGGGCGGTCTGGGCGCCATCCGGCCAGCGGATGCCCTCCGGGCTGATGCCTACGGAGACGTACATGGAATCCAGGGCCGTGGTGCGGCCGTGCGGTACCGCCAGCCCGTGGTCCAGATAGGTGGTTTGCGTTTCTTCACGCAGGAGCACGGCATTCTTGATATGCCTGGACTGCCTTTCATCAAGGACTTCCGCCATGGAATCCACCAAGGTTTCCAGAGCCTGTTCCTGTGTTGTGTCGGGCTGGAGTGTGCGTACGTGAATTTGAAGATTGTCTGCCACCGGGTCTGCTAAAGGCTTTTGGCTTTTCATTCTAGGAGGGGAGCCATGATTATCAAGGAAATTCTGGCCTGCGGACGGGGAAGGAAGGCGGTCCGGCGTCCCGTCACGGAAAAAAGCGCCATGCCCGGGGGGGGGGCAGGAAGGCTTTTGGGGCGGTTCCGTCATGAAACGGCGTGTTTTGGGCTTTCTCTTCTCCCGGAATAGGGCTACCCTGCCGCCGTTATGCAGGATTCGGAGGTAATCAAACTCGTCAAACCCGTGCCGTCCGACAAACTGGCCATCCAGGTGCTGGTGATGTGGTACAATGCGGTGCGCCCCAAATGGAAAAAGCCGCTGGACCTGACGATTACCGGCTTTTTTGTGCTGATGACCCTGTATTCCTTTTCCCTGCGCCCGCTGCCTCCGTTCGCGTGGTTTTCCCTGGCTGGTGCCTTGGCGGCGATCATTCTGTCCTGGTTTTACGTCCCTTTTCTGGCGAAGGCCGCCCTGGCCGCCAACAAGAAAGTGCCGCTGTATTATCAGGAAAAAGACTACGTTTTCCATGAAGACTACCTGACTTTTTCCAGTGAAGGCGTGGACCCCCTGAACATTCCCTATGACCGCTTTACGACGCTCTGCAGGACGCGCCAGGCTCTTCTCTTCCTGTTCGGCAAAAAACTAGTGCTGTGGCTCCCTCTGCACATCATGAGCGCGGAGGAAATGGAAAGCATCCTGAACCGGTTCCGCAATCACGGGGTGGAGGTGAAGGAACTTTACTGATGGGGAGGCGCTGGCCGGATGCCGGAGTTGCGGAAAAGGGTAAAGCGCAGCATCTGAAAAATCGCATTTTCCGGGCTTTTTGATTGAGCGGAGGTGCAAAACGGGTAGGGTAGGCCCATGTCACGTTACAATGGAGAACAGGTACTGGTGGTTCCCCGCGCCGTCTTTGAGGAAGCCGGTTATTTCCAGGGACACCGCGAGGGCGGGGAACATTATCTGGACGCGTTCATGAAGCCTGGAATAGCCTCCTTCATGGACCGGGAAGCCGCGGAGAACGATCCGTCCCACAAGCAGATCATCGCCTATGCCATCTTCTGCCACCAGGGCCGCATCCTGCACTACACCCGTGGCGGTTCGGGGGGAGAGGCCCGGCTGCATGACAAGGGCTCCATCGGCATAGGCGGCCACATCAATCCGGTGGACCGCCAGTCCGGCCATGACGACGTTTCCACCTATCTGGCCGGCGTGGAGCGTGAAATCCGCGAGGAGCTCGTCATTGACGGAGGCTGCACCCAGCGCGTACTCGGCGTGATCAACGACGATTCCAATGAAGTGGGCGCCGTGCACCTCGGCATCGTCCATTTGTTCGAACTGGATACGGACCGGGTGCGCGCTAATGAATCCGCCCTGGACAATCTGCGCTTTGTAACTCCGGAAGAATTGTCCGGGGATATGTTTAATAAGCTGGAAACCTGGTCCCGGCTTGCCCTGGAGTTGTTCTGGAAAAGGCGTTCCTGATTTTACTGTTTTGCGGGACAATGCTTCTGCCGCATTGTTCCGGACAGGCTATTCCGGGGTTGCGTTGCCGGAAAGGCGGCTCCTTACCTGGTTTCAACTGCGGCGGCGGCCGAGCAGGAGCCCCAATCCCAGCAGTCCGAGCGAGGCCGCGGCCGGTTCCGGAACGGCACTCAGAGCGTATTCCTTCATCTGGTCTTTTGTCAGGGCTCCCATATACAGGTCAAAGTTGTTCAGGGTATATTCCCCGGTGACCCCGTTCGGGACGCTCCAGGTATTGCCGGAACCGTCCTTGGCTGAGAAGTTGAGCTGGGTCATGGTGACGCTGCCGAACCTGACGCCGGTGCCGTTCAAAGATGCAAGAGTGGTCAGTGAAGACGTGTCATTGCCCAGCATGGCGGAAATGGTGACATTTCCATTACTGTAAGTGTAAAACAGGGTAAGGGGCTGTTCTGCGGAATAGCCGGACAGGGTATTCGTTTTCCAGGGGGAGGCGGCAGCGGTGCCTCCATTGTAGTTAAAGCCTCCCACGCACAGAGTAAGGTCTCCGGAATCCGTCAATTGAAAGCCCATTCCTTCCAGGTTCTTGTAGTTGGAGGTGGTGTTATAGGTAAATAGCAGGCCCACATCCGTTCCGGAGGTGGCTTCCAGACCGGAAATGGTAAATGCCATGGTCCATGAAGTGGTTCCGCTCACCGGAACGGTGGTGGGAGAAGAGACATTCAGAGTATCTCCGTTGCTTCCGTCGTAGATGGTATAATCCTTTGAATAAGCAGGATTCAGACCATTGATGGAAGCGCCGCAGCACAGGCTGCTTCCCAGAATGGCGGCCAGGAGGGACAGGTATTTGGTCTTCATATTGATTGCTCTAGCAGATTGGAAAAATGTTTCCTGGGCAGGAGAACATCCGTTTTTTATCGGATTCTTAATCCGCCTGTAACATCCGCTTCAGTAAACAGTGATAAAAGCTAGAGAATCATAGGGAAATGAATTTAAAAAAAAGACCAGATATGTAAAATTTCCATGGGAATCAATGTTTTATGATAAATAATTCATTCACCGTTAATATTTTTAATTGTTGGCGGATTAAGAATCCGCCGCGGCATTGAAAATTCTCTGTAAGATCAGGAACTGTATTGGGTTGTGCATAATTATGGAATATAAAAACCATGGATAATTAATTCCTGAAAAACAAGATGGAGAATTTATCAGTATGTTAAATGTCCATGAATTAACCTTAAATAAATTTTGGAATGGAGCCCTTATACCCGGAAACCGGGCCGGGAAAGGGAAAAAAGAAGGAGATGAAGAAAGAATCCCCGCCGCCCGGCATCATGCGGCGGAAATGGCAGGGGATAATTCCTTGAGTTCCTGTCCCGGAATTATAAAGCGCCTTTAGCGGAAAGGAGGGGAAAAGGGCCGTTCTGCCCGGCAGGACCGGAAAGAAAGGGGAAATTCGTTTCTCCGCATTACCGGAAAGAAAAATCCCCGGCAAGTTGTACTTGCCGGGGGATGAAAGAACAGTCAAAAAATCCCCCATTTTGAGGGACATCCTTTTTTATCGCCTGGAAGGGCCGTCCATGATAGCCTTGTGGCTCATGTTCCAGCCGCCGCCCAGTGCCGTGTACAGGGATACCAGCGTGCTGGCGTGCTGATAGTAATACTGGGAGAGCTGGATCTGGGCCGGATACAGGTTCTGCTGGGCGTACAGCACTTCAATGTAGTTGGAAAGGCCGGTGCGGTAGCGTTCGAAGGAAAGCTTCACGGCCGTGTGGTAGGCTTCCACGGCTTCGGACTGGATGGCCGTAATGTCGCGGAGCTTGGTGCGCTGGATCAGCGTGCTGGAGACTTCGGACAGGGCATTGAGCACGGTCTGTTCGTAATCGTTCTTGGCTGCCAGGAATTCCGCCTTGGCCGCCTTTTCAGAGGCCGTGAGCCTGCCCGCCTGGAAGAGGGGCCCCGTCAGGTTGGCTCCAATGCCCCAGCCGCCGCGGCGTCCCTGCACATGGCGCAGGTCGCTGGAGGCGATGCCTCCGGCAGCCGTCAGGGAGATGGTCGGGAAGTAGTCCGCAATGGCCGCACCTACGTCGGCATTGGCGGCGCGGAGCTGGTATTCGCTCTGGCGCACGTCGGGCCTTCTGGAAAGGATATAGGCCGGGATGCCGGCGGGAACCTTGATATTGTAGGAAATGTCGCGGAGGCTTCCGGAGCGGCGGATGTGGCCGGGAGCGCGTCCCGCCAGGGCGGAGACGGCGTTTTCCAGATTGGCTATTTGCGCCTCAATGGCGGGAATCTGCGCCTGGGAGGAGGCCAGGGCGGCCTTGGCGGAAGATACCTGGAGCTTGTCGCCCACCTGGCCTTCCAGCTGTTCGTCGAACAGGCGGAGGCATTCGGAGTAGGATTCCACGGACTTCTGCACGATGGCGAGCTGTTCGTCCAGCTGGAGGAGCTGGAGATAGGAGTCGGCCACCTGGCGGAGCAGGGAGAGCATCAGGGCACGCTGGCCTTCTTCGGAAGCGAGGTAATCCGCGCGCGCCGCTTCCGTCAGACGGCGGGTCTTGCCCCAGATGTCCAGCTCCCAGGAGATGCCGCCGTCAATCATGCCGGGCGTCAGCGTGGTGCCCGTGGTCTGCACGATGTTGCCGCTGGTGTAGTTGGCCCCCTTGCTGAGGCCGCCGGCGTAGTCCGCCCACGGGAAGAGCGGGGCTTCCGTCACGGTGATGTACTGGCGTGCCTTTTCCACGCGCGCCATGGCGGCCTTCAGGTCGCGGTTGTTGTTGTAGGTGTCCGTCAGAAGGTCTTGAAGGTCCTTGTTCTTGAACACCTTCCACCAGGGGAGGTCCGCGATGGACTCCGTGGATGCTCCGGCGCCCCTGAATGCCGCGGGCATGGGCATGTCCACGGGCTTGAAGTCGGGGCCCATCATGCATGAGGAAGCCGTTACGGCGGTCCCGAGCAGAATGAGGCGTGTGATGTATTGGTTCGGTCGCATATGCGTATATCTGTTTTAAATGTATTCAGGGGCCTTGTCAGCCTTTCAGTGATTCATGGGCTTCATGAAAGAGGTGCTTGCGGGCGATGATTTCATCCGGATCATCCGTTTCCACGGTCTTCCGGGCGATGCGCACGCGGAAGAGCTTCATGATGAAGTAGAAGGAACTCGGAATGAGGAAGATGCCCACGACTGTCGCCATCGTCATCCCGGCGATCACCACGATCCCGATGATGTTGCGGGAGTAGGCTCCGGAACCGGAGGCGATGGCCAGCGGCACGCAGCCCAGGATGAAGGCGAAGGAGGTCATCAGGATGGGACGCAGGCGGATTCTGGCCGCGGAAAGCGTGGCTTCCATCAGCGTCTTGCCGCGCTCCATCTCAATGACCGCGAATTCCACGATCAGAATGGCGTTCTTGGCCGCCAGCCCGATGAGCATCACCAGGCCGATCTGGGCGTACAGGTTCAGTTCATAGCCGAACCAGTACAGGCCGAGGAAGGCGCCCAGGGCCGCAATCGGCACCGTCATGAAAATACTGAGCGGAAGGGCCCAGCGTTCATACAGAGCCGCCAGGATCAGGAACACGAAGATGGAGGAGAGCATGAAAATCTGCACAATGTTGATGCCGTTCTGGATTTTCTGTTCCTGATAGCTCATGTCCGCGTAACTGTAGCCCATGTCCGTAGGCATGCAGGCTTCGAACGTCTTTTGCAGGGCCTCCATGGCCTGGGAGTTGGAGAAGCCCATGGCCGGAGTGACCATGAGTTTGGATGAGTTGTACAGATTCTGGCGCAGCAGGAATTCCGGTCCCTTGGTGTTCGTGATCTTGACGAGCGTGGAGAGGGGTACGGAACTGCCCGTGTCGTTCTTCACGTAGAAGTTCTTGAGCATGTCCGTTCCGTTCCGGTCGTCGCCCTGGGCCTGGATGTACACCTGCCATTGCTGGCCGTACAGCGTGATGTAGTTGATGAACAGGGAGCCCATGTACGCCTGGAGCAAGTTGTTGGCCTCGCTGATGCTGACGCCCAGCGTGGCGCATTTTTCCTCGTCCAGCCGCACGTCCTTTTGGTCCACGGCAAAGGACATGACGCTGCGCACGCTGCCGTTATGGAGAGGATCGAAAATCGGAAGCTTGCTGGCCTCCTTCACGAAGATGTCCGTCTGTTCGGCCAGGTATTCCGTTCCCTTGCCGTCGCGGTCTTCCAGCATGAAGGTGACGCCGTTGGCGGAACCCACCCCCGCAATGGCCGGAGGCTGGAAGCACATGGTGACGCCTTCGGAAACCTTGGTGCTCAATAGTCTGTTCAGCTCGGCGGTAATCGCCTTGGCGCTTTGGTCCGGATTGGGGCGTTCCTCCCAGGGCTTCAGCATCACGAAGAAGAAGGCGTTGTTCGTGCTCTGCACGCCGGTAAGAAGGCTGAACCCGGAGATGGCGATCACGTCCTGGACGTTCGGGTTCTGCCGGATCAGTTCGCTGACCCTGTCCGCGGCGGCGGTCGTGAGCTGGAGGGAGCGCGCTTCCGGCATGATCAGGGCGGAGAACAGGTAGCCCTGGTCTTCGTCCGGCAGGAAGCCGTTCGGAATGTGCTTGGCTACGGGGATGATGGCGTACGCGATCAGGGCCAGCAGGGGAATGGAAATGATGAGCTTCCTGGTCAGGAAGTGGCATATCTTCGTGTAGCCGCTGGCAGTGGCGTCATAGCCCCGGTTGAAGACGCGGTAGAAGAATTTCAGGGGGCCGCCCTTGTTCGGGTCCTTGGGCTTGAGCAGGATGGCGGACAGGGCCGGCGAGAGCGTCAGCGCGTTGAACGCGGAAATCAGCATGGAAATGGCGATGGTCACGGCGAACTGCTGGAACAGCGTGCCCGTGATGCCGGGAAGGAGCAGGGACGGCAGGAACACCGCCGCCAGTACGAGGGCAATGGCGATGACCGGGCCGGACACTTCCTCCATGGCGGCGAAAGCCGCCTGGCGCGGCGTCAGGCCGCGCTCCATGTGGGATTCCACGGCTTCCACCACCACGATGGCGTCGTCCACCACCAGGCCGATGGCCAGCACCATGCCCATCAGGCAGATGGTGTTCAGCGTGAAGCCCAGCAGCGGGAACAGCGCGAAGGTGGCGATGATGGAGACCGGCACGGCGATGGCGGGAATCAGGGTGGCGCGCCAGCCCTGCAGGAAGACGAATACCACCAGCACCACGAGGAGGAGGGCTTCCACCAGCGTGTGCTCGATTTCCACGATGGAGGCGCGCACGGCCAGCGTGGTGTCCAGCGTCATGTTGTATTCCATGCCGGGCGGGAAGCTGCGGGAACGTTCTTCAAAAAGCTTTTTCAGGGCGTCCACCGTATTGATGGCGTTGGAGCCGGGGGCCGCATACACGGCGATGGCGCCGGAATCCTTCCCGTTGTACTTGCTGGATACGTTGTAGGTCTGGGAGCCCAGTTCCACCTTGGCGATGTCCTTCAGGTAGAGCAGCTTGTTTCCGTTGGCACGGATGATGATGTCGCCGAATTCCTCAGCGGTCTTCAGGCGTCCCTTGGTCTGGATGCTGTACGTGAATTCCGTTCCGGGAGGCGCCGGTTCCGCGCCGATCTGGCCGGCGGGAATCACGGTATTCTGTTCACGGATGGCGGCCTGAACTTCTCCCACGGAGATGTTTTGGGCGGCCATCTTGGTGGTGTCCAACCAGATGCGCATGGCATAGCGGCCCGCGCCGAACACCTGCACATCGCCCACGCCGGGGACGCGTTTGACGGGGTCCACCAGGCTCACGTAGGCGTAATTACTCAGGAAAATGGCGTTCAGGCTGTCATCCGGGGAGTACAGGTTGAGCACGGCCAGCGGGCTGCCCGTGGACTGGGTGATGGTGATGCCCATCTGGGCCACTTCCGACGGGAGCTGGGCGGTGGCCTGGCCGTAGCGCATGTAGGCCAGCGTCTGGTCCATGTTCGGGTCCGTCCCTACTTCAAAGACGATGCTCAGGGAGCAGATGCCGTTGTTGGCGTTCGTGGAAGTCATGTAATCCATGCCCACCACGCCGGAAATGGACTGTTCCAGCGGGGAGGCTACGGAGTTGGCCACCGTTTCCGCATTGGCGCCCGGATAGGTCGCCTGCATCTTGATGGTGGGCGGGACGATGTTCGGGTACTGCTCAATGGGGAGTCCCAGCAGGGCCAGGCCGCCGAGCAGGATCATCACGATCGAAATGACGATGGCGATGGTCGGGTGTTTGATGAAAAAGCTGGACATGGTGTTAGATCATGGAATTGCGCGGAAGAGCGGCGGGGAATGCGGCTTCTCCGGAAAGAATGTTATTTGGAGGCCGGCTGGGCGTTGTCGTGGTGCATGCCTTCCGGAGTTTTGGCCTTTTCAAAGGACTGGGCGCCTACGGAGGGCATGACGGGCTGGGAGACGACATGCTTGTAGGGAGTCGGGTTGACAGGGGCTTGTCCCTGTAATCTGGCAGCCTGCTGAATGCCTTCCACCACAATGGGGCTGTCCTTCGTGAACGTGGAATTGGGCATCGGAATAATGTCGATCACCTGCATGCCGTCAACGACGGGTCCGGTCTGCACCACCTGCATATGGGGAATGTTCTTGTCGTCCAGATAGACGATGAATTTGGCGCTCTGGTTGGACAGGATGGAGCGTGGCGGAACCAGCGTGGCGTTTTTCAGGATTTTCACGGTGGCCTGGATGCGGACGAACATGCCGGGGCGCAGGATCAGATTCGGGTTGGGAATGTGGCCGACGACGTTGATGGTGGCCGTCTGGGTGTCCACATTGCGGTCGGCCGCCACGGAGTAGCCTTGCTGGGGGTAAAGGGTGCCGTTGGGAAGGATGACGTTGAATTTGAATCCCTTTTTACCGTTGGAACTTTCATCCAGAGAACTGAGGTCCAGGAAATCCTTGTCGCTGGGGTTGAAGTCCACGCGGATGGGGTCAATGGCGGAAATCGTGGTCAGCGGCGTGGGGCTGGAGGGAGTGAGCAGGTTGCCGATGGAGGGAGTTGCCAGGCCGGCCAGGCCGGAAATGGGGGCCGTAATCGTCGTGAACTTGAGATTGATCCTGGCCTGGTCCACCTGCGCTTTCGCCGTGGCGATGGCAGCTTCCGTTTCCTGAACCTGCTGCAAGGCGTCGTCCAGCTGCTTGCGGCTGACGGACCCGGACTTGACCAGCGGTGTATAGCGTTCCACGTCCAGCTGGTATTTCTTCAGCGTGGCTTCATATTGCTCCAGGCGGCCCTGGGCCTGTTCCAGCGTTGCCTGGAAGGGGCGCGGGTCAATCTGGAAAAGCGTCTGTCCCTTCTTGACGTAGGCGCCGTCCTTGTAATCCTTGGAAAGCAGGTAGCCCGTCACCTGGGAGCGGATTTCCGCGTCTTCCGTGCCGCGCAGGTTGCCTATCCATATCGCCTTGATCGGCACGTCTTCGGTCACCAGCTTGGTTACCTGCACGTCGGGAACGAGAGCCTGCGGTTGGCCGGCGCCGGCATCCTTTTTTTCACAGGAACTTAAAATTATCACCGGAGAGCACAGGAGAATGGTTGTGGCGGCAATCGTCAAAGGCTTGTTGTACATAAATGAACGCGGTTGTTTACAAACTGGATTGCCGGAAAGTGCGGCAAGTCGCACGAATTTTGCTTCTTTTTTGCCGAAAGTCAACGCAAAGATATGTCCTCTTCTATGTGAAATATATGTAACATTATTATAATGAATAAATAAAATAATTGAACAAATGTATAATATGTTGTTCCTTGCCGTGATGATGACAGAGAGAGCGGCGAATGGCGGTTTTCCGCTTGCATTCAGGAGGTCAGCCGTCTTTTGCGGAGCATGGCGTCCATGTTCGGCTTTCTCCCCATGAAATCGGTGAACTGCTGCATAGGTGGGACCGTGAATCCCTTTTCCAGGATGGCTTTCCGGAATTTTCCGGCGGTTTCCCTGTTCAGCAGTCCCGAATGTTCGAAAGCCTCGAAAATGTCCTTGTCCAGAACCTCCGCCCAGCGGTAGGAGAAATAAAAGGAGGCATAGCCGGAAGAAGAGGCGAACAAATGGCGCGCCGTCCTCAGCCTGCCGGCCTGCCTGCAATCCTTGAAATACTCCAGGTCTCCCGCCACGATGGAATCCGCATCATCCAGGGAGCCTGCCGCAAACCGTTCCGGCTCCATGTGGACGGCCAGGTCCGTTTTCGCATACAGAAGCTGTGAAACCAGCGTGATGGCGGGCGTGTTGCCGCGGGATTCCTCCAGAGAGCGCAGCATGTCTTCCGGGATGGGCTGTCCCGTTCGTTCATGCCGGGCGAAACTTCTCAAAATATCAGGATGGGAACACCAGTTTTCCATGAACTGGGAGGGGACTTCCACGAAGTCCTGCGGAACGTTGGTGCCGGACAGGGAAGGGATGGAAACCCGGGAAAACATCAGATGCAGCAGATGGCCGAATTCATGGAAAAGAATCCTGACCTCCCTGTGGGAAAGAAGAACCGGTTCCCCATCCGCGGGTTTCTGCACATTCAGGCAGACCATTCCCAGGCGCGGTTTGCCGGGCCTGCCGTCCGCAGGAGGTGCGCCTGCATCCAGCGGTGACATCCACGCTCCGGCCCGCTTGTTGCTGCGGGCGAAAATATCCAGGTAAAAATACCCCAGCCGTTCTTCCTTGCCGTCGTCAATGGCGAAAAAGCGGACGTCTGGATTCCAGACCTCCGCCTCTCCGCCTTTTTCCGGCCCGGAAATGCCGGTCAATGGCTTCCGGACAGGAAGCTCCGTTACGCGGATGCCGTACAATTGTTCCGCCACGCCAAAGAGTCCGGCCATGACGCGGGGAAGGGGGAAATAATGCCGCAGCTCTTCCCGGTCCAGGCGGAAGCGCTCTTCCGCCTGGAGATTGGCGTAGTAAGCCGTGTCCCAGGGGTGCAGGCGGACCTCTTTATTCCCTGTAAGCCGTGCTTTGGCCTGGCGCAGGGACTCCATTTCCCTGAAAAACGGCTCCTTCACCCTGTCCAGAAGTCCGTTGACGAACCGCATGGCCTCTTCTCCGTTTCCGGCCATGCTCTGTTGCAGCGCATAATCGGAATACGTCCTGTAGCCGCACAACTGCGCTTTCTCGCTGCGCAGGGAAAGCATTTGCCTGACGACCGGTTCCGTGTCGTAGCTGTCCGTAGCCAGGGTTTGAAGATGTTCCCACAAATCCTTGCGGATTTTTTCACTCCGCACCTTCTCCATCACCCGCCCGGCAGCGGCGGAATCCAGGGTGAACGTCCAGCCGGGGCCGGTTTCTCCGGGATGGCGGGAGCGGAATTCCTGCGCCGCCTGTCGCAGCGTTGTCCGGCTCAGGCCGTCCAGGGCGTCGGCGTCGCGTACTGTCCAGCCCCAGTTCTTCCGGGCGTCCATGTACAGATTGTTGAAACGCTGGGCACACAGGGCCAGCTCCCTGTCAATGACTTCCAGCCTGGCGCGCTTTCCGGGCGGCAGGTCCGCCCCGTTGTCCCGGAAGCTCTGCATGCACAGTTCCATGTAGCGTTTTCTTTCAGGGTCCGCAACCGCATCGCCCAGCCGGGCATGGGCGGTTTTCAGGGTATTCCACAGGGACTGGTTTTTGGTGAGGGAAGAATGGAATGCGACTGCGAGCGGGGTGGCCTCATCCATGGCCTTCCGGATGGAATCACTGTCGCACAGGCTTTTCAGGGCATATGCCTTGGCCATCGGCTCCGTCAGGGAAACATTGACCTCTTCTAGTGCGCCGAACGTATTTTCATACGTTATTTCTTCCGGAGCGGTGCGGCAGATCCGGTCCACTGCTTCATGGGCGCGCCGTATGGCTTCCTTCATGTCCGGCTGCAGGCGGTCCGCTGCCAGGGCGCTCCAGCGGATGGGGCGTGAAGTATCCAGAAAGGGATGGGCCGGAGACGCGGCAATGCAGGGAACCAGGCTGGAAAGGATCAGTGGAAGAAAAGCGCGGAACAGGCGGATGCGGAGCATGTGTTCCACTTTAATGAATGCCTTCCCTTCATTCAAGCGTCGCGCTTTTTGTGTCTGCAAACGGCGGGAGGCCGGGACCGCCCTTGAATGCTGGCCCCTTTGCATGTATGAAGAAATGCGATGCCTACCAAAATCCATCTCTACGACACCACGCTGCGCGACGGAGCGCAAAGCGAAGACGTGAACCTGAGCGCAACGGACAAGGTCCGGATCGCCCGCCAGCTGGATTATCTGGGTATGGACTACATTGAGGGAGGCTGGCCCGGCGCCAACCCCGTGGAAACGGAATTCTTCAAGGCCATGCGGGAGGTGGAGCTCAAGAACGCCAAACTGGCCGCGTTCGGCAGCACGCACCATCCGGCGCGGACGCCGGAGACGGACCCCACCCTGAACGCCCTGATATCCTGCGGAGCGCAGGTGGCCACCATCTTCGGCAAATCGTGCCCCCGCCACGTGGAAGTGGCGCTCGGCATCTCCAGGGAGCGCAATCTGGAAATCATCGGGGATTCCGTGGCCTTCCTCAAAAAGCATTTGACGGAAGTTTTCTTTGACGCGGAACACTTTTTCGACGGATTCAAGCGGGACGCCGAATACGCCCTCAGCGTTCTTCAGGCCGCCCATGAACACGGCGCGAACTGCCTCATTTTGTGCGATACCAACGGCGGCACGATGCCGGAGGAAACAGGCTCCATCATCAGGACGGTGAAGGAACGCCTGCCCGGCGCCGTCCTGGGCATCCACGCCCACAACGACTGCGAGCTGGCCGTGGCCAACAGCCTGGCAGCCGTCATGAACGGCGCCGTGCAGGTGCAGGGCACGGTCAACGGCATCGGGGAACGCTGCGGGAACGCCAACCTGTGTTCCGTGATACCCAATCTTCAACTGAAAATGGGCGGCTTTTCCTGCCTGAGCGAGATTTCCCTGACGCGCCTCAAATCCACGGCGGCCTTTGTTTCGGAAGTGTCCAACCTGGCTCCCTTCCGGCGGCAGCCCTTTGTCGGGAACTCCGCCTTCGCCCACAAGGGCGGCGTGCACGTAAGCGCCATCATGAAAGACTCCGCTCTTTACGAGCACATGGACCCTTCCCTGGTAGGGAACGCGCAGCGCGTGCTGATGACGGAACAGGGGGGCAAAAGCAACATTCTTTCCCTTTCCCGCACGCTGGGCTTTGAGCTGGAAAAGGGGGACCCGGTGCTGGATGTCCTTTCCGCCGCCGTGAAGAAAAACGCCGCCCTGGGGTACGACTACGTGGCCGCCCCGGCCAGTGCGGAACTGCTTTTCCTGCGCCATATGCCGGACAAGGCGCTGAAACCCTACTTCAACATCCTGCGCACCGTCGTTCTCACCTCCCGCCATGAAATGGACCCGGACATGATGGTGGAAGCCTCCCTTAAAATAGACGTGCACGGCAACGTAGAACATACCGCCGCGGGCGGCTTCGGTCCCGTGCATGCGCTGGACCGCGCCCTGCGGCGCGCCCTCACGCGCTGGTATCCGGAACTGGAGCAGATGCACCTGATTGATTACAAGGTGCGCGTCCTTTCCCCCACGCGGACAAACATTCCTGACGCTGCGGAGGAAAACGGCACCGGTTCCAATGTCCGCGTCCTCATTGAATCGTCGGACGGCGTAGCCACCTGGACCACGGTTGGCGTTTCCTACAACATCATTGAGGCCAGCCTGGAAGCCCTGGCGGATGCCGTTACCTACAAGCTCTACAAGACGGAACAGGCCAGATGGCGCGCGGAATGCTGATGAACGGCGCTTCCTCTGGGGAGCTGGAAGCTGGTTTGTGTTGGCTGAAGTGCAAGCTGGCATCCCGACAGAAGAGGAAGGGATGCCCCTGATAAAATTCATTTAAATTTTACTTCATCCGGCGTAGGCATGTTCTCCGGAAGGTCAAAGGGAGGGATGGCGGGACAATGGTAATGAAACAGATGGGACGTCCGTTTCGTGGTTAGAGGACGGCTTTTAGGTTTAAAATGAAATACTTGAACAGTACTTGGGAATTCATTGGCATAACGATGGTTTTCAACGTCGTACATCAATGTCCAGTTAACGGTTGAAAAAATGCCGTACCGTTTGTTTGTTCCATGTTGCCCCCTTCTGGTATATTCGCCCAACAAGGCGACCCCCTGGACAACCACGCATAAATACGGGCGGCTTCCCAAGCTTACAGGTTGTTGCCGGCCATGGCGGAGGATGAGTTCCTGATTGAATGGAATGATCAGCACCGGAAGCCATCCGCGGGAACCGGGCCATTCCGGAAACACGGACAAATACTTCCATTCCCGCTGTACGACCGGCTGTTGATTTCTCGTGACCATCCATAAATAATCACGGCAAAGAGGCTGGTTTAACATCATCCATAATAGATGGGGAGGCATTGTATTGCGGTTGTAGGCCTCTACAAATTCCTCGCCGCAGCTGCGTACAAAACTCAATTCCCAAAGCTGGGAGGCCAAGTCAAAGCTCCGCTCCATTTCACACCATTCCACTAGTTGCCGATAGTTGCCGATAGTTGCCGATAGTTGCCGATAGTTGCCGATAGTTGCCGATAGTTGCCGATAGTTGCCGATAGTTGCCGATAGTTGCCGATAGTTGCCGATAGTTGCCGATAGTTGCCGATAGTTGCCGATAGTTGCCGATAGTTGCCGATAGTTGCCGATAGTTGCCGATAGTTGCCGATAGTTGCCGATAGTTGTAAATGTGACTGACCGCCTCGCGGTTGTTCTCTACCAGGACCGTCTTATTATTCGGAATCGGCATAGGGAACAAATCGGCGCCGGAATGGCTCGGTTGTACTGCTACTAACCCCAAAAGAAGGAAACAAAGGAACATAACGAAATAGCTGGCAAATATCCTTTTCATTTTTTCTTTCTTTTTCCCTTCCTGGATTTCATCAATCTTTATTGAAATCATTCCGGTCATTTGAAGTCTTGTTTTACAAGAATTCTGTTTAACACCGTTTTCAAGGTTTTAAAGACATATAAACTAATTAAAAGTACGAATTTTTATTTTTCCAATAGGCTTATGATTTCTTCCTTTTTTTCGTCCTGTACCCGCTCTTTCATTTCTCTGTTTCTGCCAATTTCGTTCTTCATACATACACCCTAAATTTTGTTGTATGGATGAAGATTATTATCATCTATTTCTTTGTGAAAAGAAGAAATGAAAGATCAATGGAGTATAAACTAGATACAATGATATCTTGTCAGGATACAGGCATACTAATCTTTCTGATATATAACGCAATTCGATAATCCTACAAAAGGCTTATTGTGTAAATTGTTTGGTTGCTGAATTAGTAAACCTGAATCGATTTTCTTTTGAGCAGGTAAAACAGTAACTGTTGCCTTCAAATGGAGTAATTTATTCTTGTATTTAAGTATTTCAGGATAAGGTATATTGATAAAAATTTTAATTTTTTTTCTTGGTCCAAAGGATATTTCCAATGACGGATTGCCTCCTTTGAGATTCTCATTGTATAATATTATTCCAGAAAAAAGCATATTTTTGTAAACGATAGCCTCTTTCAAATCAACTTGGGTTAATATCTTTAAAGATTTAATATTTTCTTGATTTGTATCAGCTTTTATATGAACCATTTTCCACAATGATTCTTGCGGCCATTCCTCGTCGACAAAATATATCTTTTTTTCATTTAAAAGATAACAGGATCCATTTGAGTCCCTACATGTTATTCCTTTTATTATAAAATCGTTATTTTTTGCATTCGTATTTGAAATAAAAACAAAAAACAAATTAATTAACGCTATTTTTTTTATTATTTCATTCGCTTTCATCGTGTTTACGCTCCGTATTTTCCATCTGCACATTCTACACACCATATTTCAGCATTGAAATCCATATACTGATAATAAGCAGGGGCTCCAGCACTCCATTCGCTAAAAGAGCTCGTGAAGTGTGTTGCATTTCTTATTGGCTTATGTGGAAAATAGTCTCCTATTCTATCACCATCAAGATCGGGGTTATCGTACATATCTGCATGTTCAATCTGATTTCCATTGCATAGACCAAAATCAAAGTTAACAGAACTAGGATTTCTTGGATTTAAGCGTATATCATTAAATGTAATTTTTTTGATTAATTTATCATTTTTATCAAATTCAGCTATATCTCCTGGTTTTTTTTCACCAAAGTGTACACTATATATTATAGGGCAATTCTTCCCACAACTTTTATCCTTTTTCATTTTATCATATTCTTTTTGAGCTAGAGTGAATGTTTTGAAGCAGTTTTCATACTTAGGTAATCTCCCTAATGCAATGATTGTAATGCCAATACAGCCGTTTGCTAACATTTTCCTAGCCCAGTTCAACTGTTGTTTTGATAATTGTCCTACTTTAGATTTTTCCCATCTATCCCAGTAGTCTTGCAAGGGTTCAGCTTTTTTCAAGCCTCTTTTATCTGTTGAGGAAACTGAACAATTTTTGACAAAACCGTATAAATTCCATCCACCTTGTTCGGAGATAGGATCACGATTGATCCACCTGCCGTCTTGAGGATTGAGATGGCGGTAGTTGTAGTAGACGAGCCCTAAGTCATCGTCCGAGAACTCACAGGAAAATCTGAACTTGTTTTCATGGGCTGCATCTCCTTCGGTGACCAGCAGGCTACCAAAGGGATCATACTCGTAGCGAGTCCTTTTGGTTTGCTGGCCGTCGAATATGGAAGTGACGTTCTTCAAGGCATCGTGCATGAAGTAGAGATGCTCTTTTATTTTCATTTCATTCTCCTGCCAGCATGTCATCATCAATATGCGCGTGGTTGTTGGTTCCGTCGGGTCCCACAGATAAGTCTTTACTAAGACGGGTTTCGGCTGCATCACATCCAGTTGGGCCACCTGTAAATAGTCCCGGTAGAGGAACCAGGAGTGGCTGGATACTGCTCCATGGACGGTAACCTTCTTTTCAAAGCGCCGTCCCTGGTAGTCGTAGCCGCAGGTGACGATGATTCGCCCATCCTGGCTGGTGAAGGCGACGGGGCGGTCGTTGGCGTCGTAGGAGACTTCCCAAATGCCCGTTGAGGTCTTGATGCTGGTCTGGTTGCCGTCGGTATCGAAGCAAGGAGCAAACGGTTCACTCTCCCTGGCCACTTGGGTGTACTGGTTAAGACAGTTGGCATCGTAGGATAGTTCTTCTTCCAGTTCCCGGGCGGATTTACGGTTACCGATATTGTCGTAGGAGTAAATAAAGCTTTCTCCCCGGCTGATGCGGTCTTCCACCAGCTCGCTGCACCCATTGTAGGTAAAATCTCTTACCGTGGCAGCAGTGGCGGCATCCCAGGAGTCCCGGCGTTGAGTAGAACGCATCAGCGCGTCATAGTCGTAATCATGGCAGGCCGCCAATTCGCCATTTATCCCTTTCTTGTAACTAATAGCGGTTACAAGATTCAGTTTGGGATGGTAGGTATTGCTGCAGACCATGCCGTTGGGGTAGGTGAGAAGGTTAAGGAAGCCGCTGGCTGGATCGTACTGCCAGGTAAAGGGAGACTCCAGTCCTTCCAGATTCATCCCAACAATGCCACCCTGCTGGTCATAGTCAAGATGGGAGTGCTGCACGGTGCGGGTTCCAAGCATCAGGCGGTAGCCAGAGGAACGTCCCAAGGCATCGTACTGTTCCTGGAGAGAGCTCTCCACCAAGCCAAAGGAGGTCTCCTGGATCATATGGCCGTAGGCGTCATAGGAAAAATCCCTGATTCCTGAAGCGTCCCGGACAGAGGTCATATGGCCCAGATGATTATAGGAATAAAGCCAAGGGATGGTTTTATCACTGTGGGAGACAGAGACGAGTTCCCCGGTCAGTGGCGCGTAGGCATAGGTGGTGACAATCCCTCTGGCTTTAGTCAGGGTATGGAGACGGTTGAGATGGTCGTAGGTTTTAGTAACACAGGACCCGTCGGCATAGGTCTTGTTCAACTCCAACCCTGTAGCCTGGTCATAGATCCAGGTGGTGGTGTCCCCGTCGGTGCGGCCGGAAGGGTCAGTGGTAATGTCACCTTCATCTGCCCGGAAAGTGGTCAAGGAGACCATACGGTCAGCTTCATCGTAGGCGAAGCAGGCCGGCTGGATGGCCGTGCCGAACTCGGCTGTCTTTCTGCCGCGGATGTCATAGGAATAGCAAACCGTTCCTCCCAAGGCATCGGTGATGCAGGCAGGATGGTCAGAGCAGGGCAGGTAGCTGGTGGTGGTGACGTTGCCGGCCGCATCCGTGGTTTTGACTGGTCGTCCGGCAGTATCCGTTTCGGTGGTGGTCACATTGCCCCTGGCATCGGTCTGGTGCAGAATCACGCCTGCGGAGGCATAGGAGCGAGTCTGTGAGAAACGGATTCCAGAGTGATCGGTCTGGCTGACGGTAAACCTGTCAATTACTAGGGACTCGGCTAGCATGTTGGAAGTGGGAATGCGGCTGAACTGGGTCCGTGTGGCAGAAGCAGTATACTCCGTCCACTGGATGCTCTGCTGTCCGTAGACGTCCGTGAAAATGGTCTTGCTTTCCAGAAGGGGATCAAGCTGGGAAACCATGCTCTCCATAGTCTGAGTGAGAGGGAGTCCGTCGGCATTGTAGGTGGTGGAAGTCTGCACCTGGTAGACGCCGTCTTCCCGGAGCCGGTAGCAGGAGGAGGTTTCCGATATCCTGTTTCTGGCGGTGTCATTGGGACGAAGTTCATCCAGCAGGACAGTTTGCTTCACCGCCTGCCCCAGTTCGTTGTAGTCCGTGAGGGTAGGAGCAAGGTTTTCTGTCTGAGAACGAACCAATTGCCTTTTACCGTTGTAAGTGTTTCTAGTGACAATGAACCTTCCCTGGGTATTGGGAGTTTCTTCTCTGACGGTCTGTCCAAAGCCGTTTTCCAAGGTCCGCGACAGCACCACTCCCTTGGACAAGCTAGTGGTCAGGATGCCTTCCGGAGTCAGTTCCAGCCTTGTCTCCATCTCGCGCTGGCCAGTTCCGCTTTGTAAGATGGTAGTGCCGTCATAATAGGTATGCGTCACCAGCGTGGCTCCTGCCGGAGTGGTGACGGTCGTGGTGAGTCCGTCCTCGCTGTACTCGGTTCGGGTGATGCGCCCGAGGATATCGGTGGAGGAAACGACCCGTCCCAAATCGTCATACTGCGTACGTTCCACCGTGGTCATGAGCCCCACGTCACGGCGCACGGCAACCGTCCTGCCCGCCGCATCCTTCGTGTAGGAGATAATTGTTTCAGGGGTGGTTTCAGTGGCCGCACGAATAGTCTCCACCAGCTGCTTGGCCGAGTTGTAGCCGTAGCTGGTAGTGATGCCGTCTTCATCAGTTTCCCTCAACGGGCCACAACACATCCACTCGGTCGTGCTGGTTCTACCGTTGCCCTTGGTCGTTTTAACCAGCCTCTGCTCGTCATCATACTCGTAGTCCTCCGAGGCAATCAGCGACCAGTCTTCTCCGGTGTGAACGTACTGTTCCTTTCTGGTGGTGGTTCCGTTTTCAGCAATATACTGCACGCTTCTGGTACTTTGTCCGGGAACAATGCTTCCATTGGCTTGCACGGTTTCGGTCACCTTGTGGAGGGCCCCGTGTTGGGTGGTCTTTTCATAGGTATAAGTCCGTTTGCTGAGTTCCGTTTCAGCTCCATCTTCGGCAATGACCACTTCGGTTTGCGTGGCGGGTCTAAAGTCGTTAAAGCGCAGGTCGGCGTAAGTGGTGCGCGTCCCCTTTTCACCTCCACCCGCCCAGGGAGAGGCTTGCAGCACCACCCGTCCCTGCTCGTCATACTCGTAGCGCGTGTACCCTCCATCGGGCTTGATCTCCAGGGACACCCGGAACTGGTCGTTGTAGGTGTAAAGCGTAGTCTGGGCCAGAGGCGTGTTGTACCCCCGGGTGCTGCTGACGGTCAGCCAGCCCCCGTCGGTGTACTTCTTAACCGTGCGCATGCAGGAAAAAGGCATTTCCTCGTTGATGCCTTGAATGCTCTCAATCATCTCCCATTTGCCCCCGGGCAGCACGTTTTTCTCCACCGTACGCACGGTGCGCTCCTCCCCTTCTCCCTGAATGGTCGTCACCTTGTTGCCTTCCGTCCTGCGTTGCGTCCTAAAGACAGGCATTCCTTCCCTCTGTTCGGCGATGTCCAGCACCTGCACGCCCTGGTCGGAGCTCCGTTCATAGCTGACCGTCTTGTAAGGAGCTCCCGTGCCGGCAAAGCTGCGGCCATTCCTGCTCACCTGGCCGGGAGCGTACCATTCCAGAGTGAGCCTGTTGCCTTCCCCAACCGCCTGGAGCAGCCCCTGGGACTTGGACCAGATGCTTTGGATGGCTCCTGTGGAGGGATGACGGTTCACCTTCATCTGCCGGGAATAGTTTTCTGCTGTGGTTTCCACGCCGGAGGCGGAGATTATAGAGACGACCTTTCCGGTGGAGGCCGAGAAGCGCAGGGTGCGCCCATTGCTCTGGACCATGTCCAGATAGGCGGGAGAGCCGCCGGTGCAGGGAGACTTGTCGGCATTCAACTTTTGAACCTTGTAGTTCACTTGCGCGAACTTCCGGAGACGGAGGCGCCGGCATGACCGTCAGAGCCCTGGAAGGAGATGGAACTACCCGTGGGGCCTTTAACGGAGATTTGCCCGGATTGGGGATTGAAGGAGGCGCTCCATTCGAGGGGATGCTTGTAGCGCAGGGTGATGGGACATGGGGAGGAAGGTTCTGGAAGAGAGCCGGGAGTAGAAAGAGTGTTTCCACCCTCTCCATGAGCTCCACCTCCGGAACCAC
Source organism: Akkermansia biwaensis (assembly GCF_026072915.1). Classification (NCBI taxonomy): domain Bacteria; kingdom Pseudomonadati; phylum Verrucomicrobiota; class Verrucomicrobiia; order Verrucomicrobiales; family Akkermansiaceae; genus Akkermansia; species Akkermansia biwaensis. The sequence goes on from NZ_AP025943.1 coordinate 2,427,855, forward strand.
CTCCATTTCCACCTCCGGAATCGCCCTCGCCTACTTCAAGGATGCCTTCGCAGTCGTCGGCCCCATCCGGGTTGCCGCCAAAGGAATGGGAGGTGTTCTTGCTGCAGTCGGACTGATCAACTTCTTCATCGCAATCACAGGAACAGGGACAGCCTCCTTCCTCCGGTTCGCTGGAGGAGGAAGACAAGGAGCTGGAACTGCTGCTGGAGCTGGAACTTGAAGAGCTCGAAGAACTGGACGAAGAGGAGCTGCTGCTGGAAGAAGAGCTGGAGCTGCTGGAGGAACTCGACGAGGAAGAACTGGAACTACTACTGCTGCTGGATGACGAACTGCTGGAAGAAGACGATGAGCTGGAGCTGCTGGAAGAAGAGGAACTGGAGCTGGACGAGGAAGAGGGAGCGCTGCTGGAAGAATCCGGAGGCTCGGGAACCAAAGAACTGCTGTGGAAACTGGAAGACGACCAGCTGCTGGAGGAAGACGATGAGCTAAAACTGCTGGAAGAAGATGAGCTGGACGAGGAAGGGGGAGCGCTGCTGGAAGAATCCGGAGGCTCTGGCGCCGAAGAACTCGGCTGGGAGCTGGAAGAAGACGAAGAGCTGCTGGAAGAAGAACTGCTGGACGAGGATGAGCTGGAACTGCTGCTGGACTTGGGATCAAACTCAAAGGAATTTCCCCCCCTGCCGAGCTGCTCGACGAGTTGCCTTCTTCCACCTCCTGGTAGAGGTTGACCAGGGTCAGCACGGCTTCTCCCTCCTTGTCGGCCGGAGGGGTGTCTGCCAGCAGGTAGTAGTCCAGATCGGGCTCACCTTCCTTGTCGCTTACCAAGGCAATGCAGAACTCCTGCTGGGCGTCCTGGGAAGGCTGGTACTCGTGGACGATACGGCACCAGTAGTATCCTTGGTCAAAATGGATCTGGCGGTAGAGGGGAGTGAAAGAGCCGGGCTCCGTGGCCAGTGTTAACTCCTTGGCAGGGATGGAAAGGGAGAGGGAGGAATGGGCATGGAGGGAGAGAAAGCAGGTTTTAGGGGTGGTGACTTAAAAGTACCCAAACCATTCGTGTCGTGTGGTGTCGGAAGCCTGGCGTTTGGGAATAAGAACGGGAGCGGTGAGGCCGTTGACGTAAAAGTCTCCCTGAGGCTGTCCGTTGGGGTACATGGGAATGAAGGGGTAGGCGGTATTCATGGCATTGATATTAAAAGAGTTGTTCATGGTATTAAATTGAGAATTGTTTAATAGTTGCCACCACCCTGAAGACAAAAACTACCCAAGTAAACACGCCTATTACGTTACTTCTAAAAAGAAAAGATTTCTTGGCTCTTTTTTCAATCACTTCCCTGTCGGGTTTTGAAGCTCTGAAAGAGAGGAGCAATAAGGAAACATTGGGAATGGAAGAGAAAAATAAAAATGCGGTGTAAAAGGGAATCCGGGAATTCCATGGCAAATAAAACATTGACCCGACGGCAGGGAAGTTTTATCCTGAAATCCTCATTCAACCGGAGGAAGATTACAGCCGTGGAGGACGATATTATTTGCACAGAAAAGATTATTGCGGAACGCAAGACGTTCTTTCTTGATCTCAAACAGAATGCGCGCGGTAAAGTGGTGCGTATTACGGAAAAGGTGAGTTCCAACCGGGACCGGATCATGGTGCCCGCGGAAATCCTGGACGATTTCATCTCCGCTCTCCAGGATATCCGGGAAACGCTGAAGCAGCAGGGGGAATAAATCCCCCTGTTCTTTCTTTTTTAATGATGGCGGGGTTGTGGCTGCCCCGCTTTTTTGCGGTATCCGGATGACTGGGAATCCGGCAGGCAAAATGTCGTTCTGTCTGAATTAGGCGTTGTCAAAAGTAGAAAAGGGAGTACTTTTGTTTCCCGGTTTTTCCGTCCCCTTTTTTCTGCACTCCGGATCCTTCCGCGTTCCGGACGCGCGGGGGCGGATTGTTGATGGCAACCCTCCATATTTCAGACAGATGACGACACAACAGGAATTGACTCCGGAGCTGATACGGGCCGCGCTGACCACGGTTAAATTTCCCGGATTCAGCCGCGACATCGTATCCTTCGGATTAGTGAAGAAGATTGATATTGACGCTGAAAACAACGTCACGATTGATTTGGTGATTGAGAGCAAGAATGCGGATATTCCCCGTTACATTTTTGAAGGCGTCCACGGCGTGATGAAGCATTTGCCCGGCGTGAAGCATTGCGACGTGAATATCGAACACAAGGCTCCGGAAGCCAAGAAGGGAATCAATGACGACCCCTCTACCTGGAAATCCTCCGTTCCCGGCGCCAAACACGTGATCGCCGTCGCTTCCGGCAAGGGCGGCGTGGGCAAATCCACCGTTTCCGCGAACCTGGCGGTGGCGCTGAGCAAGCTGGGTTATTCCGTGGGCCTGGTGGACCTGGATATTTACGGCCCCTCCATGTCCCTGATGTTCGGCACCAAGGAACGGCCCGGAGCCAATGAGAATGACGAGTTTCTTCCGGTAACGGCCCATGGCGTGAAGCTTCTTTCCATGGGGCTGCTGATCAATGAATCGGACCCCGTTGCGGTGCGCGGCCCCCTGGCGACGCGCTACGTCCAGCAGTTCCTGCGCAACGTGGTGTGGGGGGACGTGGATTTCCTGATTCTGGACCTGCCGCCCGGCACGGGAGACATTCAGCTCACGATTGTCCAGACGGCGGAGCTGGACGGCGTGGTGGTGGTGACCACTCCGCAGGAGGTGGCGTTGATTGATGCCCGCAAGGCGATCGGCCTTTTTGAACGGGTGAAGACCCCCATTCTGGGCGTGATTGAAAACATGAGTTATTTCCAGTGCCCGTCTGACGGCAAGATTTACCACATCTTCGGCGAAGGCGGCGGCGAGCGGGAAGCGGCCAAACTGGGCGTGCCGCTGCTGGGCAAGATTCCGCTGGACATCGCCACCCGCTCCGGCGGGGACGAAGGCCGCCCCGTAGCCCTGGAAGACCCTGGGCAGAACCCGGTTTCCGCCGCGTTCCGCCAGGTGGCTGAACAATGCGCCCGCATGGTGCTTGACTGCTGAATGCCCGGACGGGGCAGGAGGCCCCGGTCCGGTTGACGCCCTTTGACCGTAAAGCCGGGTTGGAGCCTGCCGCTCCGGTCCGGCTTGTTTGCCGGCATGTTCCGGCTCCTTGAAGGAGGAATGCATGGAAGGAAAGAAAGCAATGAATAAGACGTGGAATTTGAAGGAGATGAAGAAGTTGATCCCCCTGGCCTTTCCGGTGCTGGTGGTGAACCTCTCCATTGTGGGCATGGGGGCGGTGGACGCCATTGTCGCCGGGGGCGCAGGCGTGACGGACATGGCCGCCGTGGCGCTCGGGTCTTCCGTATATTTGCCCGTGACCCTCTTCGCCTGCGGCGTGCTGATGATCATCGGCCCCGTGATCGCCAACATGCGCGGCAAGAGCCATGAAAGCCGCGTGGGCTACATGACCAACCACGGCCTGTGGCTGGCGCTGATGCTCAGCCTGGTTTCCATGCCGGTCATTTATGCCCTGAGGAACGTGTTCGGCTGGATATCGGATGACGCCGCCATGTGTGAGATGGCCTCCGCCTACATGTTCGCCATCATGTGGGGACTGCCCGCCAACCTGGGATTCGTGGCCCTCAAGAGCCTGAACGAAGGCTCCAACATGACCCGGCCCGCCATGTACGTGGGGATATGCGGCCTGCTGCTCAACATTCCGCTGAACTACATGTTCGTCTTCGGCATGTACGGATTCCCCCGCATGGGTGGCGCGGGCTGCGGCGCGGCCACCGCCGTTATCTTCTACATTGAATTCCTGCTGATGTTCCTGCTGGTGTATTTCAACCCCAAGCACCGCCCGTACCGCAGGCACATCGTTTCCTGGCGGCGTCCCACGCCTTCCGTCATTACGCATCTGGTGCGGCTGGGCGTGCCGATCGGCATTTCCCAGCTGTGCGAGGTGATGCTTTTCTGCGCCGCCGCGCTGGTGCTGGCTCCCCTGGGCAAGACACAGGTAGCCAGCCACCAGATAGCCGGGAACGTGGGCGGCCTGGTTTTTATGCTGCCCCTGTCTGTGGGTCTGGCGGCTTCCATCCGCGTGGCCTACCATCACGGCAAAAAGAATGTGGCCGGGACCAGGTCCGCCATTCTCTCTGCCTATGTGCTGGTACTCAGCATCTGCCTGTGCACGATAGGCGGCATCATCCTTTTCCGCGAACAGATCGTGCACTTGTATAACGATTCGGAACTGATTGTCAGCACGGCCTCCGTCCTGCTGATCCTGGCGGCCGCCTACCAGCTCCCGGACTGCCTCCAGGTGCTTTCCGTCGGGGTGCTGAGGGGATTCCGGGATACCGCTTCCATTTCCATCATCACCTTCGTGTCGTACTGGATGGTGGGATTCCCCGTGTGCTACATTCTTGCCCGGACCGACTGGATTGTCCCGGCCATGGGCGCGCGGGGCGTCTGGATAGGGTTCATCGTCGGCCTTACCGTGGCGGCCGTACTGCTGCTGTGGCGCGTGGTGCGCACCACGCGGCGCGAATTTGTCCTGATGCGGCGGGGCGGGGAGTAATCCTCCCCCCGGCGCGGGCGTCCAGGGATGTTTATTTTTCCTGTTCCGCAGAGGATTGTTTCTGTCCGAGCCGTTTCAGGATATCCACGGCTTCCTGCGGGCGAGCCGCTTCCCTGAGTATAACTTTTTTCTTCCCGCCATATTCCAGAATAATGTCTCCGGCGCCGTTCCTGGCCGGATGCAGCCGCACGTTTCTGAGTTTGTGGAAGGAACGGGTATAAATGCTGCATCCTTTGAAAAACAGGGCTGCTTCTCCGGTAATGGCAATTAGGCGGCGGTCCGTCAGCGCATAAAGGCTGTTGCGCCGGCTTGTCCGTTCCCGCCAGGGAGCGGAAAGCAACCTCACGCCGCCGGCCAGGGCCAGCATGGCCGGAATGCCGCCGGCGATAACCCCTGCGAGGGAAAAATAAAGCAGGGAACCGGGAAGCTCCCCTTCCCAAAAATGGCCCGCGTCTCTCCAGACTGCCAGAATAAAGCACCAGGGATAGACCAGAAGAATGGTGCCGAAGAACATTCGCCTGGCGACGGGAAAAGTCCAGTACCGTTCTGCGGGACGGCTTTTCCATAGAATCCGTTCCCCGGGCTTGAGCTTGCGCGCCAGGAGTTCTTCCGCAGTGGGGATATGGTCGGGGCATCCTCCGTGCATGCCTGATTTATAGCCGGAAAACAATGAGTGTCAATGTTGCGGAGGGCAGGTGCGGGGGCGGCGCATGGCTTATGCCTGACTTGGGGATGGCGGGCGGCGGGAAACTTTCCGTTTCAAGGGGTCTTTTTCTGAACTGGAGTAATACAAGCTCTATCCCCTTCCATGATGTAAAGATGATGTTATTGTTTTTAAAAGATATTGAATGAGAAAGAATTATGAATATCTGGCCTTTTTTCTCCTTTTATCTTGTGAAGGCTCATGATTCGCTGTAATTTGGAAGCCCTGTACGATTAAGATTTTCACATGTCATTATCTATTAAATCTGAGCAGGAGTGCCGCTGGGATATTGCATCCCTTGGCGAAGTGATGCTGAGGCTGGACCCCGGCGAAGGCCGCATTCATACCACGCGTTCCTTCCGTGTCTGCGAAGGCGGCGGGGAATACAACGTGGCCCGCGGGCTGAGGCGCTGTTTCAGGATGAGGGGCGCCATCGTCACCGCCATCTGCGACAATCCCGTAGGGCGGCTTCTGGAGGACTGCATGCTTCAGGGCGGACTGGACCTGGATTACGTGAAATGGGCCCCCTTTGACGGCATCGGCCGCGACTGCCGCGTGGGCCTGAATTTCACGGAACGCGGCTATGGCGTGCGCGCCGCCGTGGGCTGTTCCGACCGCGGACTGAGCGCCGCCTGCCAGATGAAGCCCGGCGACGTGGACTGGGACGCCCTGTTCGGCAGGGACGGCGTGCGCTGGTTCCATACCGGCGGCATTTATGCGGGACTTTCCGAAACGACGAGCGACGTGGTGCTGGAAGCCGTCCAGGCCGCCCGCAAGCACGGCACGGTCGTTTCCTATGACCTGAACTACCGCCCCTCCCTGTGGAAGAGCATCGGCGGCCAGAAGCGCGCCCAGGAGGTAAACCGAGCCATCGCTCCCTTTGTGGACGTCATGATCGGCAATGAGGAGGACTTCCAGGCGTCCCTGGGCCTTTCCATCGAAGGGGCCACGGAGGACTTCTCCCATATCGACCAGGGTTCCTACCGGCAGATGATCCGCCGCGCAGTGGCGGAATTCGGCTTCAAGGCCGCCGCCACGACATTGCGCGTGGCCCGCACGGCCACCTTCAACGACTGGGCGGCCATGCTGTACTGCGACGGGGAGTTTTATGATTCCATTTCCTTCCCGAATCTGGAAATCCTGGACCGCGTGGGCGGCGGAGATTCCTTCGCCTCCGGCCTGATTTACGGGCTGATGAGCGGGAAGGGCCCCCAGTACGCCGTGAACTGCGGCTGCGCCCACGGCGCGCTGGCCATGACCACTCCGGGGGATACCTCCACGGCCTCCCTGGCGGAAGTGGAAAAAGTCATGAAGGGCGGCACCGCCCGCGTGGACCGCTAACCTTTATCTTATCCTGTTATGATTGAAAGCTGGAGATGGTACGGTCCGGGGGACCCGATTACGCTGAGGGACATCCGCCAGGCGGGCGCTTCCGGAATCGTGACGGCCCTGCATGAAGTGAAGTGCGGAGACCTCTGGACGGAAGAAGCCGTGGCGGAACGGGGCCGGATGATCGAGGAGCAGGGCATGAACTGGGTGGTGGCGGAAAGCATCGCCGTCCATGAGGATATCAAGACGCGTTCCGGAAACTGGAAGCATTACCTGGAAGTGTACAAGCAGAGCCTCCGCAACCTCGCCGGGGCCGGGGTGAAGGTGGTCTGCTACAACTTCATGCCCGTTCTGGACTGGACGCGCTCCGATCTGGCTTTTCCGATGGAAGACGGCAGCAGCGTGCTGAAATATGATTCCGCCCGTGTGGCTGCCTTCGACCTGTTCATTTTGGAGCGCCCCGGGGCGGAAGGGGACTATTCCCCGGAGACCCTGGACCGGGCGCGCAGCCTCTTCCAGTCCCTGGACGGGGAGGGCCGCCGTGCGCTGGCGGATTCCATCCTGCTGGGGCTTCCCGGCACGGTGGACGACCTGACGCCGGAGCAGTTCAAGGACATGCTCAAACGCTATGAGGGCATCGACGACGCCCGCCTGCGGCAAAACCTGTACGACTTTCTCAACGAGATCATGCCCGTCTGCGAGGAAACGGGCATCCGCATGGCCATCCATCCGGACGATCCGCCCCGGCCCATCTTCGGGCTGCCCCGCATCATGAGTGATGAGGAGGACATGCGCCGGATGATCCGGGAAGTGCCCGCCATGCACTGCGGGTTCACGCTCTGCACCGGTTCCCTGGGCGGCCTGTATTCCAACTCCCCGCACCTGCTGATGGAGGAATTTGCGGACCGCGTTTACTTCGCCCACTTCCGCAACACGGTGTTTGATGCGGACCATGAAAGCTTCCGGGAATCCGACTCCCACCTCTGCGGGCACACGGACATGGCCTACGCCATGCAGTGCCTCATCAACGAGGAAAACCGCCGGAAGGCGGAAGGCCTGGAAAACTGGCGCATTCCCGTGCGCCCGGATCACGGCAAGCTGATGGACATCGACCTGGAAAAGAAATGTTACGCCGGGTATTCCTACGGCGGCCGCGTCATCGGCCTGGCGGAACTCCGCGGATTGGCCATGGGCCTGCAATCCTTCCGCCCGCTGGTCGGGAAAAACGCCCTGGTCACCGGGGCCGCCGGGGTTCTCTGCTCCGTCATGGCCCGCGACCTGCTGAAGGCCGGGGCCAGGGTGGCCCTGCTGGGCCGCACCCGTTCCAAGCTGGAAGAACTTCAGCGGAAGCTGGCTGAGGAAGGGCTCACCCGGACCCTCGTCATCGCGGCGGACGTGCTGGACAAGGCGCAGTTGGAGGAAGCCGCCACCCTGCTGGAAAACACCTGGGGACGGCTGGACATCCTGGTGAACGGGGCCGGAGGCAACGATCCGCGCGGGACCACCCCCGCGGAGCAGTGCATGCCGGACACCCCGGTGGAGCAGGGCTTCTTCGGCATGGACATGCAGGGTTTTGAGTACGTCAACCGCCTCAACATGATCGGCACCATTCTTCCCTCTCAGGTCTTCGGAAAACTGCTGGCCGCTTCCAGCGGCTGCATTGTCAACATCTCCTCCATGGCCGCATTCCTGCCCCTGACCAAAGTCGGGGCCTACGGGGCAGCAAAAGCCGCCGTGGACAACTTCACCAAATGGCTGGCCACACACCTGGCTCCTCTGGGTGTGCGCGTCAACGCCATCGCTCCCGGCTTCTTCATTACGGATCAGAACCGCTTCCTGATGATGGAAAAGGACGGGGAAACGCCTACGCCGCGCGGGCGCAAGGTGCTTGCCAAGACGCCCATGCACCGCTTCGGCGAGCCCGGCGACCTCTGCGGAGCCCTGCAATTCCTGGTGTCTCCTTCCGCCTCCTTCGTGACGGGGACCATCATCCCCGTGGACGGCGGTTTCCTGGCCTATTCCGGAGTGTAACCATCAAACTCCTCCCTCCCATGTTTATCGACGACGACTTTCTGCTGGACACTCCCCAGGCGAAGACGCTCTTCCATGACTACGCCGAACACCAGCCGATCATTGACTACCACTCCCACCTGGACGCCGCCGCCATCGCGGACAACCGCCAGTTCTCCAACATCGCCCAGCTCTGGCTGGACGGTGACCATTACAAGTGGCGCGCCATGAGGACCAACGGCATTCCGGAGCGCCTGTGCTCCGGAGACGCTCCGGACCGGGAAAAATACGACGCCTGGGCCGCCACCGTGCCCCGGCTGCTTCGCAACCCCCTGTACCACTGGACGCATCTGGAACTCCGGAGGCCCTTCGGAATCACCGGAACCCTCTTCGGTCCGGATACCGCCGGAGATATCTGGGAAAAGACCTCCGCCATGCTCCAGTCCGGCTCCATGGGAGCCCTGGACATTCTGAAAAAGATGAACGTGGAAGCCGTCTGTACGACGGACGATCCCTGCGACGACCTGGCCGCCCACCGGCGGCACGCCGCTTCCGGAGATTCCGTGAAGTTGCTCCCCACCTTCAGGCCGGACAAGGCGCGCGCCATCCATCAGGGCAGGGCATGGATGGAATGGGTGGACCGTCTGGAACGGGCTTCCGGCATGGAAATCCGTGATCTGGCCGCATTCCAAAAAGCCCTTGCCTCCCGGCACGCCTGGTTTGCGCGGAACGGCTGCAAGCTGTCGGACCACTCCCTGGAAGCGTTCGACGATGAAAGCCTGTCCGAAGAGGAGGCCGCCGCACTCTTTGCCGCCGCCCGGCAGGGCGGGGAAGTGGCGGGACGGGATGCCGTCAGGTTTTCCAACTACCTGATGGATTTTCTTGCCGGACTTGACGCGGCCGCGGGCTGGGTCCGCCAGCTCCATGTGGGCGCCTTGCGCAACCCCAACGGGGCGGCCCTGCGGGATCTGGGGCCGGACACGGGCTTTGACGCCATTGCGGACTTCACGTACATTGCTCCTCTGGGCCGTCTGCTGGACCGCTCCGCGCAGAAGGGAACGCTGCCGAGCACCATCCTGTACAACCTGAATCCGCGGGACAATGCCGCCATGGCCGTGCTCTGCGGCAGTTTTCAGGACGGAGTCACGGCCGGCAAAATGCAGTACGGCGCCGCCTGGTGGTTCCTGGACCAGATGGACGGCATGACCCGCCATCTGGAGACCCTCAGCCAGCTCGGCATGCTCTCCCGCTTCGTGGGAATGCTGACGGACAGCCGCAGCCTGCTCAGCTACACGCGGCATGAATACTTCCGCCGCATTTTGTGCCGCATGCTGGGCAGGGACATGGCCCAGGGCCTGGTCCCGGACGACATGGACATGGTCGGCTCCATGGCGGCTGACATCTCCTACAACAACGCCAAACAATACTTCAACTTTTAGACCATGAACACATTATTGGAAAAACTGTCCGCCATCAGGCTCGTTCCCGTCGTTGTCATCAACGATGCGGAAAAAGCCGTTCCCCTCGCCAGGGCCCTGATGGACAACGGCTGCGGCTGCATGGAAATCACGTTCCGTACGGCTGCCGCCGCGGAAGCCATCGCCCGCATCTCCCGCGAGGTGCCGGACATGCTGGTGGGGGCGGGCACGCTTCTGACGCCGGAACAGGTGGAGCAGGCGCGCCATGCCGGGGCCTCCTTCGGCGTGGCTCCCGGTTTTGATCCCCTGGTGGTGAAAGCCGCCTCCGCTCTGGGCTTTCCCTTCGTTCCGGGCGTCTCTACGGCTTCGGAAATGAGCCAGGCCCTATCCCTGGGGTGCCTGTTCCAGAAATTCTTCCCGGCGGAAGCTGCGGGAGGCGTCAAGATGCTCAAATCCCTGCTGGGAGCCTTCCGGCACACGGGCGTGCGCATCATGCCCACGGGCGGCATTCATGCCGGCAACATCGGCTCCTGGCTTGAAATTCCGGAAGTGGCCGCCTGCGGCGGTTCCTGGATTTGCGAGCCGTCCCTGATCCAGTCCTCCGAATGGGAGGAAATAGGCCGCAGAACCCGGGAAGCCCTCCGGGCCCTGTAGGCGGAAAACAGCCTTAATCCAAACAAACCCCCGCTTATGATTCAAGAACAACCCAGGCAGGACTCCTTCCGGTGGATGATCCTTTTCATGCTCTTTGCAGCTACGACGATCAATTACCTGGACCGCCAGATACTCTCCATCCTGAAGCCCATCCTGGACGTCGAGCTGGGATGGACAGACGCCCAATACGGCATGATCATGTCCATTTTCCAGGCCTCCTACGCCATCGGCCTGACCATGTTCGGCTGGATTATCGACAAGTACGGAGCCCGCATGGGCTTTGCCATCTCCATCATCTGGTGGAGTGTGGGGGCCATCTCCCATGCCTTTGCCGTGGGCGTCAAATCCATGGGCCTCAGCCGCATCATTCTGGGGCTGGGTGAAGGCGGCAACTTCCCCGCCAGCATCAAGACGGTGACCAACTGGTTTACCTCCGGGGAGCGCGTATTCGCCACCACCCTGTTCAACTCCGGCGCGAACGTGGGCGCCCTGGTGGCTCCGGCCACCATCCCGTTCATCGCCGCCGCTTGGGGCTGGCAGTCCGCGTTCATCGCGGCCGGCGTGCTGGGCTTCATCTGGGTGGCCTTCTGGCTCCGGATGCCGAAGGAACCGCGCGTGAAACTGGCGGAGGAATCCTCCGCACTGGCGCGGGCGGAAAAGGAAGAGGCCAGGGAATCCATCCCCTGGAGAAAACTTCTCACCTACAGGCAGGCATGGAGCCTCATCATCGTCCGCTTCCTGACGGACCCCATCTGGTGGTTCTTCCTCTTCTGGCTGCCCGACTTCTTCAACAAGCACTTCGGCTACAACATCAAGGAATCCGCCCTGCCGCTGATCGTCATTTACGCGCTGGTGACCGTCCTCAGCATCATCGGCGGCTCCCTGACCAAGTACCTGGCGGGGCTCGGATGGAGCCTGAACAAGGTCAGGAAAATCTCCATGCTCATCTTTGCCTGCTGCGTGCTTCCGGTCATCTTTGTCCAGTACTTCGATATGTGGACCATCGTAGCCGTGCTCGGACTGGCGGGAGGCGCCCACCAGGCGTGGTCCGCCAGCGTGTATACCCTGGGGTCCGACATGTTCCCCAAGTCGGACGTGGCGTCCATCACCGGCCTTTCCGGCATGGCCGGGCAGATCGGCAGCGTGCTGTTCCAGACAGCCGTGGGCTTTACGCTGTCCCACTTCGTAGCGCTGGGCAATCCTTCCCACGGCTATGACATCATCTTCGTCGTCTGCGGATGCGCCTATCTGGCCGCCTTCATCATCTTCAGCCTGATCGTTCCCAAAATCAACATGGTGGAGTCCAGGGAAAGCTGAGCTTCCGGACATTTTTCTCCGGACCTTCCCACGGGTGCGGCTTGCTCGTGGGAAGGTCCGGCCTGGTGGCGGCGTGCGGGAAGAAAATCCCGCACGCCGTCGTCATTTTACTCCGCTCCTTGCGGGCAGGGACGCTGGAGTACATGCCATGTGAAGCACGACGGAGCTTCTCCGGAGGCGGGCCGCCGCCGGGAATGGTGCTGATTCCCGGTCTTTTACCTTCAAAGAACATGTGAGGGAGGAAAAAATCCCTCCCGGCATGTTGAAAGTATTGCTCGGAGAAAAAAATCCTCTTGGACTGGGGAGGTTTTTAACCGGAAAAGCCGGGAGTTTCTCTTTCCCCCTTGTTGGAATAGCCATTCACGGGAATGGGCATTTCTGCCGTGTTTTTTATAACCGGAATTCCCCGGTGATCGAGGGGGCCGCATTCCTGGATGTTTCCTCCGGAGCGCGGGGAGATTTTGCCGGAAAAGAAGTTTAAAAAACAGGCTGTTCCGGATTTCCGGAACAGCCTGTGAATGGATTAATAAAGTATTCGTCCGTCCTTAACCGACGCGCTCCACTTTCACGGAGTGGGCCTGGCCGTTGATGACGATGGTCAGGTCGCGGGAGCCGGAGGGGCCGCTCACCTGGGCGGTGATGCCGTTGTCAATGACCGTCATGGACGGTGCGGCAGCAGCGGGGGCGGCGTTCACCTGGGCGGGGGCCTCCGGCTGCGGTTCGGGCTTCTTGTAGAAGTCTTCCACCTGCTGGGGGAACATGGCGTAAATCACGCAATGCTCGTCGTCCGTGGGCAGGCCCTTTTCCGCAAGCTTCCTGCGCAGGTTTTCCATGTCGGGCTTGATCAGGTCCGCCGGGCGGCAGGTGATCGGTTCCTTGCCCATCTTTTCCGCGCAGAGTTTCTGCACTTCCGGATCCACGGGGGCGGGGGTGCGGCCATAATAACCCAGGGCGATGTCCGCCGCCTGGGGCGTGATGTTCTTCCAGCGGCCGAACTTGACGTTCAGCATGGACTGCACGCCCACGATCTGGGAGGTGGGCGTCACCAGCGGAATCCAGCCCAGGGCCTTGCGGACCACGGGGATTTCCGCAAACACTTCTTCAAACTTGTCTTCCATGCCCTGTTCCTTGAGCTGGGTGCGGAAGTTGGAAAGCATGCCGCCGGGAACCTGGTAGCGCAGCGTGTCGGAATCCACCACCTCGTTGCGGTGGGAGGTGAATTTGCCCAGTTCGTCGTAAATGGGCTTGAGCATTTCAGACACCTCAATGAGCTTGTCCGTATCGTAATCCGGCTTGCGGGAATTGCCGTTGAGCAGGGCGAGCATGCGCAGGCAGTCCGGCTGTCCCGTGCCGTTGGCGAAGGGGGAGATGGATACGTCGCAGGCGTCCACCCCGGCGTCGATCGCGCTGAGATAGGTGGAGGCGCCGAGTCCGGCGGTATCGTGCGTGTGAATCCAGACGGGAATATTCAGGTCCTTCTTCAGAGCGCTGACCAGTTCATGCGTCACGTAGGGAGGGATGAGGCCGGCCATGTCCTTGATGACGATGGCGTCCGCGCCCATGTCCGCCAGTTCGCGGCCCATGTCCACAAAGCTTTGCGTGGTATGCACGGGGGAAGTCGTGTAGCAGATGGTGCCGTGGGCCTGGGCTCCGGCCTTCTTGGCGGCGCGGATGGAGGTTTCCATGTTGCGCGGGTCGTTCACGCAGTCGAAAATGCGGAAAATATTCATGCCGTGCTTGGCGCTCATGGCCACGAAGGCTTCCACCACGTCATCCGCGTAATTGGTGTAGCCCACAATGTTCTGGCCGCGCAGAAGCATCATGTGGGGCGTTTTGGGGGCGGCCTTCTTCAGGGCGTCCAGACGGTCGAACGGCCATTCCTTCAGGAAGCGAAGGCCGGCGTCGATGGTGGCTCCGCCCCAGGTCTCCAGGGCGCTGAAGCCCATGGAATCAAGGATGGGGGCGATGGGCAGCATGTCTGCCGTCTTCATGCGGGTGGCTGCCAGGGACTGGTGGCCGTCGCGCAGAACGGTACAGTTGAATGTAACAGGATTCATATTTATTTAACGATCGTTAAAAATTGAAGGGGGTGGCTTCTTGAAAAGAATTGTCTCACACGAGTTTGAGGAGGTCAAGCTTACAAGAGTAAAATTTAGAATGATTCCAATAAAATTCAGTTATTGTACGGGAGCCATCAACCTGGCAAGGTTGCATAGCATTTTGAATCCCAGCGATTTTTTGTTGTAGTCCTCCAGGGATTCCCGGACGGACGAGTAAAAGTCTTTTTCCAGCATGGCCTGTACCTCCGCACACACGCCGGGATCGCGGACAATGGCGGTGAGCTCGAAGTTCAGGGCCAGGGAGCGGTTGTCCAGGTTGGCCGTTCCCACGGTGGCGATATCGTCGTCCATCAGGATCACCTTCTGGTGCAGGAAGCCCTTTTTGTAAGCCCAAAGCTGGATGCCGTAGGTATCCAGGTCCCGCAGGAAGGTGAAGGAGGAAAGCTTCACCAGAATGTGGTCCGCCCGTTCCGGGCGCAGGATGCGCACGTCCACATTCCGCAGGGCGGCCGCCTGGAGGGCGGACATCACGCCTTCGTCCGGCACGAAATAGGGCGTGGAAATCCACAGGCGGTGCGTGGCCCGGTTCGCCAGGGCGATGATGGTGGTCTTCCACGCGGGAATCACGTCCGCCGGGCCGGAGGGCAGCACCAGCACGGTTTTATCCTCCGGCTGGGGTGTGATATCCCAGCACAGGCGGGGGAAGGTGGACGGGGTGGATTTCGACATGGTGGCCCAGTTCCAGTCTTCCAGGAAGCTGATCTGGGTCTGCTGGACAGAGGGGCCGTGAAGCTGGATGAACGTGTCTCTCCAATACCCCAGCGCCCCCTTTCCCAGATACTCCCGGCCAATGTTCATGCCCCCGATGAAGGCGGTGGAGCCGTCCACGACCACCAGCTTCCGGTGGTTACGGAAATTCAGGCGCAGGACGTTGCTCAGGAAGTGGCGCTTTCCGTTGAACGGCTCAATCTTCACTCCCTCCTTTCGCAGGGCGGAAATATAGCCGGGCGGCAGTTTGTGGGAGCCTATTTCATCATACAGCATATAAATGTGGATGCCCTCCCGCGCCCGCTCAATCAGCAGGTTTTTCAGGTTCCGGCCCACGGAATCGTTCTTGATGATGAAAAACTCGATCAGGATGTAACGCTCCGCCTTCTTGATGGCGTCGTAAATGCGGGGAAAGGCGTTGTCCGCGTCGATCAGGAGCTGGCAGGAATTGCCCCTGCACACGGGCAGCCGCACGATGTCCCCCAGCGTCTGCATGATCTCCCCCGCCGTGTCCGCGGAGCGGATGGCGTACGGCTTCATGCAGTTCGTGATCTTGTCCGTCAGCTCCCCCCACGGGGACTCGGAATCCGTTTGCCTGCGTCGCGTCTCCACGTAGCCGCTGAAGGTGCGCCGCCCCAGAATCAGGTAAAAGGGCACGGCGATGTAAGGGAAGGCCAGCAGGGAAATCAGCCACGCGATGGTGCCCTGGGGCGTGCGCGTATGGAGCAGGGCCGGAATCAGGCAGAATGCCCCGGCTATGTGGCACAGGGCGGCGAATCCCAAATATGGCTCGTCAGGTATGAGCATGGAAATCATGGAACGCGTAACGGAAAAAATACAGGGGCGGGGAATAGTGAAAAGGCTGGCTTTTGGTGCTGGAGATGGTACTAAAGTGACGCATGCTCGTATTATCACGGGCCAAGGGCTGAGAAAAGCGCAAATTACGGAAATGAAGCAGTATTTGGAACTTTTGGACGACGTTTTAACCCATGGGGTGGGGCGGGAGGACCGGACCGGGACGGGCACCATCGGCGTGTTCGGCAGGCAGAGCAGGTATGACCTGCGCGACGGTTTCCCGTGCCTGACCACCAAGAAGCTCCACCTGCGCTCCATCATTTACGAACTGCTCTGGTTCCTGAAAGGGGAGACCAACATCAAATTTTTGAAAGACAACGGCGTCAGCATCTGGGACGAATGGGCCGATGAAAACGGCGAGCTTGGCCCCGTGTACGGCGCGCAGTGGCGCTGCTGGCCCGGCGAGGACGGACGTCCCATCGACCAGATTGCCAGGCTGATAGACGGCCTGAAAAACAACCCGTGGTCGCGCCGCCACATCGTCAGCGCCTGGAACGTGGCCCTGGTGGATGACATGGCCCTCCCGCCGTGCCATTCCCTCTTTCAGTTTTGCGTGATTCCCGCCCAGCCGGGAGAGGAAAGGCACGGCCTTTCCCTGCAGCTCTACCAGCGCAGCGCGGATCTCTTCCTGGGGGTGCCGTTCAACATTGCCTCCTATGCCCTGCTGCTGCTCATGACGGCGCAGGTGTGCGGCTATGAGGCCAGGGAATTCATTCATACCTTCGGGGACCTGCACCTGTACCTCAACCATCTGGACCAGGCGCGGGAGCAATTGTCCCGCACGCCGCGCCCGCTTCCGGTAATGAAACTCAATCCGGACGTCAGGACCATTGACGGATTCCATTACGAGGACTTCGAACTTACCGGATACGATCCACTGCCGCACATCAAGGCTCCCATTTCCGTATAATTCCGCCCACCTCATTCCCTGACCATCATGTCACAGCCCGTCACTTACACAGGAGTGGTCGCCATGGCGTCCGGCCGCGGCATCGGCTACCGGGGCGCGCTGCCCTGGCATTTGCCGGACGACCTGAAGACCTTCAAGCGCATCACCACGGGACATCCCGTCCTGATGGGCCGCAAAACCTATGAAAGCATCGGCAGGCCGCTCCCCGGGCGGCAGAACATCGTGCTGACCCGCGATCCGTCCTGGACGGCGGAAGGAGTGGACGTCATTCATTCCGTGGAGGAACTGAAGCGTCTTCCCCTGATGGACCCGGAAGTCATGGTCATCGGCGGTGCGGAAATCTTTTCCCTGATGATGCCGCTCATGTCCCGCATGTGGGTTTCCCATATCAGTGGAGAATATCCGGCGGATACGTGGCTGCCGCCGTTTGAAGACCGTTTCCGGTCAGCAAATCTGCACGAACAATTTGAAGGGTTTGACCTGTTTTTGTACGAATAGGGGATTCCGAATCCGCTGGCAATGGAATTTATTGACAATAAATGTTTTATTTTTATAAAACATTGATAATAATTAATATGCTCCAATTCTGATATTTTTTGAATATTCCTGTTTGTTCATGACCGTCTTGGAATTATAAAGACGGTTAATAACAGATCAAAAGCGCGGATTCGGAATCCGTTACATTATCCGCGTATGAAAACTGTTCTGTCCCTGCTGGTTGTTTTGTGCAGTACGGCGTCCTTTTCCCTGGGAGCCTCCCTGTATTATTCCGGTTCCAATGACGGCTGGTGGGAAACGGCCGGCAATTGGAAAACGGATTCTCCGGACGGTCCCGCGGCCGCATCAAAACCCGCTACGGGAGATACCGTGTACATCGGCGCCGGAGGAAACATCAATGTCAAGATAGGGAGCAACGGAGGGAGCAATACGTTCTACGGCATGAATATCAATATCGCAGAGGGGAGCACCCTGACGGTGACGACCAACGATGCGAAATTCTGGGGTTCCACCTTCACCATCGGCTCCGCGGACGGCCTGATTTTCACAAACAACGTATGGGGGGATTATAAAAACGGCGCTCCTGCGGTAGGCCGCCAGCCCCTTACGTTCCATCTGGGCCTGGAAGGTTCCGTGGCGTACCAGGCCAATTTCAACAGTTCGTCAAGCGCCCACTTCAATTTGAACGGTTTCCTGGACATTCTGGAAGGAGGGGAATTCTCCATCCAGCGCAGGGATTTGATGAGCTTCGGGGCCAATGGAGATGCCCTGTCATTTAATTTTTCCAATTTCCAGGTGAACTTTGAAGCCGGAGAAGTTTCCACCCTCTATGACCAGTCTGCGGAACTGACCGCCACCAGGGAGGACCTGGGCAAGTACAAGCTGGTTTATGACGCCGACGGCAAGAAGCTGTATGTGGAATACGTGACGGGCTCCCGGGCCGTTCCGGAACCTTCCGTTTCCCTTCTGGGCCTCCTGTGCGTGGGGGGATTGCTGATAAGGCGCCGCCGTCAATAACTCGGAAGCCATTCGGACAATCCGTTCAGGATGAATGTGCTTAAACGAGGGAAGGGCCATTTATCTGTCCGTGGAGCGGGCTTGGCGAGTCCAGGAAAATAAAAAAGGCGGGAAATCTCCCGCCTTTGAATTGATCTGATCAAACGAATTGTCCGTCAAGACCGTCTGCGGCGCATCAGAAGCGTGCCGAGGCCAATCAGTCCCAGGGCGGCGGTTGCGGGTTCAGGGACGGCCATGGCTACCAGTTGAACGTTTCCGTCATTGTATTGCAGGCCGAATTCGCCTTCCTTGAGGTTGCTGGCATCCTGGGCATAGGTAAGTGTGTTGCCGTCGGAATCCGTTACTTGTAATTGGGAGCCGTCAAAGTTGGCAATGGAACCGTCTCCGAAGCCGATATGGAGCATGTCAATGGAGGAAGTCAATCCGGACAGGGTATAACTGCCCTTCAGGATGGTTGTTTTATCCCCAAGCCATGCCGTCCCGATAGTAACCAGGCTGTTCCCCGTCATTTGTCCGAAGTCGAAAACCGTTCCGTCCGCAACGCCCATGTCAAAATTGAAATTCACTTGAGTGTTGGTTCCGAGATGCATGGAAAATGCTCCGTAATCTCCCCATTCGGTGGCATTAAGGGTGACATAGTCTCCCAAATAGATACCTGATACACAACTTTTCAGATCGCTTCCGGCTGTAACGGTAATAGCTGTCTGGTTGCTGGTGAACGTCTGTTTTCCGCCTTCCACGGAAAAATCATACCCAATAAAGCCGGGGTCCTGGTTGATGGGCTTGTAACCGTCTCCTGATTGAAGGCTGCTCTGGGATGAATTTTTAAGGACACCCCAGTTGTTTTCTGACCAATTTCCATTGTCGCCCCCATTCCAGACGTAAACCCAGTAACCGTTGTAATTGAAGTCGGGCTGTAATACGGTAGCCGCCTGAGAGGCGGAAACGGCCATTATTGCCATGAATAGCGATAAAGTCTTCTTCATAAAAATGGTTTCTTTCTTGAACGAAAATAAATGTGTCGGATTTCATATCCGGCAATGATTTCATTTTGTTGTTACTTATTTTTTTTCAGTGATTAAGAAAAATTACAGATTATGTAAAAACACTGAAATACAAGCGAATTTCTTGTTTAAATTTTCAAAAACCACTATTTATCAAACATATCTATTGACAACGGATATGAAATCCGTATTTGTTTTTAACTTCAAAGGAATTTATCGTTCGGAATAGACTTTTCCGACGGTGTTAACGGAATGAAAGGAATCACTCAGTTTTTCCGATGGAATGCATTAATAGGCTAAAGCAGCCTGTGGCGGCTGGATAATTTTCAGGTCCGTGAGGAAAGGTTGTTTTTACGGAAAGATTTAATCCTGTTGCTCTACAGCATCATTTGCAGTAAGGGCTAGATACTTTTCTTTCCCCTGACGGAATCCGGACTCAGAATTTTTAGGGCGGAAGAACCTCTGTCGGTTTTTGCTGGAAGAGATAGGAGAATGCCGCAGCGGAAAGTTCTTTAGTCAGGAATGACTAATACTGAATACAGTTGAATCCGTCTCGCGCGGAACCTTGAACGGAACCCGTGGGCAGGGGATTAAAATGTGGGATTGAGGTGCAAAAGGTGCGGTGGGCATGACCAGTTCCACAGGAAGCCGGCAGGGAAGGGAAATAGTGCGCTTCCGTTTATTCACTTTTCCGGACGGGAAGACGAGGGGCTTCCGGGAAAAGCCCCTTCCTTCATGGATGTTTCCATTTTCGGACTGTTCCTGAGTGGCGGGGCTTTATTTAAAGTCGTCCTTGTCCGGAGAGAAGGGCTGCACGACCCAGTCGAATTCCAGTTCCCTGTCGCCTCCTCCCACGGAGACGTATTTCGGTCTGATCGAAGTCCCCACGTTCTCTCCTTCTTCTTGGGAGGAAGGTTTTTCCCAGATAAAGGAGATTTCTTTTACCCTCCTTTCACCGGATTCGAGGAAGATCGTGTGGGTTCGGACGACCGGCATGTACCAGGAAGCGGTATCCGGATAGGAACAGGCGGTTTCCCAGGCAGCTTTATTTTCTTTTCCCTTTTTTTCCGCCTTCCAGGTGACGCTCAGGGAAGTTTTCCCCTGGCGGCCGTCTTCTGCGCGTCTAGTGTACTGAAGGGAGAGTGAATCCTGTGTAACGATAACAGGATTAATCAGGAAGACTCCGATGGCGATGGGAATGGCAGCGATCATATTTTCATGCAGGGGGGGTGGAAAAAACGGAGCGGCAGGATTTCCGCCGCCCCGCTGAAAGAGTTTTTTATTTGCCGGATTTGCCCAGCTTGTACCCGGCGTAGGTTTCCGTATTGTACAGGGGCTGTCCTTCCGGAACGGCGTAGCCGATGGCCTTGCGGATGGCGAGGAAGTCCGCCACGCCTTCCGGTCCCACCTGGTTCAGGGGGGCCTTGTGCAGCCCGGCCAGAAGGACCATGCGGCAGTAGGCGTCCGCGTTTTCCATGAACCATTCCGCTTCCTCCACGTGGCGGCCTCCGGCGATGACGCCGTGGTTTTCCATGAATACGACGGTGGATTGCCTGGATACCTCCGCAACGGCCTGGGCCGTTTCCGGGGAGCCGGGCGTTCCGTAGGGGGCCAGCGGGATGTGCCCCAGGAAAATGTCCGCTTCCGGATTGATGCCGGAGGGCGGAACCTGGCCGGCGAACAGGAAGGCGTTGCAGTGCGGGGGATGGGCGTGGATGCAGGAGTTGACGCCCACGGATTTCATCATGGCGATGTGCGTCTTCACCTCGCTGGTGGAGGGGCGGATGCCCGCTTTCTGGCGGCCTTCCATGTCCACCAGGCAGATGTCCTCCACCTTCATGAACCCCTTGGAGCACAGGGTGGGGGAGCACAGTACGAGGTTCTGCGCCACCCGCACGGAGATGTTGCCGCCGTTTCCGTCCACATATTCGCGGTTCCACAGGCGGCGGCCCATGTCGCACATGCGTTCCTTGATCACCAGGATTTCAGGGGAATTGAAAAACGCGTCCACTTCCTCCTTCGTGACGAGATTGTACTTTTCCCACGGGAACACCTTGTCCGGGAGGGGTGGGGAGATTGACCAGTCTTCTGACATATTAGTTGCGTGTTAATGGTTGAGCTTTTCGTAGGCGGCCTTCTGGGGGCCAGGCAGGAATGTCCGGTACGTGATGCCGAAGGCGTCCCTGGCCTGCTCGGGCGTAGAGTACACTCCGGCTCCGGCAAAGGCAAACATGGATGCGCCCAGAACGGTGCTTTCCGAGACTTCCGAGACTTTCACCGGAATCTGGAGAATGTCCGCGCGCATCTGCGTCCAGATCATGTTTCTGGCTCCCCCGCCTACCAGGATGAGGAAGCCGCTCTTGAAGCCGCCGACGGATTCCAGACGGGCCAGGCGGGATTTCAGGCGCCAGGTGAGGGCCTCCATGGCGGCGCGGTAGATGTGGGCGCGCGTCCTGCCCAGCACTAGGCCGTTGATGGAACCCTTGCCTTCTCCGGATGCCAGAAAGTCCGGCACCATGGTGACTCCGTCGCAGCCGGGGGGAATCACTTCCGCTTCTGCGTCCATGACGTCGTACGTTTCTCCCCGGAAGCAGGCGGATTTCACCCATTCAATGATGCCGGAGCCGAGCCATTGCAGGCCGGGGTTAAGCAGACCGGGTTCCGCGTCGAACTCCGCCGTGGCTCCGTCCGCGTAATCCTCCGGAGCCAGGTGCGCCTGGGTGGAGCGCACCATCAGGATTTCCCATGTTCCGGAGGAAAGAACGGGCTGGTCCCTGTCCGCTCCGGAACCGAAGATGGCGAACTGGGTGTCATGCCCCGCAGAGATGACGGGAACGCCGGCTAGGGCGGGAAGTCCCATGCCAGCAGCCGCTTCCGGCGTGACAAGGCCGATGGTTTCCCCCGCGTCAACCATGGGCGGGAAAAGGTCGCGGCGCAGGCCGAGGCGGTTCAGGATAAGCGGGGAAAAGTCGCCCGTTTCCATATCCGTAAGCTGGGAAGTTCCGGCCATCGTGCGGTCCGTGGCCATGATTCCGGTGAGCTTGCAGGCCAGAATGTTGGAGATGAAGAGCCACGCATGGGCCTTTTCCAGCAGGTCCGGGCGATTTTCCTTGAGCCAGACGAGCTTGTAAATGGTGTTGAAGGCAAAGGCGCCCACGCCGGAAATCCGGTTGAGTTCTTCCTGGGAAATGTATTTGCCGATGTGCTTCATCACCTCCGCCGTGCGGGGGCATTTCCAGGAAATGACGGGATAAAGGAGGTTGCTTTCCGCATCCGTCAGCGCACCGTCCACGCCGAAGGTGGTGATTGTCACCACCTTCACCTGTTCGGCAGGCAGGCCCTGGAGCGCCTGGACGGCGCATTCGGAAAGCTGGTTGAAAATCCGGTCGGCGTCCCATACGTGGAACTCCGGATTTTCCTCTCCCGGCAGCGTGGCGTTGGGCTGCGAGGCCTTCCCCGCAATGACGCCTTTTTCATCCACAACCATCGCGCGCACGTTCGTCGCGCCGCAGTCCAAACAGAGGGAATACATGAATAGGAAATATTAAAGATTAAATACTAAAAAGAAAAAGACTCATACAGATTGTTTGGAAAGTGTCTTCGTGGTGGCTGTCAGCAGTCGCATTAATTCCAGGCAGTCCTGTTTCATGCTTTCAAACTGCTGGTCTGTCAGGCAGGACGTCGCATGCAGAAGCCGCAGCCAATACCATGTTTCAGAACATTCCTTTAATGAGATATGTACTTTGGAGAAAAAGTCTTTTTTGCTCACGGCGAATGACGCTTCCGCAAGATTGGCCCCTATGCTTGTTCCGGAGCGCAGTATCTGCCGGATCAATTCCTGCTCACACCGCTGCTTGCGGAAATGGCGGCACAGAGAAACGATGCGAATGGAAAAAGCAAAACTCTTTTCGTGAGCAATACTTTCATTCATTCTTTAGTCATTCGTATTTGGTATTTCATATTAATCCTGCACATCACCGGGAGGAGGAGACCTCCCTCCCGGTGAAAAAGTGCCAGGATTAGTATTTCCCATACAGCGGCCCGTAGTTGGCGCAGGCGCGGAAGTCGGCGCTTTCCGGTTCTGCGGTGCCGTGGAGGCCCCAGGCGGACGGGCGGTAAACTTGGTCGTCCGGAATGTTGTGGGCATACACGGGAATGCGCAGCATGGAAGCCAGCGTCAGGATGTCCGCGCCAATGTGGCCGTACGTGAAGGCTCCGTGGTTGGCGCCCATGTTGGCCATGACGCTGTACACGTCCGTGAAGGCGCCCTTGCCGGTAAGGCGTGGGGCGAACCAGGTGGTGGGCCAGCCCGGATCGGTCCGTTCGTCCAGCGTCTTGTGTACCTTGTCGGGCAGGTCCACGGACCAGCCTTCCGCCACGATCAGCACGGGACCCAGGCCCTTGACGATGTTCAGGCGCATCATCGTGACGGGGGCTCCGCCCTTGGTGACGTAATGGACGGAGTAGCCGCCGCCGCGGAAATATTCCCGGTTGGCCGGGCACCAGGTGGCCTGGCTCATCATCTTGTCCGCGTCCTCCTGGGTGACGTCCCAGTGCTTCTTCATGACGGGGTTGCCGTCCTTGTCCGTGCAGGCCATACAGCCGTCCAGCGCGGCGGAGCCGGAGTTGATGAGGTGGATGATGCCGTCCTTGGCCTTGCCTTCCAGCTTGTAGCCGGTGACGCGCTTCACGGCTTCCGGGCTCCAGTAGGTGCGCACGTCCGCAAAGACGTTCGCCTGGCCGGTGAGCAGGTAGCCGAACAGGAGGCACGCTCCGTTCAGGGAGTCGTTTTCCGTGGCGAAGGGCATCGGCGCGCGGGGGCCGTTCCAGTCAAAGGTGGAGTTGAGCAGGGTTTCCGCGATGTCCCCGTTGGGGTAAAAGTCCGTCCAGTGGCGCTGGCCCTGGAAGCCGCCCGCAATGGCCTGGTAGCCCAGGGACTCTTCTTCCCGGTCAATCTTCTTGAGCTTGGGATTGCCCTGCATCATGTCGCGGAAGATCATGGCCATCAGCACGCTTTCCTTGAAGGTTTTGCGGCGGCCGTTCTCGTCCAGCTTCAGGTCCGGGCGGTTCTTGTCCTCGGCGAATTTGAAGACGGAGTCCGCCCACTTCATGGCGATGTCGAATTCCTCCTGGTCGTAAATCTTCTGGTCCATGCGGCGGCGCACTTCCGTCATGTCCACGGCCTGTACGCGGATGCCCAGGTAGTTTTCCCAGAAGGACTGGTCCACGATGGAGCCGGCGATGCCCATGGAACAGCCGCCGATGGAAAGGTAGCCCTTGCCGCGGAGTGTCGCCACGACAAGCCCGGCGCGGGCGAAGCGGAGGATTTTTTCCGCCACGTCATCCGGGATGGAGGTGTCTCCCGCATCCTGCACGTCCTTGCCGTAAATGGAAAAGGCGGGGAAGCCCTTCTGGTTCAGGCCCGCCAGGGCGGCGGCCAGGTACACGGCGCCGGGGCGCTCCGTTCCGTTGAAGCCCCAGATAGCCTTGGGCGTAAACGGGTCCATGTCGAAAGTTTCACTGCCATAGCACCAGCAGGGCGTCACGGCCAGGGAGACCCCTACGTTGTTGGCCTTGAACTTGTCCGCACAGGCGGCGGCTTCCGCGGGGCCGCCGATGCAGGTATCCGCGATCACGCATTTGACGGGTTCGCCGGAGGCGTGGCGGACATTGGCTTCAATAAGGGCGGCGGCGGCCTTGGCCATGTTCATGGTCTGGTCTTCCAGCGATTCGCGGACGCCGAGGCGGCGGCCGTCGATCGTGGGACGGATTCCTATGGTGGGGAGTATTGTTTTCATATCTTGCGTAGGTGATGTGAAGGGATTATGCCGGTACGGACTCTTCTTTGTCCTCCTCCTTCTTCAGATGGATGTTCCGGAAGAAGAAGCCGTAAATTAGTACCACGGCAAAGCAGATGATGGGAATAAAGAAAGATGACCGCACGGCTTTTTCCACGAAGTTTTCCTGGGCCGTCTGGAACTGCTTCATGTCCAGGGGGTGGGAGATCAGGTCGTTCAGGACGTCGGCCCGGGAGGCGGGGAGCGTGGTCAGGGCCGGAATCAGGGAGAACTGCTGGATCTGCTGTTCCCGGCTGGCGGCGGCGGGAAGCCGGCTCAGGTTGTCCTTGAACAGGGAAAGTTCCGCGGGCGTAAGGGCGGAACAGCCGGGCAGCGTTTTGGCGGCCTCACTGAAGGCGGCTCCGGTCAGGGAGGGCAGGGACTGGAAGGTTTGCAGGTTCTTTTCGAACTTGGCGGCGGTTTTGGCCTGTTCCCCTCCTTCTGCGGCGTTTGCCTCCGACATTTTGTAGAGGGTGAGCATGGAGCCGGAGATGGATTTTCTGGAGTCCGCGGCTTCCACCTGGGCGATCAGGGGGCGGTCGATGGATTCAAAGTAGGCCACCTGGTTTTTCACCGTGGTGTTGTCAATGCAGGAGCCCATGTACGGGGTGATGACCGCGCCGCCCAGAATGGCCATGATCAGGCCCGCCGCGCCCAGCTTGACTTCCGACCCCAGGCCGCGCAGGGCGATGCCGTAGATGGTCGGGAACATCAGGGACATGCAGCCGGAAATGGCAACCAGCGTCCAGACGGAGATTTCCTTGGGCAGGTACATGGTTCCCAGGCAGCAGAGAATGCCGGCAACGGCGAAGAGCGCCATCATGTTGGCCGGGTTGAATTTCTTCATCAGGGCCGTGGTGATGGCGCGGCAGGCGATGAAGAGGATGATGGAGAAGATGTAATAGTTGGAGGCGGCCGCTTCCTGCATGCCCGGGAAGACGGACATGATGTACTTGATCGTCCACGTCCACACGGCGATCTGCACGCCTACGTAGAAGAATTGGGCGACTACGCCGCAGGTATAGCGGGGAAGCCTGATGAGTTTCATGAGCTGGCAGCGGTAATCCGGCATGATGATCAGGAAGGCGATGGGGCCGATCATCATGATCAGGATCTGCTGGACCATGCTGAACTCAAAGCTGGAATAATACTGGAACAGGAAGGGAACCAGGATGAAGGCGATGCAGAGGCCCAGTCGGCCCAGTTTGGAGGAAAGTGGCCGGGTGTTTTCCAGCGTGGGCACGGTTTCGTCGTCGGACTTGTAGCGGCAGAAGAAGAACCAGATGACGCCCGCAATGGCGACCAGGCCCACGTAAGGCACGCATACCCAGAAAAGTTCGTCGCTCACGATGGCGTTCAGCTGTTCCGGGTCCATGGCCTTGCGGGCGTCCATGTCCGCGTCGTTCAAGTGGGACAGAATGAAGTATTTTGCCAGGAAAATGCCCGTCAGGGAGCCGATGGGGTTGAAGGCCTGGGCGAAGTTGAGGCGGCGTACGCTCGTTTCCTGCGACCCCATGGACAGCACGAAGGGATTGCAGGTGGTTTCCAGGATGGAGAGGCCGCCCGCCAGGACGAAAATGGCCATCAGGTAAATGTCAAAGCTCTGGCCTATCGCGGCGGGGATATAGCACAGCGCACCTATCATGTAGAAGCCCAGGCCGATCAGCACGCCCGCCTTGTAGGAAAATTCCTCAAGCAGGATGGAGGCGAAAATCGCCAGCACCGCATACGCCCCGTAGAAGGAAATCTGCACCCCGGCGGATTCGGAGGCGTTGATCATGAAAATTTTGCTGAAAGCGGGGACCAGATTGTCCGTCATATTGTTCAGCAAACCCCACAGGGCGAAGCAGGAAACCAGCATGAAAAATGGCAGCCGGTACTGCTTGGGTACGATCGGCACGGTAGAGGTACGATTTGTGTCCATATGCTTTCTCCAATCTCGCACATGAATAACGATGCGTCAATCTGGAAACAGGGGAGAAGCTGGGATTCTGATTTTTCTTCCATACATATGAACACTTGCTTGAAAATATCCATATACGACTGACTGTGAAAAAATAATAAGGTCTGGAACTATTCAATGGCGTGCGTATGGAAGATACGCCTCCCTGTCAAACGAGAAATTTAGGGACGGCCCCTTTCTGGCATTACCATCACTGGCAGGGGGCATATGCAGGAATGCAGGCGGAACAGGGACCACGATTTTCGGGAAAAAGGGGGTTTTCCCTGAAAGAGTGTCCCGGGCATGGGAAACGGTAGAGGAAGGGAGGAAGAACGAATAGAAATGGACCTGGAGAGACGGGTGAAAGTTTTGAATTTATGTGATTTGTTAGAAAAATATATCTATTTTTTTTAAATACTTGTTGATTATTTTTGATTTTTTTCATACCGTGTTAGATGAAATATTTGAGTTATCATATATTTAAACAATTAACCAAAATAATATTATGGGAAAATTAAGCGATGCCAAAAACAAGGTGAAGGAAGAGCAGAAAGATGTTCAGGAACAACTGGATATCCTCATTTCTCTTGCAAAATCTCAAACGGAAATATTCCAGCAGCGAATAGAAGCCAGCTTGAAGGATGGGAAAATCAGCGACGACCTGACCATACCCATCACGAAGGTTCTGGCCAAGCAATTGGAATCCAGAGCCGTTTACAAGGAAGGTTCCGGCGATATTGTGACCAAGGTGACCGAAGCGTTCAAACAGCTGTTCAACGGAAATGGACAGATCGCGGATGCGGTAGGCTCCATCATTTCTACCGGGATTGACGCCATTCTGGGAGCTGGAGAGGGGACGGAGAAGATCGTGGAAACATACTACGTGGTCGTGGAATATCCCGCCCTGGTGCGGTATGACATCAGTTGCTGGGGCCGGAACATGAAGGCAACCGGTTATTTGACCTCCATCCTGACAAGCGCCATATCATACACGGCCTACAAATCCGCTGTAGATGTCAGTAAAATGGATTTCAACACCTTTCTGGCGGCCTATGCGGGCATTCTGAACAAGGCGTTTGGAGATGACCCCAAACAGATGAAGGAAATGATCAAGGAAGCAAAGGAAATATTCAGCATGTTCAAGGACGATACGGTTAAAATCGATGGAGGAGACGATGTACAGTATGTCGAGTCGATGCCATCCACGGAGCATTACATACGCCATGTGGAGGAGAAAAAATCCGTGGTCGGGGACTTCTGATCCGGAAACAGCATGATGTGCCATGAAGACTGAACTATCAATCAATGAGCTGAAGAAGGGGGATGTCCTCCTTTTCTCCGTGCTTCAGGGGGACATTATCTCTTCCCTGATCGGGCTGCTGACCAATTCGGATGTAAGCCATGCCGCCCTTTATGCCGATGAGGAAAAGCAGACCCTGCTCGAAGCCACCGGAGAACATCCCGTCCTGGAAAATCCGGCCCGGGAAAGGTTTGCCGGGCGCACCATCCATGTTTACAGGAACAGGGCTCTCCCTTCGCTGGACCCGGTTGTTGAAACAGGAAGGAAATACCTGCAGCAGAAACTCCCGTATGGCGGCATTTATTTGCTGGGGCTTCTTCTGGTGACCTCCAAATATTGTCGGTTCCGCTGGGACCGGGAGACGGCCGGAGCCGCCATATGCCTGCTGGCGTCTACCTACCAGGCCTTGCGCTCCTTGCTGGAGGGCAGCCATCCGACGGCATTTTGTTCTCAATTCGTAGCGAAGTGTTATGAAGAGGCCGGAGAACCCTACCAGTTGCACTACAAGCAGCCGGTCATCCCGCTGGATGCCTGCGCCGGAGACGGGGAACGGTCTCTTTTGTTGGAAGCCTTGGAAGAAATAGACTCCGGCGAGCTGAACATCGACGGTGCCGACCCGGACGGATATGAGGAGAATTTCATGATTCAGGAATTATCTGAAAACGTCTTCGATACGGAAAAGCACGGAGCCATCCTGCTGCAATCCGCCAGGGATGCCATGGCGGCCTGTCCGGAAAACGGGAGTTTTGTGTGTTCTTCATTCAAGGAGAAAATAGAACTTGTCATATGGACGGGAAGAGTTGCCTATGTCTGGTACTGCCTCCTTACCCACAAGAAGGACTGGAAAAGCCTGTGGAGCCGGCAAGCCCAGAAAGAAGCCCTTCTCTGGCTCAATGAACATCGTTCCTCCTTCATTGCTCCGTCTGATTTCAAGAACACCGGGGAACTTTCCTGCGAAGGCTGCATTGCCGGGAACTGATCCTGAAAAACACCGCCCTGTTGGTCTGGAAAGCCGGACAAACAGGGCGGCGTCTTCCTCCAAATTATTGAAGCTGCTGTCCTGACCGTTCCATGCGGGAATTTGTCCGGACATATGCGGGAGAAGGCTGGGCTTCTGCTTGACTCCCGTTGGCGGGATGTTTAAGCATGGGACGTATGATCAAGTATGTTCCCCTCTTTTGCCTTTTCCTGATTGGTGGACTGGTTTCCCGTGCCGTAGAAAATCCTGTGGCCGTTCCTCCGGCTTCCTCCGATGCGCCGGAAGCGCCGCTTCCTTCCGGGGAATTGCTTTCCGACCATGTGGCGGAAGCCGAGTTCACGGGCATCATTCACAGGAAGTGCATGTTCATGACTTCCCTGTGCCCGGACAAATGCGACCATCCCAAGGATTTCGCCACCTTCCGGATCATCAAGTACCTGGATTACCGGAAGCCGGGCAAATATGGCGATGAGAAGCAGGAAAAGCTGATGGTTGACGTGAATCCGGCCCACAAGCCCATCCTCCAGGACGCCTCCGTCCTGAAGCAGATCTCCGCGCTCAAGCCGGGCGACAAGGTTGTTCTGCACTGGTCCCATTATTACATGCACCAGGATTCCAGCTCCTTCCCGCAACGGCCCGTCATTTCCATAAAGCATCTTTCCCCCTCCGGTGAGGCGGAGAAGGAGTGACTTCTGGTCTTTTCGCAGAAAAGCGGGCCGGGCTGGACTTGAAAACGCGGGGTGTGCTAGGAACCACGCTGGTCATGGCGCGTTGGACGGATAAGAATGATGCGTTCATCGCGTAATGATCCTTACACACCATATACACCATGCGTTTACCTTTGAACAACTTGACAGTGCTCTCCCTGCTGTGCGCCCTGGGAATGTCCATGACCGGCGCCCTGGGGACGGAAAGCTTTGAACAGGCCAAGCGCGGCAAGTTCACCAGCCTGCAAACCGAATACGGCCCCCTGTCCTGCGCGGATGGAGTGGCGGAAATCGGGGGAACGGGAAAAACCGGAAATTCTTCATTGCGGATGTTCGGCGGGAAAGATGCCGAACTCAAACTGGATTTGAAGGACGTACCCACCACGGAAGTGCGGCTTTCCGCCTGGGCGGAACGCTGGACGGGGCAGGCCCCCTTTGAATTTTCCATCACGGCGGTTGGCTCCCAGGGAGAAAAGGAAATCTATGACGGCAAAAATATCAAGACGGGCGGATTCAAGACAAAGATTGAAGCGCGCGTTCCCGCAGGCACCCGTTCCCTGGTTTTCAAGCTGACGGCTCCGGAAAACAAGGGGCTGAAACTGGACGACCTGTTTATTGTCCCCTCCATTCCCATGAAAGTGGACCCCCGCGTGGAAATGTCCGCTCCGGTGGCTCCCGTGATCAAGCGCATTCCGGGCAATCCCGTTCTTTCCGTGAACGTGAAAACGGAAGGATGCCTGAATCCCGTTTCTCTGAATGCCGTCAATCTGGATTTTTCCGGGACGGCCAGGCTGGCGGACATTGAATCCGTGACGGTCGTGCGCGGCGGGGAAAAACCGGAATTCCCCGAGGGTGCGGTTACATTCCCTGAAGACCCGGCCCAGGTTCTGGGTACGGTCCGTATTTCCGGCGGCATGAAGCCCCGGATTTCCGTCAGGGGCAATCTGGAACTGGAACCCGGTGACAATCACCTGTGGGTGTGCGTCACGATGAAGGACGGAGCCTCGCTGGACGGCAAGGTGGTTGTGCGCCCCGCCAGCGTTGTGGCCGGCAACAAGCTGATGAAAGTGGCGGATGCCGCCCCCGTGGCGCAGCGCATCGGTGTGGCGGTGGTGAAGCCCGGGGATTTCAACTCCAAATTCTACCGCATTCCCGGCCTGGTTCGGACGAAGAAGGGGACCCTTCTGGCGGTTTATGATATTCGCTACAATCATTCCGGCGACCTTCCGGCCAATATCGACGTAGGCGTGAGCCGTTCCACGGATGGGGGACGCACCTGGTCCGACGTGAAGATTGCCGTGGACGATTCCAAAATAGACCCTGCCAGGAAGGATGCCAAGGGCGTGGGAGACCCCGCCATTCTGCTGGATGAAAAAAACGGCCGCGTGTGGGTGGCCGCCATTTGGAGCTACAGGCATTCCATCTGGGGCAGCAAGTCCGGGGACAATTCCCCGGAAACCTGCGGCCAGCTGGTGCTCGCCAGCAGCGACGACGACGGCCTCACCTGGTCCAAACCCGTCAATATCACGGAGCAGACCAAGGACAAGGACTGGCGGATTTTATTCAACGGCCCCGGAAACGGCATCTGCATGAAGGACGGCACCCTCGTCTTTGCCGCCCAGTACTGGGACGGCAAGGGAGTGCCATGGTCCACGATCGTTTATTCCAAGGACCAGGGCAAAACCTGGCACTGCGGTACGGGCGTCAGCCAGCAGACTACGGAAGCTCAGGTTATTGAGCTGAAAGACGGCTCCATCATGATCAACGCCCGCTGCAACTGGGGCGGTTCCCGCGTGGTGGGAGTGACGAGGGATCTGGGCAGGACCTGGGAAAAACATCCCACCAGCCGTACTGCCCAGCTCAGGGAGCCCGTCTGCCAGGGCAGCCTCCTTGCCGTGGATGCCGTGCCCGGAGCGGGCAAGTTGGTTCTGTTCTCCAACCCGAACACGACGTCGGGCCGTTCGCACATGACGCTCAAGGCTTCTGTGGATGACGCCTCCTCCTGGCTGGAAGACAAATGGCTCCTGTACGACGAGCGCGGCTGCTGGGGGTACTCCTGCCTGGCGCCCGTGGATAAAAACCACATCGGCGTTCTGTATGAGGGCAGGGGTGCTTTGAACTTCCTGAAAATTCCTTACAAAGACGTTTTAAATGCGGGCGGCGGCCATTAATGCCGCCTGCGGGGCATGAAACTTTTCCGGCCCGCTTCCTTCGGGGAGCGGGCCTTCTTTTAAATACGTTTGTTGCGCATGAAAGCGACCGTGAACCGATTTTTTCTCGGGAGAGAGGAGAATGGGATACTGCGGGACGGCGGAAAATCTTTCAGGACAGGAAGGAGGCCAGAGCCTCCTTCAGCATGTTCCGGGCGCGGAACAGAAGGCTTTTAGTAGCCGGAACGGTCATTTCCAGCGTTTTGGCTATTTCCTCGTAAGGCATGTTCTCAAAGCGGCGGAGTTGGACGGCCAGGCGCGCCTTTTCCGGCAGGGCTGCAATGGCGTCATCCACGGCTTGCTGAAGCTCCGTTTGCTGTAGCGCGGCGTCCGGGGATTGGGAGCCTTCCAGAAACAGAATCGCACCTCCTTCCTCCTCAATGGCATCCGCGGAAGTGGTGGGCTTGCGCTTCTGGCGGCGGATTTCATTGAACACCAGATTACGGAGAATCGTGAACATCCAGGTGGTGAAACGGGCGGAAGCCTCGTAATTTTTTGCCCCACGCCATACGCGGATAAATACCTGCTGGGCGATGTCCTCTACCTCCGGGCCGTTGTTCAGCATGCGGGCCACCGTGGCATACACGGAATGCTGGTGTTTGCGGATCAGCATCTCCATGGCGGAGGCGTCCCCGTCCCTGACCCTCAGCATCAGCAGGGCGTCTTCATCCGGTGCGGCGGATGGCATGTCTCGTGCTTCGTCCATGAAAATTCCCTTGTATAAACACCGCTCCCGGGGGAAGGTTGTGCCCGGAAGGGCGGATGGCCCGGAAAATATATTTATCCCATTCTATCAGGATGACGAGATGAAAACGGGTCTGTTCCCCCTTTTTGCGGGATTCCCGCCCGGAAGGTGGAAAGGGATGAATTTCCCGCTCATCCAGAGCCACATGTCGGAAACGCCGGGGAAAATCTTCCGGCATCTTCCTGTCCTGCTGACCGGAACGAAAACGCTTGGATGCTGCTGATGGCCGTGCTACTCTCCTGCCAAGTTCGGCAGGGGTGCCACAGACAAAGGCTGAGATTGCGGCAGCATGCTGTTTCCGCAGGACCCTTCAAACCTGATGCGGGTAATTCCGCCGCAGGGAGTTCGATCAAGCGGGCCGTGTCCCGTTTCTTGCGGATGTTCCGTTCGGCGGCGTATCCCTTGCCGGTACTCAACAGCATCCATGCCATGAACGATACCGCCAAATTGTCTTATCCTGGGTCCCGCCGCGTCTATATTCCGGGCCGCCTTCATCCGGACGTGCAGGTTCCCATGAGGGAGGTTGTCCTGAGCGACACCCTGCTGCCGGACGGCACCACCCACCCCAACGACCCCGTACGCATTTACGACTGTTCCGGCCCGTGGGGGGACGGAGCCTATGAAGGATCCGCGGAGCAGGGGCTGCCCGCCCTGCGCGCCGCATGGATACGCTCCCGCGGCGATGTAAGGGAAGTGGGTGCGGAGAAGGGCCCCTGCCTCCAGGCCGCCGGGGAAAACCCCGTGACCCAGCGCCACTATGCCCTGAACGGACTGATTACGCCGGAGATGGAGTTTGTGGCCATCCGTGAAAATCTGGGCCGCGAACAGGCATTCAAGGCTGTTTACGACCGTTACCCGAATGAAAAGAGCCGTCCGGACGAAGCCGGAGAAATCCTGGACGCGCTGACGGTGATGCCGCGCCCGTCCGAGCTGGAAGCCGCGGAGGGATTCGGACCATCCAGCATGGTGGCGCGCGACCGCCTGGACCATCAGCACGCGCCGGAGCGCAGGCGCGGCTGCCGCATGCCTGCTTATTTCACGCCTGAATTCGTCAGGGATGAAATCGCCGCGGGCCGCGCCCTTATTCCCGCCAACATCAACCACCCGGAATGCGAGCCCATGGCCATAGGCCGCAATTTCCTGGTGAAAATCAACGCCAACATTGGCAATTCCGCCCTTGGCTCCAGCATTGAGGAGGAAGTGGAGAAACTGCGCTGGGCCATCCACTGGGGAGCGGACACGGTAATGGACCTGTCCACCGGGAAAAACATCCATGCCACGCGCGAGTGGATTCTGCGCAACTCCCCCGTTCCCATCGGCACCGTTCCCATTTACCAGGCGCTGGAAAAAGTGGGTGGAAAGGTGGCGGACCTGGGCTGGGATATTTTCCGGGACACCCTCCTTGAGCAGGCCCGCCAGGGCGTGGACTACGTGACCGTGCACGCCGCCCTGCTGCTCAGGTTTGTGAACCATACGGCCCGACGCATGACCGGGATCGTCTCCCGCGGCGGTTCCATCATGGCCCAGTGGAGCATGATCCACGAGCAGGAAAACTTTCTTTACACCCATTGGGATGAAATTTGCTCCATTCTGGCGGCGTACGACATTGCCGTCTCCATCGGCGACGGGCTGCGCCCCGGTTCCGTGGCGGACGCCAACGACTTCGCCCAGCTTGCAGAATTGGAAATCCAGGGGGACCTGACCATGCGCGCCTGGCGTGCCGGCGTCCAGGTGATGAACGAGGGCCCGGGCCATGTGCCCATGCACCTCATTGCGGAAAACATGAACAAGCAGCTTGAATGGTGCATGGAAGCCCCCTTCTACACGCTTGGACCGCTGGTGACGGACATTGCTCCGGGCTACGACCATATCACCGGAGCCATCGGCGGGGCGATCATCGGCCAGCGCGGCTGCGCTATGCTCTGCTACGTCACCCGCAAGGAACACCTGGGCCTGCCGGACAGGGAGGACGTGCGGGAAGGTGTGGTCACCTACAAGCTGGCGGCCCATGCGGCTGACCTGGCGAAGGGCCATCCCTCCGCCCAATGGCGGGACAACGCCCTGGCCCAGGCCAGGTTTGAATTCCGCTGGGAGGACCAGTTCAACCTGTCCCTGGACCCGCAGAAGGCCCGCTCCTACCATGATCTGACTCTCCCCCACGCCAACGCCAAGAAAGCCCATTTCTGCTCCATGTGCGGTCCGGATTTCTGCGCCATGCGCCTGAGCCAGGATATTCGCCGCCGTTCCGCTGGAAAATGATCCTCCGTTCATTCCCGGAAGCCCGGCTGAGGCCTCCGGGAATGGTAGGCGTTCCGGAAGCGGAAGTGTTAAAAATGGGATGACACTGCATCAATTTGTGCTATGGTGTCCCATAAGATGAATACCTTTTTTCATGCAATAGGAACGGCCTCCTTTTCTCTGGCCGTAGCTTCCGCCACTCTCGCCGCTCCGGTCTGGGAAACTGATTTCAACAAGGGACTGGAGACAGCCAGGGCCGAAAACCGTCCCGTGATGGTGGAATTCACCGGCTCCGACTGGTGCCCGCCCTGCAAATATCTGCGCAGCACCATTCTGGACTCTCCGGAATTTGCAAACTATGCGGACAAAAACAAGCTGGTGCTCGTGGAACTGGACTTTCCGCGTACGCCGGGAAAAATCTCCAAGGAACTCATGAAGGAACGTGAGGATATCATGCGGCGGTACGGTGTTACCGGCTTTCCGACCGTGATGCTGATGGACGGAACCGGAGCTCCCCATGCCCGGATCGTGGGGCCCACGAAAACGGCGCCGGAATATCTGGAAAAGCTGGAAAATGCCCGGGAACTGAAAAACTCGCTGAATGGTGAAATCGCCGCTGCCCGGATGCTCTCCGACAGCGAACGGGCTGCCGCCCTGGCGAAGGCTCTGGAAAAAGTACCTGAAGAATTGCAGGGATACCACAAGGAATTGATCGCGGAAATCATGGCGTCTGATCCGGAAGACCGGTTCGGATACGGAAAGAAGGAGAAGGAAGCGCGCCTGATGGCGCAGCAAAGAGAGATGCTTGAGCAGTTCTATCTCTCTCAGAGAGGGAAGGTAAGGGGTGAGGAGGCCCAGAAGAGTCGCGAGGAAGCTGGGAAAATACTGGCGTCTCCCGATCTCCTGCCGTCCATCCGCCTGAAACTGAATAAATTCATCAGTGACAGCTATGCCTTGGAACGCAACTATCCTAAATCCCTGGAATACCTGAAAATCGCACGGGATTCCGATCCCGGCTCCAAGGAATCCGCCAGGCTGCAGCCCTGGATAGAAAATATGGAAAAAATCATAGCCGGCGAAAAATAAGGGGCCTGCATTCCTTGTTCTTGCTATTTTCCCGTTCATGCGGCTGAATACGGTTTCCTGCCCTCCCTAGGGAGGGCAGGGTGATTTTTCCGTACAATATTTAGACAAAAGAAAGACGGCATTCCGCTATGATGATAGAAAGACCGCAAGACGAGGAAATGAATATGTCCGCACAGGCCAGGGAACAGGAAATGAATGAGGATGCCGACCATCTGCTGAGCTGGGATGAATGGCTGCGCCGCCATGTGTCCCAGCTTCTCCTGTTCGCACGCCAGCAATCCCGTTCCGCGGAGGATGCGGAGGACATCCTTCAGGATGCCCTGATCCGCCTGGCGCGCAAGGAAGCCGCAGGGGAATTCATGGGCGGCCAGGAAGCGTGGCTTTCCTATGTCTTTGCCTCCATCCGCCGCCTGGCCGTGGACTATGGACGCAAGGCGGACCGCCGCCAGAGGCGCGAGGACGAGGCGTGCAGCGCCGATCCGGCGCAGGATGCGTGTGCGGACCCCTGGTTTTCCAGCTCTGCGGCGGATGAGGAGCTCAAGCAATTCATGGAGATGCAGCTCAAAAAGCTCCCTTCCAAATTTTCCGAAGTCATTGTGCTGAAAATATGGGGTGAACAGACCTTTCTGCAGATAGCGGAGACGCTGGAAATATCC
This sequence comes from Akkermansia biwaensis, assembly GCF_026072915.1. Taxonomy (NCBI): domain Bacteria; kingdom Pseudomonadati; phylum Verrucomicrobiota; class Verrucomicrobiia; order Verrucomicrobiales; family Akkermansiaceae; genus Akkermansia; species Akkermansia biwaensis. Next base: position 2,464,666 of record NZ_AP025943.1, read on the forward strand.
CAGAACACGGTGGCAAGCCGTTACCGCTACGGCATTGACATGCTCCGGAAAGCGTTGAGAAATAGAAAAGAAGAAATTTGAACATACCTGCTCCACTCTTATGAAACATGAATTAGCATCATCCTCAGAGGAAGACGGCGGCGGTACCGCCACTATCCAGCCTCTCCCCGTATCCGATGAACTCATTGCCCGCCTGGCCGGCAGGTGTGAGGAAATATTCCCCCTGAATGACCGCGTCCGGCATGAAATTTCCGATGAAGAAATTCATGAAATGGAATCCCTGTTGAAACGTTTGCAGCCGGCGCCTGCAAAAATCCTGTTTCGGGAACAATGCTGCTCCCTGATGTGCGCTGAATCCGAGCGTGAAATGGAAGACCGCCTGAAAAAATTCTCCGCCTCCTCCATGCTGGAATTCTCCGTCTGCAAAATGGCTTACGCCATGGATGCCGAGGGGGAGGTAAAACAGGGAAAAAACGTTCCCGGCCGCCTGTGGAGGAAGCTGGCCTATATCTCCGGAATCTCCGTGGCAGCGGCTGTTGGGGCCGTGCTGCTCATTCAGAATACCTTTGACGCCCGTAGTGAAGGAGCAGGGGCCATTGCGGAAAAATCGGAAAGCGTCCCCCTTCCGGAAGAGCACCAGGAATCCTACCGTAAAGCTACCATCTTTGAACTCCAGGGGGGAGACGAGCGCGTGCCTGTCGTAGCCCCGGCAAACAGCAGGAAAATCGTTCCTGAAAGGGAATATTGAGTAATTCTTCAATGGCCGTTCAGTAGCGCCAGCCCCGGATTCCGATGATCCGGGGCCTCTTTTTTGCCGTGGATTGAAAAAAATATGCAAATTTTTGAACATGCAGTGTCCGGACATTGTATATTATCTCACATGAATATGAAAACCTGTACCTTTCTGACATTGGGGCTGTTGATAAGTACGGGTTCCGGTTTCTCTATTGACCGGCCCGCTGGAAATACTGCCGCTCTTCAGTCTCCCTCTCTTACTCCTTATCCTTCCCGGCCTGCGCCTCTGCCTGCGTCCCGGCCCGTGAGGCTGGGCATTGTGCCCGGCACGGTTCCGCAGGCGCTTGTGGCCCAGCTGGAGCTCAGCGGATTTCCCGGCGTGCTGGTGACCAAGGTCATTCCGGACAGTCCGGCGGCCAAGGCTGGCTTGCAGGAAAACGACGTCGTTGTCAAGCTGGGGGACATGTCCCTGTCCGGCCCCCGTTCCGTGACGGAAGCTTTGGCGGACAAGGCGCCGGGAGACAAAATAACTGCAGTGCTTTACCGTAAGGGCAAAAGGGAAACGGCAGACCTGACTCTGGATGCCGGAACGCTTTCCGCCGAGGAAATTCTTGCGGCCCAGGGTGATCCCCGTTCGCATCCCCGTACGTCTCCCGGTGGATTTTCCCCCCGTCCCGCCCTGCCTCAGGGGCTGCTCGGGACGCAGCCGGATGCCTTTGACCGGATGCAGAAGATCATGGATGAATTCCTGAAAAATTCCGTGATGGATGATCCCGGAATGGATGATGTCTTTAGCAGGATGAACCTGACTCCTGGATCGGCCCAGGTGCTCAGAAGCCTTCAAAATCTGCAGAAGATGCCCATGCCCTCCATGGGGAACCTTCCGGGGGGAGCCTCTGGCTCTTCATCCGTCCGCATGACGGACAACAACGGCACGATTATTATTTCCTCCAACTCTCAGACCGGGACCTCCGTTCATGTAACGGACCCCTCCGGAAAGGTACTTTATTCTGGTCCCTACAACACCCAACAGGAAAAGGACGCCGTGCCTGAAGCTGTTCGGGAGCGGTTGAAAAACATAGAAACCAACTTCTGCTTTTAAAATTTCTGCTGAATATTCATGATCATGTTAAGGATGGCTGCTCCGTTTACCGGAGCAGCCATTTTCATTGCCGGGAAAACCGTGAAAAGCCCGTCAGCGGATGCCAGTCAATTTCCTGTATGTTTCCAGTGCGAAGGAATCCGTCATGCCGGAAATGTAATCCAGCATATGGATCAGGCGTTTTTCCCGTGACTCTTCATCCGCAGGCAAAAGGGTTCCCTGCAAAAGGATGGCTACCTTTCTGGCTTGTCCAGAACCGGGGTTGTCCACCCATTCCATGAAAAAGTCGATCAATTCTCCCAGCACCTTGTAGCCCATGGCCTCCACCTGAATGACGTCCTGCGTCTGGTAAACGTCGCGTATGGCGTCCTGATACAGGCGGTCCAGCGGTGTGGCCAGTTCGGAAACGTCAATGAGGGACTTTTCTAAGCACCCGCCCAGAAGGCGGTCTTCATGGACCTTGAAACTCTCCACCACGGCGCGGATGCTTCTGCCGATCGCCAGAGCACGCATGTAATGCACGCAGGAATCCTCCTCCCTCCGTACTGCCAGATCTTCGGCATACTCCCTTTGAGAGAGAGTCAGGAAGGGATGGAACAGTTCCATGACGTGGTCGAACCTCAGGATTCTTGAGAAAAAGCCGTCTTCGATATCCGCAATGCGGTAGCAGATATCGTCCGCAGCTTCCATCAGGAAAGCCAGGGGATGGCGGCACCAGCAAAGGTCGTTTCCTTTCGCCTCCGTTCGGGGAATCAGGCCCAGTCTGGACGCTACGAAGGCGGCGGCTCCTCTTTCCTGGACGCCTATGCCGAACTTTTTGCATTCCAATGTATTGGGGTGAGAAAGAAAACCTTGTTTTACGTTAAAGGAATAGGACTGCGTGCAGGGATACTTCATGAAAGCGCCCAAAACGGCCGCCGTCAGTTTCAGGCCCTTGCCTTCCATGGAGTCTCCGGTGCGGGTCAGGATGCGGAATCCCTGCGCGTTCCCTTCAAACGGGTGTGAGAGCCCATGCCGGGACAGGGCCGTCTCAATGGCATCCTCCCCGGAATGGCCGAACGGAGGATTCCCGATATCGTGCGCCAGGCAGGCAGTGGAAACGATGGTCGCCAGGTCGGAAGGGATGATATGGGCGGGCAGCGCGTCCTTTCCGGCAAGCCATTCTCCCACCAGCATGCCCAGGGAGGAGCCGACGTGGGCTACCTCCAGGCTGTGGGTAAGGCGGGTGCGCACGTAATCGTTGCGCCCCAGAGGAAACACCTGCGTCTTATCCTGAAGGCGGCGGAAAGCGCTGGAAAACAGGATGCGCCCGTAATCACGGTCATAATTGCTGCGGTGCTTCTGCGGAGCCGCCGTGCTCTGGTGGCTTGATCCCCAGCGGGCGTCTGACAGAAGCTGTTCCCAATTCATCTTTTGCGGCACGTTGCCGATGATAAGGGCGTGCGGTGCGGAAACAAGCAAAAACAGGAGGGTAAAGGCGTCAATAAGTCAGCATCAGGCCCACGCCCCAGTGCAGGTTATTGTCGTAATTGGTGGAAATGCTCACATGAGGCGTCAGGATGTAGTGCAGACCAACGGAATAATCCCGGTCCGTGTTCAGGGAAAAGCTCAGGCGCAGGCGCGATGTCAGCGGAATATCGTCCCGTTCAAGCTGGAGCCGCACCTTCCCGTCGGTGTCAATGCGGGCGTCCGCCACCAGCAGCAGGGGCAGCGTGTACCGCGTTCCCAGCGTGCCGTCCAGTTCGCGGTCCTTCCTGGTAGTCTGGCGGAACATGTTGCGTTCCCCGGACTCGCCCTTCCTGTATGTCCAGTCCATGCCGATGTAGGGATAAAGCCACTGTTTTTCTCCGATGTACCTGCCCAGGCGCGCTTCCGCTTCATAGCCTCGGGTCTCCTTGTACCCTGTTTGCCATTCTCCCTGGATGCTCCAGCGCGTGCCGCCGAACTCCAGATCTCCTATATTCCCGTTGGAGGCAAAATCATTATTCACGGTCAGGTACCATTTGCGGTCCATCGCGTAAACGTGCTGGAGCGCCTGCCGGGGATGGGGGAGCTGCGGGTTGGGAGGAGAATCCTCGTACGTGAAAATCCGGCCCATGCCGCTCATCATGTGGTACAGGATGTGGCAGTGGAAAAACCAGTTGCCCCGCGTCTTCTCCGCGGCATTGAACTCAATCACCTGCGTAGCCATGGGCTGGATATCCACCGTGAACTTCAGCGGGGAAAAATCCCCGTGCCTGTTGACCAGGCGGAAAAAATGCCCGTGCAGGTGCATGGGGTGCCTCATCATCGTATTATTGGTCAGGATGATGCGGACATTCTGGCCTTCCCGGATCATAATCCGGTCCGTTTCCGACAGCGTCCTGCCGTTAATACTCCAGACGTAGCGGTTCATGTTTCCGGTCAGTTGGAAATGCAGCTCCTTCACGGGAACGCCGGAGGGAAGGTTCGTTCTTGCGGGAGACCTTAGCATGTCGTACGTCAGCGTAACCTCTCCTTCGTCTTCCTGCATGTCCTCCGCATGATGCTTTCCATGGGAGCTGTCGGAAGACATGGACATCATGTGCATGCCACGCGCACGGGGAGAATCCATACCTCCGGACATGTTATGATTCATGTGCTTCATGCCGGGCATGGAGCCGGAGCCCATGGTCATCATCTTCATGTTCCCGCCCATGGTCATCATGCCGTTCATCCTCTTCATGTTCTTGAAATAATTCAGCTTGGGAAAGGGACGCAGGGGCAGCTTCTCCCCATGTCCCAGCCACAGGGAGGAAGACCCGGTGGTATCCTCCGCCGTCGCCTGGAACTCGAAAGCCCTTCCTGTTTCCGGCACGGTCAGGATCACATCGTAGGTCTCTGAAACGGCGATAATCATCCGGTCCACGTCCACGGGGACCACGTCCTTGCCGTCGCTGGCCACGACGAGGATTTTCCCGCCGGAATATCTGAGCCAGAAATAAGTGGAGGACGCCCCGTTCACGATGCGCAGCCGCACGCGGTCCCCGGCCTTCAAACGGGGCAGGGAAGCATGCGGGCTCCCGTTGAGCAGGAAGCGTTCGTAATAAACGTCGCTGACGTCCATCGGGTTCATGCGTTTCCATTCGCTGGTCAGCTTGGTGCCCAAATAGCCGGCTCGGAGCGCCTCCCAGTAGCTCTGCACGCTCCCCTTCCGGATGGAAAACCAGTCGGACCCCGTATGGAGTTTTCTATTCACCTCGTTCGGATTCTCATTGGTCCAGTCGCTTAAAACCAGGGTGTATTCCGGCAGGGTGTCCTCCGCTCTGCGCGCCGGATCGTTCCTGCGCTTGTGGACGACGAAGGCTCCGTACAGTCCGCTCTGCTCCTGAAGACCGCTGTGGGAATGGTACCAGTACGTGCCGTTCTGGATAATGGGAAAAGTATAAGTATGGGTGGCATGGGGCTTCACGGGGGCGGAAGTCAGGTAGGGCACGCCGTCCTGGTCATTGGGCACCAGAAGGCCGTGCCAGTGGAAGGACGTCTCCGTATCCATCATGTTGTGCACCCGGATCACCGCCGTGTCCCCTTCCGTGAAATGCAGCACGGGACCGGGAATGCTGCCGTTGATGCTCATGGCGGGACGAGCCGTTCCCGTGAAATTGACGGGGGTATTCCGTACGTACAGGTCGTATTCCACCGTCTCTGCCTGGGCCGGCGGATGAAAGACATACCCGTAAAGGCAAAAGAGAAGGAAGAAATAATGCGGAAACCTGAACATGAAAAAATGGTGCTGGCAGGAAAGACCGTGCCGCCTCCTTCCCGGTTCAAAATGAAAATGTGAGGATGCGTCATATTCTGGAATAAAAAACAGAGCCGGGAGTAAAACTCAATTTATCCAAACGGGGAAATGTTCCGGACTGCTTCCTTGTAATGGGCAGGAAAAGAAAAGGGGGACAGTTGATTGAACAATAAAAAGCGGGGGCTTGTCCGTAAGGAACAGACGCATCAAACTCCATGATTCCCATGAAAGCCTTCATCATTTCAACCTGCATCGCTCTGTTAGCCATGTGCGCCTCCTTTTCTCAAGAAGCCCGTTCGGAATCCGGAATTGAACCCGTTGCTTCATTCAAGGGAGCCCAAGTAACCGGAGTCACGGTCACGGACAAGGGCAGAATCTTCGTCAACTTCCCCCGCTGGCATGAAACAATACCCTGCTCCGTGGCGGAGGTGGACCGGCAGGGAAACTTCAAACCCTATCCGGACGAGAAAACCAACCGGTGGGAAAAAGGAAAAACACAAGATGACGACGCGTTCGTATGCGTGCAGTCCGTCGTTGCCGACGGAGACCGGCTTTACATCATCGATACGAAAAATCCGATGATCGGAACCACGGTGGCGACACCCACCTTGTACGTCTACGACCTCGACACCAACAAGATGATCAGGAAATACCCACTCTCGGAATCGACCAAGCCCAAGTCCTATGTCAACGACCTGCGCGTGGACCGCGAGCACGGCAAAATCTACTTTACGGACTCGAACGAACCCGGATTGATCGTGCTGGACATCAAGAGCGGAGAAAACTACCGCATGCTGGACAACCATCCCTACACGACGGCGGAGCAGGACCACATCACCGTCAACGGCAGGCGGCACGACGGGAAAGTCCATTCCGACGGCATAGCCCTGGATAAAAAGAACGGCATCCTCTATTTCCATGCCTTGACGGGCAGAACCCTGTACGGAATACCGGTGCGCCAGTTGATAGACCGCCGGATAGACGAGGAAAAAATCACCAAAATGAAAACGCCTTCGCCCGACGGCATGATCATGGACAGCCGGGGCAACCTCTATATGGGTGATCTGGAAAACAACAGCATCGTGTACCTGACTCCGGACCGCAAAAACATCCGGACACTTGCCTCCGGAAAGGAAATCAGCTGGCCGGACACGTTCAGCATCCATGACGGATATCTCTACTTCACCAACTCCCGCATCCAGGAAGCCCAGGACGACATTTCCGACATGGTATTCAACCTGGAAAAGGTCAAACTGCCGGAATAAAGGATCCGCCGGAGTTCCAACGTCAGAAGTACTTCCGTTGGCAATGGCGCCTCCATTTCCTTCGTGATTGCGGTTGTTGATAAACTGAACGTTGTCTAGGCGGACAAGTGCGCCCTGTGACGAAATAGTCTCCGCTGTCCGGCTGGACATGAAGAACCTTCAGCCGGAAGTCCGGGAATGGACGGCGGAACGCCGGGATATGGATTCCAACCGTCATATCAACAATGCCGCCTATCTGGTTTGGGCGCTGGAATCCCTGCCGGAAGCCTGGCAGGAGGAACATGCCCTGATTGGCATTCACCTGCATTTCAGGAAGGAAAGCCATGCCGGGGAACAGATGAAGTCCCTATTGTTCCGCCAGGAGAATCTTACCTGCCACCATATCATGCAGGGGGATGAATTGCGGGCGGAGGCGGTGCTGGAGTGGGATGTGTGAGTGGAATGGACCCGGTGGACAAAATAGTAAAGGGAAAACGCTACCCGTCCATTAAGTCCATTGTGTCCATTCCCGCCCAACAACAAGGCCGCCCCGGTTCATCCCGGGCGGCCCTGTGGTTTTGCAGCAGAAGCGGCGTTTCCGCCGCTCCTCCGGCACCTTAACCTTCTTTAGAAGTCGTAGCGGTAGCCTATGCTTCCGTTCAGGGAGCTGGCTCCGTCTCGGATGTCCGCGTTGCCGTTCACAAAGATCGTCCCCTGCGTCCCTACCGGCACGCTCAGACCCGCTCCTATCTGCAACGCCGTCCTCCCTACTTTCGCTCCACGCACTTGCTGCGTGTAGCCGGGGTTGGCCAGGAAGCCCACTGCCGTTTCTCCACGGTCGTCTCCCAGGTCCTGGGCCGCGTTGACACGCAGTTCCGCCAGCGCTTCCCTTCCGAAGAGGTTGCTGCCTACAAGACCCATCCACCGGCCGCCCAGGGCAAGCGTGCCCGTCGTCCATTCCTGCTTGTCCACGCTCAGACCCGCGTTGCCCGCTCCCGTTTCACGGTAGCCGTCCATGCGCGTGGTCACCACCGAGGCGTTGAACAGGGGCTGCAGGATGCTGCTCCTGTCTTCGTTGAGGTAGATGTCGTAGGTGAGTTCATACATCGCTCCAAGGCCCCAGCCGTTGGTGCTGCCTTCCGTTCTGTAGCTGCCCGCTCCGTAGTCCACCGTCCGGTTGAGTTTGGCGTCGTTCCACCCGCCCGTCAGGATGAGCGTGTGGGCCCATCTCTTGCTCTGGTAGCGCCCGAAGAGGTTGGCGTAGTAGCTGTCCAGGTGGCCATCGGCCGTGTCCGCCGCGCTGGCCGTCAGGTCGCCGTAGTTGGCCGTGAAGGCCGCCCCCATCGTGAAGGAGTCGCTGAGGTCCACGTCCACCCCGAAGGTGCCTCCCCAGGTGGTGAGCTTGTAGCCGCTTTCATCACCTTTAGTGTCCAGCTGGGCGTAGGAGCCCGTGCCTTCCATCCACATGTGGAAGTAGGGAAGGTCTTCGTTGATGTAGGCGGGGTTGACGCCCATTTGGTTGGTGCGGTTGCGTATCCATCCCATTTGTTCGCGCAGGGCGTCGCGCTGGGCAGTGCCCAGGGCGTTGACCGTGGAGCCCGCTGCCGCCGCCATGGAACGAGCGGCCCCGGACAGGTTGCCGTTGCTGATCATGGTACTGACGCCATTCATGAATTGGGCCAGTTGAGAGTCGGAGTCCAGGTTTTTGCGGGCTTCCCAGAGCAGGCTGGCTCCGGCCGCGGAATTCCACGTACCGGCCGCAGGGGCGAAGAGGTTTTCCTGCCGGAGTGTGGCATTGAGCAGGATGTCGTTTCCGTCGCGGCTCAGGGTGGCGTCCTGATAATAGACGGCGAAGAGGCCGGATATCTGGGCGGCGAGGCTTTGCCCTTCTTCCAGGCCGCTGATGTTGTCGGTGGCGCTCATCAGGATGACGTCATGGAGGTCGTTTCCTGCGTTCATGGTGGCATTGCCTTCCATGTTGGAGAGGAGGAAGTTGGCTCCGTCCTGTATGGTGATGGTGGCCGCCGTCAGCATGGGAGCGTCAAAGGGGCCATCCTGATTGAAATTGTAGATCAATTCCGTCGTGGAACCGTTCTGGAAGGTGATGCTTTCCACGTTGAGCGTGGTGTTGGCGCTGCCCTGGGCGTCCCCGGTGGCTTCAATACGCAGGGTGCCGTTGTTTTCGGCGGTGATGCTGTTGTAGTTCAGCGTGGGGGCGTCCGCGGTGCCTTTCAGGACCAGAATGCCTCCGTCACGGACGGCGAGGTTGTAGTTCGCATTGCCGGTTTGCAGGCATTGGGTGGTTTTCCCGGAGATGTTCAGGGTGCCGTCGCCTTCTAGAGTACCGGCGAAGGTTCCGGCGGAAGATGTCGCCGAGGAGATGGAGAGACTGCCTCCGTTCATGGACAGGGCGCCGGTTCCGGAGAGGCTGCTGATGGTGCCGGCTTCTTTTCCGGAGAGGTTCAGCGTGCCGTTGGCGGTGACTGCGGTTCCGTCCAGCCGGGCTTCTCCGCTCAGGGACAGTTCCGCCCCTTCCTGAATGCGGAGGGAGCCGGTTCCGGTGATGGTGCCGTAATCCATGCTGCTTGTTCCGGTCAGGTCGAGAGCGCCCTTAATAGTCAGGGTGCCTCCGGCTTCCGTGGCGGTGAGGATTCCGATTCCGGCGTTGCCGTTAATGGTCAGGCCGCCTCCTTCCAGCGTGAGGGTGCCCAGGGAGTTTTCCGCGCCGTTGAGTACGATGCCGCCTTCACGCAGAGTAAGGGTTTCCATGTTCATCGTTCCTCCAACCGTCAGTGTCCCGGTTCCTTCCTTGATGAAGGCAACGTTGCTGCCTCCCGTGATGCTGCCTCCCATGACGGTATCCTGGCCGGCCGGGTCAATGTCGTCTTCTCCCGTCGTCATTTCTTTGTTGTTGAGAATGACGACGGCCGTGCCATCTCCGGTGTTGTTGACGACCAGGCTGCTGCCGGAGGCTCCTATCAGGTTGTTGATTTTAGCTCCTTCGCCGTCTTCTTCTCCAGGAGTTCCAGCCAGGTTGACCGTCAAGGTCTGGCCACTGCCGATGACAACGCCGGCGTAGCCGGAGAGCGTTTGATAGGAGTTGACTTCGTGAGCGTTTCCTCCTTCCGCCTGCACGCGGTAGAGGCCGGTGGCCGCTCCGCTGAGCACCAAGCTGCCACCGTCCGTTCCTGTGACCCGGATGCCGTAGTTGGTCAGAAGGTCGGTAGTGAAGGCAATGTCGCCCAGGTTACCGACGGTCAGCGTTCCGCTGGTCAGGGTCAGGTAGCTGGAGGTGTCGTCGGTTTTGTGGTCCAGCAGAAGGTTGACAACGGCGTCGTTGCTCAGGTCCAGCGTCAGCCCTTCTCCCGCAATGGCCAGGTTCGGGTCGCTTCCCGTTCCGCTGCCGTTGCTGATGACAGCGTCGGATGCTTGCGTATCCTGGCCGATGTTTTCCGTCCCAAGGGCAATGGTAAGCCCGTCCAGGCCTCCTTCTCCTACAGTTACGGATCCGGTGACTCCGGTCAGACGGGAGCCGGCGGCGATATTCAACGTCCCCTTCATATGGCTGCCGTCGGCTCCGGAGAGGTTCAGGCTGCCTTCCATGATGGAAATTCCTTCCGTGATTCCGCCGAGGATGGTTTCTGCTTCTGCCGCGTCTGCCCCGAGTTTCAGGTCTCCCGCTCCGGTTTTGGTCAGGGCCGGGCTGTCGGTCAGCGCGTAGATGGTGGCGGAGCTCCCTTCTCCGCTAACGTTGATTTTGTCAAATTGGGTGAAGGTTGTGTGTTGGAAGTCCGTGGCTCCAAAGCTTCCCTTGAGTTCGAGCGTCCTGTCTCCCCCTACCGTCGCTCCGGCGCTTCCTCCAATGATGATGCCGCCTTCTTCCCCTTCTGCTCCAAAGACGCTTCCTTCCGTCAGAGAGACGAGTACGTCGCCTCCTACCGTGCCGCAGTTGCCTGCCCCGTAGATGTCGCCCAGGTAGGTCCCCGCCCCAAGGGTGACGGTGACGCTGCCGCCAATGCTGACGGGCAGGGCTGCGGCGTCTTCCGCCGTCCATGTGCTTCCTCTCCAGGAGCCGCCCACGATCATGCCTGTGAAGGTGGAGCCTCCGTCAATGGAGACGCCGGTGTTTCCGTTGGTGGTCAGCGTGGTGCCGTTCCCCCAGTTCCAGAAAGAGCCGCCCATGATGTTGCCCGTGAAGATGACTCCTTCTTTCCCGGTGATGGTGACGCTTGAACTGCCTTCCACTTTTTGTATGCCTCCGTTGCTTACGGATTTCGTGTTTGCGTAACTGCCCCCATAGATGTTTTTGACGAAGTTGTTTTGCCCGTCTGTGCCGGAGAGTTCCGCATTGCTTAAATCAACAGTTACCGAGGTGCTGCCTTGGATTGTCGTCCCTGAAACCTGGTTGGCCGTCCATGCGCTGCCGCCCGTGATGAAGTTCTGGTCTGTTACGTTGCCGAAGTCTCCCAGGTTGACGGTCGCGTTGTTGCTATACTGGATGTTGGTGACCAGGACGTTTGTGTTTCCTGTGATGATGGTGACGGCATTATGGGAGGAAGTGCTTCCTCCGATGATGGCTCCGGCCACGATGGCTTTATCCTTGACGGTAACGTTTGTGCTGCCCGTCAGGGTGGTGCTCGCTCCCTTGGTGTTCCCGCCGATGACGTGTTCCGCCGTGGCGTTTCCAGAGAGCTGCACATGGGTGTCCCCAGTCAGCGTGCTGGTCTGGAGGTTGGTGCCCCATTCATTGGTGACACCTCCGGCGATGATGCCGAATGCTCCTCCGTTGATGTCTATCCATATGTCCCCCTGGTAGTTGAGGTTGCCGGACGGCAGGGGCGCCCCGCTGTTGTATACCCCGGACAGGTTGATTTTAGTTCCGCCGGTGTTGGTGATTTGATAGACTTTGTCCCCGCTGGTCGTCAGGGTCCCGTTCAGATATCCCAGGCTGACGTTGGCCGCACTCCTCTCCCCAAGAGCCAGCGTAAAGGCGTTCTTGACCGTTTCTTCCAATGCCCCTCCCTCTCCCGCAGATACCCACGTCACACGGGATATCGCCTCGTCTTCTATCGTCAGCACGCTGCCTTCTATACTATATTGCCCTGTCTCTAATCCCGTAACGGTAAAATTCGTACCGAGGTTGTTTCCTAAATCAAACGTGTATCCCTGTTCTCCCTCCACCAGGCTGTCAAGCGCGCCGCCGATGTCAATGGTGCCTGAAGTGAAAGTTACATTTTCCTTGGTAAAGGAGGATCCGGATTCCGTATAGGTTAGCTTGGCTCCGGCAATGGCTGCGTTTTTCAATACGCCGGTGCCGTTCATGTTCAGAACGGCATTTGCCCCCAGAGTGGCGGAGGTGAAATCCAGCGTTCCTCCTGCCATGGTGATTATTCCGGAATAAGCCAAGGAAGAATTATTGATATTCAGGATGCCTCCTTGGGCCGTGATATTCGCGTTGATGACGGTTCCCGTCAGGTTTTGCGTACCTGTTCCGGCCATAATCAGATTTATTCCTCCCGTGGGAGTAGTGTTGCCGTTTACTCCGGAATGCTGCGTGGTTGCCCCGATACTTCCCCCATACGTGTAATTTCCGTTACCCGTCAGGGTAAGATTCGCTCTGGAGGAATTAGCCGACTGGACGCGCCCCTTATGTGTTCCGCTGAAGCCGTCGGCATCATTTAAACCGGCCAGAGAGGCGGCATTGGAAATTTGCAACGTCAGGGCGCTGGAACTTTGATTGATTGAGCCTGACAAATCTACCGTTGCGTTGGCGAGAGCCATTCCCGTAATCTGGAGAATGGCGCCGCCGGGCTGCGTCCCCTTCTGGGAAAGGATAATGTTCCCGGAAAAACTGCTTTCTTGGGAACCAAGCACAAACTTGGAGGCATAGCCGGCATTGCCGTTAGCCGCTACCAGCGTTAAATTTCCTTCTCCGGCAAATGCCCCGTTCAAATTGATGGTACAGGCGCCGTTCGCATTCTGATTAATGGTAAACGAGGAGCCTGCTCCGATATAAAGTCCTGTGGAATAATTGTTGTTTCCTGAATTTACATCAAGGTTGACGGATTGGCTCCCAGTAACTGAATACTCATTGGCGGGCTCATTGTTATTAAAGGTGGAGTCCGCTCCCCATGCGGGGGATTCAGATGTTGGGACGGCCAGGGAAACACTGGTGTAACAAGCCAGAACAGCCGCCAGCAGAGCAATAGGCAGGTGTAGACGCATTTTTGTTATGGTGTTAATTTTTATGTATTTATGCATAATAATACGGATTTGAAATCCGAAGTCAACGAAAATTTTTGATATGAAAACGTTTTAGAAAAGATGAGAAGAGTGAAGAAGAAGCAGGAAAGAAAGGGAGAAACTATGTGAATACATATTCAATAATATCACTATTAATGATTTAGATATTTCCCAAAATAAATCTAAATCTTTATCGAATTTCAAAACCGTTGCGCTAACCTTGGAGGATGATTGTAAAAAATTGTTTATCAATAGATTTCTTTGTTGATTATCTTTAAGACACGAGCACAAATTACTCGAATTCTTCTCCTACCGATAGACGAGCCACGCTAGTCATGCATCGTTGCTTTGGCAGGATTAGTCTGCGAAGGTATCACTTCCGAACGTTTTCATTCTCCGGCCCGGCATCTAATGTTTCAGGGACCAGTACAGGAGGGAGTATTCCGGATGTGTAAAAGGTAAAGGGATACCGTGAGGCCGGCTTCTTCTTAACTTTCGAATGGCTGAATTCGTTCCACTTATTTTCGTACAAGGGGGGGTATCAGGCAACGGATCTGATCATGAAATTGAAACTCCAGCTGACTTTCAGAATCACCTTGAACAACTTCAAACAGGTGTGAATCAGAAAAAACAAGGTACTGATATGGGTGCTGGTTGAGCAATTTTGAAAAAGAAAAAACGCCTCGAAATGTTTGATTCCAAGGCGTTTATGAAGATGGTACGCGGTACTGGTTTCGAACCAGTGACCCCATGCGTGTGAAGCATGTGCTCTACCACTGAGCTAACCGCGCGTGTTTGGGACGGGGAGAATCTATAGGAGCCCTCCGGAATTGGCAAGATTTTTTTCCCGAACTTCCGGGAAAAAAGTTTCTGCGGGGCTCTTGGCGGGAATGGGAGCATGGTGGCTGAATTCCGGCTTGTAGAACATCGGCCGTCTTTTTACACTCCGGGCATGAGTTGCACAAGCCCACCCAGAGCCTGGGCCCAGATTGATACCGGTGCGTTGAAGCACAATCTCAACGTCGTACGCCGCATCATGCCGGACCATCGTTTGATGGCCATTGTGAAGGCGGAGGCTTACGGACACGGTCTGGAAGGCGTGGTGAAGGCTTTGGACGGCGAGGATTGCGCCTTTTTCGGCGTGGCGACCGTGGCGGAAGCCTGCCGGGTGCGGGATGCGGGGGCCAAAACGTGCCCGTTCATTCTTGGTCCCTGTTTTGCGGGAGAGCGGGAGGAGATTGTCCAGAACGGCTGGCGCGCTGCCCTTTCCAGCCTGGAGGAGGCGGAACATTTCAATTCCCTGGGGAGACTGTACAACAAGCCCGTGCATGTCCACCTGGGCGTGGATACGGGTATGGGGCGCAGCGGTTTTCTGCCCAGTGAACTGCATGGCCTGACGGAGAAGCTTAAGCAGTTCACTTTCCTGGATTTGGAAGGCGTGTTTTCCCACCTTTCCGCGGCATCGGACGATATTTCCTTCACGCACGGCCAGATCAGCGGCTTTGCGGAGGCGGTGAATGAACTTTCCCAAGGGCACGAGTACAAGTTCCGCCATTTGTGCAGCAGCGCGGCCGTGTTCAATTACAAGGTGCCTTGCGCCAACATGGTGAGGCTGGGAAGAATCCTGTACGGGTATTCCCCCATGCCGTCTCCCCACAACAAGGACCTGCGTCCCACGCTGACGCTCTACAGCCGCATTACCCTGATACGCACGTTGCCGGGCAATCACGGCGTTTCCTACAACCATTGCTATATCACCAAGGGATGCACGAAGGTGGCGACTATCGGCATCGGCTATGCGGACGGCTATCTTCAGTATTTGTCCAACCAGGGAGCGCGGGTGTATATCAACGGCCAGTATTGCCCCGTTCTGGGACGCATTACCATGGACCAGATCATGGTGGACGTCACATACATGGACCAGGTGAATACCGGTGACTTGGTGGAGATCATGGGCCCCAATGTGAGCTGGGAAGAGCTGACGCGCCGCGCCAATACCATTCCGAGCAACGTGCTGACCAGCATCAGTTCCCGTGTTCCGCGGATTTACGTGTGAGCGGTTTCGCGCGGAGGACGGATTCTATTGTTTTTCTTTTTTCCGGGATGCTTTCCCGGAAAGTTCCGGCTGTCATGCCATTCCGGATTTTGGAGAATTGGAAAAGCCTGCTGATGAAAACAGAGCAGTTTTTGAGGATATTGCCGGACGGACGGCTCCGCGCTTTTTAAGCTTTGGCCCGGTGGTTCGGAGTTTTTACTGTTTGCGGGTGTTTTTCCCGGCTGGCGAAAATTCTCGTTCCGTTATGTTTCAGGAGGGGGGTCCATCGCGGGAGGGGAGCAGAAATGCGGGGGCGGGGGAATGCTTGCAGGAAACAAGGAGGGTAAGGGAATTTTTTCGTCAGAAAGACGGTTTTTCTGACGTTCAGCTCTTCTTTTAATTTTCCGGCGGAGTTTTATCTCTGGCGGAGTTTGTTCCAGTCTTCCGGCTCCAGGGAGCAGGGGTCCGGAGCTACCCAGTGGCCTGGTTCTATTTCCACGGGCGTCAGGTCCGCTCCCACGGTTTCCGGGTAGGCGGGGTGCTGGATGCGGTGGCCGAAGGCGGAACCAAGCGGCGGGTTGATGGGGGAGGGCACATCCCCCGGCAGCGGCTGGTGCGTGTTGGCTTTGGCGGGGTCCGGTTCCGGAATGGCGTCCAGCAGGGCTTTGGTGTAGGCGTGTTTGGGCGCCTGGTAGATGGTTTCCGCGTCTGATATTTCCACGATTTTTCCCAAGTACATGACGGCCACGCGGTCGGAGATGTGTTTGACCACCGCCAGGTCATGGGCGATGAACAGGTAGGAGAGCTTGCGTTCCTCTTGGAGTTCCAGGAGCAGGTTGAGCACCTGGGATTGTACGGAGACGTCCAGGGCGGAAACGGGTTCGTCCAGAATAATGAGGCTGGGGTTCAGCGTGAGGGCGCGGGCGATGCCGATGCGCTGGCGCTGGCCGCCGGAAAATTCAAAGGGGAAGCGGTCGATGGCGCTGTCCGGCAGGCCTACGCGGTCCAGCAGTCCGCGCACCCATTCCCGGCGTTCCGCCGGAGTGCCCATTCGGTGGATGACGAAGGGTTCCGCCACGATCTGCCCGATGGATTGCCGTTGGTTGAGTGATTCCGCAGGGTCCTGGAAGACCATCTGGATGTGGGGCCGCAGGGGCCGCATTTTGCGCTGGGAAAGGGTGGCGATGTTCTGGCCGTTGAAGAGGATGGACCCTCCCGTGGGCTTCAGCAGGCGCACGATGCTTTTGCCGATGGTGGATTTTCCGCAGCCGGATTCCCCCACCAGCCCCAGCGTTTCGCCGGGATAGATGTTGAAGGAGACGTCGTCCACCGCCTTCACCCAGCCCGCCTGGCGCAGGAAGATCCCGGAGCGGACGGGAAAGTACATTTTCAGGTTGTTGACTTGCAAGAGTGGTTCCGGCATGGCAAAGGAGGGGTTAAAGGTTGGCGCAGCGGGGGCAGGCTTCCACGAAGTGCCCGGGGGTCACTTCCACCAGGGGCGGGCGTTCCGTCAGTTCCTCCGCAGGCACGCCCTGCCGCTGGCAGAAGCGGCAGCCGGGCACGAAGTCCGCAATGGAGGCCACCTGGCCGGGGATGGTGGGCAGCTTGGTCTTGCGCACGGAGCTTAATTGCGGGATGGAGGCCAGCAGGCCCCTGGTATAGGCATGGAGCGGATTGGAGAAGAGTTCCCGGACCGGGGCTTTTTCCACCACGCGTCCGGCATACATGACCACGACGGAGTCACAGCTCTGGGCGATGACGCCCAGATCATGTGTGATGAGGATGGAGGAGGAGCCCATTTCCGCCTGGAGGTCCTTGAGCAGGGAAAGAATTTGCGCCTGCACCGTGACGTCCAGCGCCGTGGTGGGTTCGTCCGCAATGATGAGTTCCGGATGGCAGGCTAGGGCAATGGCGATGACGACGCGCTGGCGCATGCCGCCGGAGAGCTGGTGCGGGAATTCGTCCACGCGCTGTTCCGGAGCGGGAATGCGGACGCGCTGCAGGAGCTGGATGGCGGCGTCGCGCGCTTCCCTGGCGTTCAGGCCGCGGTGGAGCATCAGGGATTCCCCGATTTGCCGCCCTATGCTGTGTACGGGGTTCAGGGCCGTCATGGGTTCCTGGAAGATGACGCCGATGTGCCTGCCGCGGATGCCGTGCATGTCCGTTTCCTTGGCCTGGACCAGGTCGCGTCCCTGGAACAGGATTTCCCCGTCCAGGATTTTTCCCATGGGCTGGGGCAGAAGGCGGACGATGGACATGGCCGTGACGCTCTTGCCGCAGCCGGATTCCCCCACGATGCCTACGCAGGAGCCCTTGGGGACGGTGAAGCTGACGCCGTCCACCGCTTTCAGCAGGCCGGATTCCGTCTCGAATCCGGTGACCAGGTTCTTGATTTCCAACAGGGGTTCGCTCACTTGTTATTTTTCCGTGGTAGGGGGTTCTTCCTGAGTGACGCCGTTTTCCGGGATGGCGGGGACGGAAGGCAGTTTGTCCGCGCCGTCCTTGTTGTCCAGGCTGTCGATGGAGTCAAGGAAGCGGTACTGGTCGTACACGGCGTCCACTTCCTCGAAGGTTCTGCCCTCCCGCTTGGCTTCCAGCGTTTCTTTCTTCACGTCGTTGTCCACCCAGTATAGGTAGCTTTCCATGGGGTCGAAGACGACCGGATGGCAGAATTGCGTGGTGGCGCTGTTGGGCCATTTGACCCATCGCCAATAGCCCAGGCGGATGAATTCCGTGGTCCAGCAGGGCACCCACAGGGCTTCGTCATGAATTTTCTGCTGCACTTTCCAGGTGGCTTTCTGCAGTTCGTCTTCCGTGGCGGCGTTCGTTTCGTCGTCCAGCAACTTGTCCATCTCCTTGTCCGCATACGCGGTGATGTTGTTGGTGTACGTGATGAGGCTGCCGCGTTCGTCGTAGGCGTAGCGGGAATGGAAGCCCTGCTCGTTCATGGGGTGGGGCGGAGTGAATCCCCAGGCCATGAAGGAGGCCTGGGCGCGTTTTTCCATGATCTTGCGGAAGGCTACGGTGGAGTCCAGCGGGTCAAGCTGGATTTCCAGGCCGCACTTGCGGGCGTCCTCCTTCAGCTTGCCCAGTGTGGAGGCCAGGGTGGGGGAGGAGTTGGGGAACGTGATGGCGGCGGTCAGACGGGTGCCGTCCGGCTTGCGGAGAATACCGTCCGGGCACGGAATGGTATATCCCGCGCTGGCGAAGAAGGCCCGCGCCTGTTCCGGAGAGTAGGGGCGCGCCTTGATGTAGGGGTTGGTGAATTTTCCGAAGCCGGAGTCGTAGGAGTTGAGGCGCTGGTAGTCCCCACGGAACGTGATGTCAATGATGTTCTGGATATTCAGCGCGTGCTGGAAGCCCAGGCGAACGTTGAGGTCGTTGAACGGCGGCTTGGAGGTGTTCAGGAAGATGCCCGTGGGAGGCCGCGGGTAGATGGTGTAGAAGGTGCTGCGGTTGATGTAGCCGTTATGGACCTCCGGTATTTCCATGCGTTCGTGCCACAGCTCCGGCTTCGTGATGTTCAGCACGTCCAGCTCTCCGATGCGGAAGAGTTCAATGGCCTTGGACGGTTCCCCGATGAAGTTGTACACGATCTGGTCCACGTTATACATGTACTTCGTGAACTTTTTATCCTTGCCCCACCAGTCCGGTATGCGCTGGAGGATGACCTGCCGCCCGCGGATGATGCCGTCGGGCTTCACCACGTAGGCCCCGGTGGTGGGAGGCACGCGCCACTGGTAGCGTTCCACGTAGCTGGGGCCGAACTCGCAGTAGAAATGCGGCGGGGACGGGATGAACAGGGTGCAGTAGTAGGGCAGCAGGGGTTTGGGGGAGGGAAGAGTAACGGAGAAGCGGCTGTCGTCGTAAATGGTGATGTTGGAGGCGTTCTGGTAGTAGAAGTTGTTGTAAAAAACGTCACGGCTGTGTTCCGAGGTTCGGATGTACATGTTCACCAGCAGGTCCACCGCCTTGACCTTGGCTCCGTCCGAGTAGCGGGCGTCCGGGTCCAGTTCGAAATAGACGGTGCGCCTGTCCGGGGATTCCGCCCATTTCCGGGCGATGCCGGGAATGATTTTTCCGGTGACCGGGTGGATGGAGACGAGGCCGATGATGATTTCATCATACAGGGGGCCGCGGAATCCGCTGTTGCTGTTCGGGCCGTTGGGGCGGAACGTGTCCGGGTAGGAGCCGGGGGCCCACTGGCGCAGAACGCCGCCTTTTTTGGCGTTCGGGTCGCCTATTTCCGGATTGTCCAGCCCGTCTTCCCATTTGAGGTCTGCGGGGATGTCCGCCGGAGTCTTGAATTGGATGTAGTCCCCTTCGCTCTGTCTCCGATGAATGACGGACAGCGCGGCTTCGTCGGAGATGAGTTTGCTCTGCAGTTTTTCACGGATTTTGGGGTCTTCCTCCTTGAAGAATTTTTCCCGGAGTTCCCGGATTTCCTTTTGCTTGGCCGCTTCTTCCCGGGCCAGCCTGTCGTTGATCTGCCTGTTCCACCGTTCCGGGAAGGTGTCGAAACCCGGCGGCAGGGTTCCGAAAGGAACGTTCGGCTGCCAGCCCACCCCCTGGGATTGGGAGGAATCCTTGCAGCCGGCGCTCGCTGTCAGCAGAAGGGACACGGAGACGGAGGCAAGGATCGTGCGGAGAATGGCGGAAAGCTTGAGCATGGAGTCTGTGAAAAAGGGAATATTCTTATTTGTAAGTGGTGAATTTTTTTGGGTCGAAGGCTTCGCGGACAGCCTCCCCGATGAAGGTGACGAGCAGCAGAGTGATGACCAGGGCGGAGAAGGCGGAGGTAACCACCCAGGAGGCGGAAAGGTCCGCAAGGCCGTCATTCAGCAGGCGCCCCCAGCTTGCATAGGTGTCCGGAAGGCCGAAGCCGAGATAGTCCAGGGATGCCAGGGCCAGGATCAGGGCGGAGACGCTGAACGGCACCAGCGTGACCAGGATGGCGACCAGGTTCGGCAGGATGTGGACAAAGAGGATGCGGTTGGTGGACGCCCCCACCACGCGCGCCGCCGCCACGTAGTCCCGCGCCTTTTCCTTCATGGTGGAGGTTCGGAGCTGGTAGGTCATGGACATCCACCCGAACATGATCAGCAGGCTGATGATCAGGAACATGCCTTTCATGTGAAGAGGCACCATGTCCGAGATGATCATGATGATGAAGAGGAAGGGCACCTGGGAGAAGATTTCTATGAGGCGCTGCATGCCGAGGTCGAACATGCCGCCGAAGTACCCCATCATCATTCCGAAGGTGATGCCGATGAAGTACACGATGGGCAGGTAGAAGATGGCGGCTTTCATGTTGACCTGAAGGCCTCCGTACAGGTAGGCCAGGATGTCCGCCCCCTGGGTGTTGGTGCCCAGCAGGTGGCCGCCCTTGAGGGGCGGCGCCGGGTGGTAGAAGATGCGGCTGATTTTGTTTTCATCCGTCTGTTTCAGGAAATCCTCCTTGGTGCCGGGGCCGTTGTAGTGTTCCGCCACAATCTTGTTGTTCTCGTACGTGGCGCTGTACACTTCCGTCCTGTCCTCCAGCCATCCGGTGGCGCGGTCCACCTTTTTTCCCTTGCGGAATTTGTAGCTGATGTGCGGCAGGGCTTCTTCATCCTTATGCAGGCGGGAGGCAAGGCCGGAGTACGGCTTTCCATCGGCTTCGCAGACCAGGCCCTCTTCATTCACGACCAGCGCTTCCGAGCCCGGATTGGTGGAATCCCCCGTGGGGTCGTAGGGGACGAGGGGCATGACGACCAGGGAGGGTTTTCCGGGCTGGCCCGCCTGTTTTTTCAGTTCCCGGTAGTTGGCTTCCGCATCCGCAAAGTCCCCGGTCTGACCGAAGGTGGAACCCTTGTACACCTTGCGCATGATGGCGGGGAAGTACCAGGATCCGTCCTGAATGACCAGCAGCGCCCTTTTTCCCACCAGGCACTGGTCCATGCAGGCCAGCAGCGTCAGGGCCAGCAGGATGACCAGGGAGACGTAGCCGCGGGAAATGCTTTTGAACCTTTGGAGGCGTCTTTTGGTGATTGGCGTGGGGCGGAACCGGCGCGGTCCTTTCAGCCTGATCCAGAGGCCCGCTCCGGCCATGACCAGCACGCAGGCCCAGCCAAACCACAGGAATTTTCCCTGAGGCGTCAGGAGGCCGCTGTTGTTCTGGTCCGCGCAGACGATGTGAAGCATGCTCATTTCCCGCGAGACAGTGAAGGGCCAGCTCAGCGTGGGGAGGAGCAGCCCGCACAGCTCGCCCGCGGCGGTGAGGACCGCCAGGATGATGAGAAGGTATGCCAGTTTTCTAACCATGTGTGTTATTCAAATTTGATGCGCGGGTCTACGGCGGCCACGATGATGTCGGAAAGCAGGTTGCCCAGCACCATCAGGAAGGAGGTGAGCAGCAGCGTGCCCATGATCAGGGCGTAGTCCTTGTCCATCAGGGCCTGGTAGCTCAGCATGCCGAAGCCCTGGATGTCGAACACCTTTTCCACCAACATGGAGCCGGCCACAATCAGGCTGATCAGGCTACCGAGCGTGGAAGCAATGGGAATGAAGGAGTTGCGGAAGGCGTGCTTGATCACGGCCCCCTTGAAGCTCACGCCTTTGGCCATGGCTGTCCGGACGTAGTCGGAGGAAAGGTTGTCCATCAGGTTGTTCTTCATCATCATCGTAGTGATGGCGAAGGAGCTGACCACGTAGCAGATCAGGGGCAACACGGTATGGTGCAGCAGGTCGGCCGCCTGTTCCCAGAATCCCATGTCCGCAAAGTCCGCGGAGGTAAGGCCGCACAGCGGGAACCATTCCAGGCGCGCGCCCAGGTACACCACGAGCACGGCGCCCAGCGCAAAGCCGGGAACGGAATACCCCAGGAAGATCAGCACGGAGGAAATGTTGTCCACCACGCTCTTGTGCCGTATGGCCTTCACAATGCCCAGGGGAATGCACACGGAATACGTGATGATGGCGCTCAGGATGCCGAAGTACAGGGAGACAGGAATGCGCTCCTTGATCATGTCCCATACCGGTTCATTGTATTTGAAGGAGTTGCCCATGGTGCCCTGGAGCAGGCCGTCAAAGCTTGTCTTGTACATCACGGCCCGCCAGGCATAGCCTTTCGCCTTGTCCTGAATGGCCCCCTCATTTCCCGTCTGCCGCATGCGCCTGGCCCAGCGTTCGGCGCGGTCCATTGGGGATTCCACCTCCACCGTCCATCCTTCCGTAGCCGCTTTCCGGGAAGGCGTCCCGGAAAAGAAGGCGTCCTTGACTTCCTTGGAATCCTTGTCCGGCCGCACGACGACGACCTGTTCTCCCGTCTCGTTCAGATTGATTTTGGTGTGGGTGTCGGAAATGCCGGCATATTCGTCCTCCCTGTCTGCCGGCTCCTCACCGGTAATAATCCCGAATTCCTCACGGGAAATGGAAATCTTCTTGGGCAGCACGCCCAACCATTGAAGATAGGCCGTGACGATGGGTTCCTGAAGGCTGTACTGCTCTTCCAGCCGCTCCATGTCGGCCTCGCTCAGGTTGTTGTCCCCGCGCTGGGAGCCCGCCTTCTGACCGGACAGGGCGCTCATGCTCTGCTGCTGCATCATTTGTTCAATGGGACCTCCCGGAACAAAGCGGGTTATGCAAAAGACGAGGAAGGTGACCCCCAGGAGCGTCAGGGGCATGAGAAGGAGTCGTCTGATGATATAGGTCTTCATTCGTCGCGCAGAACTCTACTGGTTTGTGGCATGCGAGGCAAGCCGCAATCCTTGTTTGTGAGCCTTTCCTAACATGTGGCTTTCCACGTTTTCCCCGGTTCCGGCATGGAGAATACAGAAAAACCGCCAAAATGGCGCCGTATTTCCGGTTTCCGGCCCTGGATGTCCGGCCGCTGTGCGCGGAGGGCTATATTCCTTCCCCCAGTCGGCGCGCCAGCATGTCCGGCAGTCCGGCCGCCAGAATGCGCCGCTGGGCTTCCTCCACGTCGTATTCCACGCGGCGCTGGTAATAAACCATACCGTCCGTATCCAGAATGCCGTAGGCTGCGCGGGGGTCCCCGTCGCGCG
The DNA here is from genome assembly GCF_026072915.1 of Akkermansia biwaensis. Classification (NCBI taxonomy): domain Bacteria; kingdom Pseudomonadati; phylum Verrucomicrobiota; class Verrucomicrobiia; order Verrucomicrobiales; family Akkermansiaceae; genus Akkermansia; species Akkermansia biwaensis. The sequence continues at coordinate 2,487,830 of NZ_AP025943.1, forward strand.
GCTGTCCTACGGAACCTACATTGATCAGGTATTTGTTGGTTTTGAGGAGCTGGATATCTCCGGACTCGTACTCCTGGATGCTCCCTTCGTGCCGGATGAAGGTGCGCGGAACGTGGGTGTGGCCGTTGAAGCAGAGGAACTGGTTGTCCCGCAGCATGTTGATGCTGTGCGTAGCCGTGTCCACATTTGTGACGTATGCCCAGGAGTTGGGCTTGTCCTGCGTGGCGTGCACCAGCACGATTTCATTGGGAAGAATGCGCTGGAAGGGAGCGCGGCGCAGCCATTTCTTCTGCTCGTCGGAAAGCTGCTGGCGCGTCCACATCAAGGCGCTGTACGCCACGGGATTCATGCCTGCCGGGTTGTCTTCCCCGATCGCTTCCTCGTCGTGGTTGCCGCGAACGGTGGGAATCTGTCGGGAACGGATGAATTCAAGGCATTCGGAAGGATTGGCGTTGTAGCCCACAATATCACCCAGGCAGTAAACGGCATCGCATTGCAGCTGTTCTATATCCTTCATCACCGCTTCCAGGGCGGGCAGGTTGGCATGGATGTCACTGATCAGGGCTATTCTACTCATGGTGTTGCGAAAGCCCAGTATAGCGCATTTCCCGTTTTTTGCCAAGCGGGTAAATGGAACCGGCGGAGCAACGGCCAAAGGCCCTGGGCTGAATATCCGCGTGGAGGGGTAAAGGCGGCAAAATGATTCGGCGGAGGTAAAACATTTTTTATTCCCTGAAATCCTTAGTCTTTGCCATCCGGCGCCGGATCATCCGGGTTGGCCTCAGGCAGGGATTCCAGAGTTTCCCTCAGTCCGTCCACGGGGTATCTGAGGGAATTGGCCAAGTGGGCGGTCATCATGTCGCGCGCGATTTCGTCTGTAGGATAAAGTTCGCGGAAGGGAATCCTGTCCTTTTCCGGAACATGCAGACGGTTTTCCAGCACGAAAATGTTGGTGACCAGGCTGGGAACGCGGTTGCGGGGGTCTTTGAACAATTCTTTCCCCAGTTTCAGAGCCTCCCTGGATTTGGAGGGGACGCGGGCCAGGGCGTAAAACTCCTTGCGCGCCGTGAGGGCTGGAGCGCCCAGTTCTCGGGCTTTCCGGTAGACTTCCGCGGCCTTTTCAAAATCCGGCTGGCGGTACGTATCGCTGTACATGTTGCCCAGCAGAGAATACAGGTACCAACTGCCGGGATTGGCCTTGATGCCCTTTTGCAGGAAATCGCGTCCCTTCTGAATGTACTTGCGGAATCCTTCCCGGCGTTCCAGAGGGGAAAGGCGCTTGTTGTCCAGATAGCTGGAGGAAGCGTTGTTCCCCAGATGCCAGGAACCGTTGTCCCAGTAAAAATCGGAATGCGGGGCAAGGGCGGTGATCTGGTTGTATCGGCGCTCCAGATTGGTCCAGTCGGAAATCAGGAAGCAGTCGAAGGCCTCCATGCTCAGCACCGCCGCCACCAGGGAACGCAGGCCGCCCAGGGACACCATGGCAAGCTGTTGTTCCAGATAATCGGAGGATGAAAGGTTCACCGGCTCTTCCAGCAGTCCAGCGTTCTTCTCCTGCTCCAGAATACGTTCCTGCAGGGGCAGGCGGATCATGCCGAAGCCCAGCAGGGCAATGATGAAAATGACGGTGTTTTTCAGCATGATTCGCGGGGGTGCGGCAGATTAATCCATTTTCAGGCGCTGGCGGATATCCCTGTCCAGTTGTTCCCATTCGGGTACGGAGGCTCCGGCCTGATGGGCTTTAGCGAGGGGATCGCCCCAGATGGCCGTGTATTCGATGGGGCGTCCTTCGTTGTAGTCCACGGCGCTGGACGGGATGAAGGCTCCCATGCTTTCCGTGCGGGAAAGGTGGAATTCGACCAGGTCGTTCGGCAACGTGTGGCCGCGGGCTTTGGCGGCCCGGACCACTTCTTCCATGATGCGGCGGACACGGGCGACGTTTTCCGGGTTTTTGTAGAGTTCCGCGATGCTGATGCCCCCCAGCGCCAAGCAGAGCCCGTTGAACGGTATGTTCCAGACGAGCTTGTACCACTGGATCTGTTCCGCGTTGTCAAAGGCGCGTGTCTTGATGCCCGCCCCGGCAAAGAGAGCGGAAAGTTCCTGCGCCTTTGCGGAGCCCTCCGGCGACGGGACGAACGGTGCGAATTGAATGTTGCCGCCTTCCAAATGGTTGATGTGGCCCGGTTCCTCCCGCATGGCGCAGATGAAGCACAGGCCCACGTAAATGCGGTCCGACGGGATAATACGGGCGATTTCCTCCGCGTTTCCCATGCCATTCTGGAGAGTGGCGGCCACCGTGTCTGGTCCCATCAAGGGAGGGAGGGCCTTGGCAAATCCCGCATTGGCCGTGCTTTTCCAGGCGACGACGACGAGATCCACCGGACCGACTTCCGACGCTTCCCGGTATACCTTGATGCGGGGCAGCGAAATGTTCCCGTGCAGGCTTTTCACTTCCAGACCGTGTTCTTTCAGGTAGTCGTATTCCGAGCGTACGATGAACGATACGTCGTGGCCGGATTTCTGAAGTCTGGCTCCGTAATAGCAGCCGAGCGCCCCGGCTCCCAGAATGGCTATTTTCATGGCGGTGAAGGAGGGTGTTTTTTCTTGGACCGTTTACAGCCCCTGGACGTTGCCTTTGTTGTCCAGATAGATGTGCATGGCATTCGGGGAGACGGGCAGGGCGGGCATGCGCATGATTTCCCCGCAGAGGGCTACCAGGAATCCGGCCCCGTTGGCGATTTCAAAGTCGCGCACGGTGACGGTGAATCCGGTGGGGCGGCCACGCAGCCTGCCGTTGTCGGAAAGAGAGTTCTGGGTTTTTGCCATGCAGATGGGGAGGTCCGTTAGACGGCTGGCTTCAAACTGGGCCAGCTTTTTTTTGGCCGCAGGCGTCAGTTCCACGCCGTCCGCTCCGTAAATGCTGCGGGCGATGATATTGAGTTTTTCCTCCACGGGTAGGGCAGATTCATACAGGGGCTTGAAGGGCGGGGAAGGACGGTCTGCCGCTTCTACCACGATTTGGGCCAGTTCCTTCCCGCCTTCCCCTCCGCGGGAAAAGATGTCCGCAATGGCGCAGGGGATGCCGCGTTCCGCGCAGTGCTCCATGATGGCGTCCAGTTCCTCCTGGGAGTCATCAAAGAATTTGTTGACGGCCACGACCACGGGGCGCTTGTAGTGGGCGGCGGCGTCCAGATGGGCGTCTAGGTTTGCCAAGCCCTTTTTCAGGGCGGCCACGTCCGTGTTTTTCAGATCCGCCAGGGCGGTTCCTCCGTGCATTTTCAGGGCGCGGGCCGTGGCGACGATGACGATGGCCGCGGGATTCAGGCCGGACTGGCGGCATTTGATATCCAAAAATTTTTCCGCACCCAGATCAAAGGCGAATCCGGCTTCCGTCACGGCATAGTCACCGAAGTGGAGAGCCATTTTCGTAGCCAGCACGGAGTTGCAGCCGTGGGCGATGTTGGCGAATGGGCCGCCGTGCAGGAAGCAGGGCACGCCTTCCACGCTCTGGACCAGGTTCGGCATCAGGGCGTCTTTCAGCAGGGCCATGACGGAGCCGGTAATGCCCAGTTCCTTGGCGAAAACGGGTTTGTCGTCCGCCGTGAAGCCGATAACGATGCGGTTGATGCGATTCTCCATGTCCTTGTAGGACGTAGCCAGGCACAGGCATGCCATGATTTCAGAAGCCGGGGTGATGTCGAACCCTGTTTCCCGCGGGAATCCCTGCCTGTTGAGGCCCACGATGATGGAGCGCAGGGCGCGGTCGTTCATGTCCATCACGCGTTTCCACGTGACTTTGCGTTCGTCGATGTTCAGTGTGTGGAAGAACATGGCGTTGTCAATGATGGCGCTGATGAGGTTGTGCGCGGAGGTGATGGCGTGGAAGTCCCCCGTAAAGTGCATGTTGATTTCCTCCATCGGCGTCAGGGAGCTTTGTCCGCCGCCGGTGGCGCCGCCCTTGCGGCCGAAGACGGGGCCCATGGAAGGCTGGCGGAGCGCGAGGCAGGCTTTCTTGCCGATGGCCTGGAGCCCCTGTGCCAGACCGATGGACACGGTGGTTTTTCCTTCTCCGGAGGGGGTGGGGGTGATGGCGGATACTAGGATGAGCTTGGCGGGAGTGGCGGTCTTGTCGAGCACCTTCAAGGGAATTTTGGCCTTGTTGCGGCCAAAAGGAATGACGTCGTTTTCATCGACGCCCAGCTTGCTGACACAATCGGAGAATGCGGGAATGACCATGTGCGTATGATGACGGAAGTATGGGGCTTTTGCAAGAAGTTCGTGGACTGTGGAGAGAGGAATCCGGGCCGTTTTTTACAGCCGGTGGGGAGGGACGGCGTAGGCCGAGCAACGGACGGAGAGGACGACGGCAATCAACCGGAGGGATTGTTTCATCCTGCGGGATGAAGGGACCGGAGCACGGGAACAGAAAACGGAAGAGGGCACCGGATAACGGCGGCATTATTTTTGAAAAATGGAGGCAGGCGTAGGGAAAGTTTCTTGCCGGTTTCTGCAGGAAAAAGAGGGAAGGAGGACGAGCGGGAGAAAGGCGGAAAAGGTCCGGAGTTTTTCCGTCGAAAGGCAGGTTCATCATGATTTTTCCGTGGAAAACCAGGAAGAAAACGGTTGCCGGCTGGGTTGCTGCAAGGGAGCGTAGGTTGCATGCAAACTTTGTGTCTTTGCTTTAAGGCTGTTGAAACGGTCTGCTCGTTTTTGGAGAGAGGAAAGTCCTTTTTCCATTTTATGATAGAATAAGCCGGGGAAACGGGTATAGTTTCCGAACGCCTGCGACGATGACGGGCGGCGCTTATCCCTCCACCACCATGAGTACCAACCAACCATTGAATGCCGGAGGCGGTCACATCGCCTGGGTAGATTTTCTGCGCATCCTGGCCTGCTTCCTCGTCGTGCTGGCCCATTGCTGCGATCCCTTCGTAGGGAGCTTTGACGGCAGTTTTGACTTTAAGTCGGGCGTCTTCATCGGCAGCCTCGTACGACCCTGTGTTCCTTTGTTTGCGATGATTTCCGGCGTCCTGCTTTTTCCCGTGACGATGGAAATGGGCGCTTTCTATTCACGCCGGCTCAAGAGGATTCTGATTCCGCTGGTCGTGTGGTCCCTGGCGCTTCCCCTGTTTTACTTCCTCTACTTTGCCGCGGGCGTGCAGACGGCCAGCCCCAACATCGTGATGGACACTTACACCTGGAGCGCCACGGTCGATAAGCTGTACACCTTTATTTTCAATTTCAATTATGATACCACTCCCCTCTGGTACGTGTACATGCTCGTAGGCCTGTACCTCTTCATGCCCATCATGAGCGCGTGGCTGACCCAGGCCAAAAGGAAGGACGTGAAGATTTTTCTGGGAATCTGGATATTCAGCATGGTCCTGCCGTACGTCCAGATGCTGGCTCCGACGCTGGGGTATGAGGGCAATTACGGCAATATGGGGATTCTGGGCATCTGCGACTGGAACCCGTACGGCATGTTTTACAACTTCGCGGGCTTCATGGGGTACATGGTCCTTGCCCATTATTTGATGAAGTATCCCCTGAACTGGAACTGGAAAAAGACACTGTCCATCACGCTCCCCCTGTTCCTGGCCGGATTTGCCATTACCTTCTTCGGCTTTCTGGAAACGCAGAAGCATTTCCCCGGCCAGTATTCCAAGCTGGAGATTCTGTGGTACTTCTCCGGCATTAACGTGTTCATGATGACCTTTGCCATCTTCGCCATAGTGAGCAAACTCCGGATTAAAACCAGCCCGGCATTGTCCCGGATAGCCGCCCTGACCTTCGGCGTGTACCTGTGCCACTTCTTCTTTGTGCAGTGCGCCTATGATGCTATTGACTTCCTTGGTTGGACGGGTCTTCCCGCCTGCGTGAAAATTCCGTTGATGGCCTGCCTAGCGTCCGCCGTTTCGCTCTTCCTTGTCTGGCTGCTGAACCTCAACAGGTGGACGCGCAAGAGCATCATGTAAAAGATCCGGATATTTGTTTGCACGGACGCTGCGGAACGAGTGAAACTGTTCCGCAGCGTTTTTTGTTCGGAAAGGCTTTTTTCCGTGGGGGACAGCAAAGGCTGCGGTGTGGTTTGAGGAAAGTTGCTGGACGAATCGTCGTGGTCATTTTATTATAAATACGCATCACGTGCAGGCACCGGTTGTCCGGATGAGGCATCTCTTTTGAAGAGAAGAATCGGCATCCGTGGTTCCCGGCGCCAACCCCAAGCACACAGAAAATTCCCGGAAAGTCGGCGCTTTTTGTAACCTGTTGGGGATGTTAGATTGACAGTAATGATCATTTTTTAAGGCGTGGGTACTTGCAGATTGATATGGCAGGTTGGCGCAAATCATTATTTGTGCAATTAATGATCAATTTGTAAGCTCCCCCGCCGTCGCACCCTCACGGGTGCGTGGATTGAAACTCCAACACTCCCAGGAAAGCACGAGCCTCACAGAGGTCGCACCCTCACGGGTGCGTGGATTGAAACCCGTCCGCCGCCGGATAGCTTGACGGAATGAAGGTCGCACCCTCACGGGTGCGTGGATTGAAACGGAAAGGACTGCCTGACCGAGCCGCTGCGGGTGAGTCGCACCCTCACGGGTGCGTGGATTGAAACTACGTATTGCCTGGGCATCGCCGCTTCCATGGGGTCGCACCCTCACGGGTGCGTGGATTGAAACATCCGCCGGTGCAAGGGCGGTTACATGCCCCAGGTCGCACCCTCACGGGTGCGTGGATTGAAACAGGCAATCGTCGGGCATGATTCCCGTGATGTACATGTCGCACCCTCACGGGTGCGTGGATTGAAACTTCCGCAATGCCGCCCTGCGCCGCAGGAGCGGGGTCGCACCCTCACGGGTGCGTGGATTGAAACATCGGGGCGACCAACGAGCCCAAGCCCCTGTGTAACGCGCCATGACATCTGATCAATTGACGACAGGTATCTGATCAATTTAGCCGTCCCTGCCTACTCCGGGCAGGGGGTGTGCAGGGCTCCTGCATCGCCTCTGCAAGCGGCCATCAGGCCGCCCCAATCCACCGCCTCGTCATCCTCCCTGGTCACACCGTCCTGCAGCATGGCCGCCCTGGCGTCGGCCAGCAGGTGCATCACCCTGGCCCGCTCGCTGGCCGGCTGGTGATCCTGGCGAGGGCTGCCGGTGGTTACCATTGCAAACCTGGCCGCATAACTCTCGGCGCTCGCTGTCCGGCTGGGCCAGCACCAGGCCGTCCACTCGCTCCAGGGGCTGCGCTGCCTCCACGGCTCCTCGATGCGGCACACTGTTGCCGGCACCCTGGCCAGCACCTCACGGCCGATGGTCACATCCTCCGGCGCTAAATCATCCAGCAGCGTCCAATCCATCTCCCGGTAGAGCCGTCTGGCCATCCATCCCCTCAATGCGTACAGGCAGCCATAAATCCGCCACGCTCCTGCCACAAAATCCCCGGAGGCATACATCGGGCATGCCGGATGGGCATCCATCCAGCGCAGCCAGCCGTCATCCAGGAGGGCCGTATCGCAATCAATCTTGACGACGATGTCGTCGTCCTCCGCCTCTCGGCACATCTCCGAGAGCATACCCCGGATGCAGGCAGGCCCGCGCAGGTTACCCTGTCGATCCCATGATGACTGCACGTAATCCGCGCCTATGCTCCGGAGAGCAGCGGCGGTATCCTCCTGCACCGGACTGGCCGCATCGTCCACTACCGTGACGCTGGCGTAGGGTACGGCCATCCGGACACAGCGCACGCAGGCCACTGCCTCGGCGGCGTCTCCGGAATATGAAAAAACAAAAATCCTGATCATACTGTTATATATAGAGTGAAAAATTAAACAGCCGGCCCGTAGGGGTAAAAAGTGCCGTAATTGACCGGTATCTGAATAGTGCCCAGCATATGCTGGTACACTACCTTGTCCTGCACCGTCGCAACGTGGAAGGAGTAAAAAAACTCCTCCGACTCGTCCGGCTCCTCGTCCTGGAGCCGGAGGGGGTTGACCGGCCCCTGCTCATAGGCGATAGACGTGCCGGTCAGCTTGCCCTTGGCGTTAAATTTGACGTCCAGCCATATCTCGCCGGCCGTAAAGCCGGTCATCGTGTACCAGCCGCTGTTATCTCCCGGCGTCTGGCTGATGTAGACGCCCTGCAGCATCAGCTTGCCCCGGCGCATCCGCGCGCCGGTCACATTGGCGTTATCGTCATCCCAGTCAAGGATTACCTGCAGACCATAAATCGGAGGCTGCTCCGGGGCTGCCGACCACACGATCTCCCCCTCCGGTCCCAGGGTGGGCGCGGGCGGAGACTTGTAAGCCTCGCTGTCGTACTGCAGCGTCTGGACCGGGCCGTCCACTTGGTCCTGGTCGTCCAGCGCCTGCTGGTCGTCGGCTATCTGCCGCATGCGATCAATCATGTCCTGCAGAGACAAATGCGCCGGCACGCCAGTGGTGACCGCCGTGCTCTCTCCGTCCAGATCAACGCTGACGCTCTGCACGACGGTGGCCATGTCGCGGTACTCGCGCCGGGATCCGGTGATGGCCAGCCTGCTGCCCACCAGGATGGCGGGCGACACGGCCCGCAGGGCGGTGACGCTGCCCTCTACGGGGACGTCGCGGGTGACCTCGTAATAATCCCGCAGGATGGAGGTGTAATCCGGCCACGCCTGACCGGCCGGCGGCGTACCGCCTCCGCTGATGGGCGGCTCTCCTCCCCCGTCAGCCCCGGCATCCCCTGACTTGCTGGCCCGGTACTTGCGGTGCATGGTGTTGATGGTGCGCCCCCTCCATGTCATCCAATGGTAGTATCTGGTCACACCGTTGACTTGCTTGGTGTGCGGGAACAGCATCTCGCAGCCCTTGGGGGGCTTGGCGTCCATGTATACATATTGCTTGAGCTCCACATAACACCACTTGATGGTATTGCAGCTCTCGCTCAGCTGACCGCTCACATGCTCGTAACGCTGAGCGGAGTCGTCAGTGGAATAATTGCTCTGGGTGGATCCGTCAACGCCGGCTATTACGGATTTCTTGATCCTCCCATACCGCGCGGCCGTCAAGGTGGCAAGCTGGGGTATCTTGCGCCGCCAGTAGATGGCTCCCTCCACATCGTTGGTGGGCAGTTTGTGCCCTGTCACCTCGACAACAGGCTTGGTAAAATCCCACACCGGGGACTCGGAACCTTGCGGCTCGTCATCATCCGGGCTGTCCGGACTGACGGCCACCTGAACAGTTACGCATCCCTCCTGGTGCAGGGACGCCCCGCGTGGCCAGACCTGGGACTGGTAAGCCTGATTGCCGGCAGTCAGCACGACGCCCACGGCCGGGGGGACCAGGTCCGGCCGGGGGGTGAGCTTGATACTGGAGAGCCTGTCTCTCACTCGGTCCAGGGTGGTCACGGGCAGATCGGCCCCGTCGGCCACCCTGATCACGGGGGCGTCTCCCGTATAATCCACCCGGCACACCATGCCGGGACGGCTGGCCAACACCTTGCGCAGCACGCCGGCATACATGTCGCAGGAGAGCGCCGTATCCCACATCCAGGCGGAGGCGGACACGGACACGTCGATGCCCACGTCGGCAGAGAGGAGGCCGTGCTTGCGGGCATCCTCCAGCACCGCCTTGAGGGTGGCGGCAATGCCCACCCGGCGGGGCACGCTCTCGGCGCTGCCTCCGGATATGTTGGCATTAAGCGCCCCCCTCAACCCTCCGGATGGGCTGAAACACAGCGCCCCCTCCAGGGGCTGGAGGATGTCGCACGCCTCAATGGACCACCGCCAGGCATTGCCGGACTGCTCCAGGGCGCACTTGCGGATGGTCCCCTCCATCACCGTCACGGCGTCCCACACCACGCGCACTTGATCCATGTAGGCATAGGGTGCCGGCTCGTCCTGGTCGCGCGCCAGCTGTTGCCAGGTGAATTTGAGCGGGCCAAAATTGCTCCAGTTGCAGGAGGCACCCTTGATGGCCTTGCCCGTGATCTCAATGACTCTCATGGCGGTGATGCGACAGATGGGTTAGCGGTGGCGGCTGTAGCGCTCGCGGGACAATAAGCCGGAGACCTCCTGCTCAATCTTGCTGAGGCGCTCATTGTGCCGTGCCGACTTGTCCGCCGCCTGCCGGGCGACGGCAAGAAACTGCTGCATCACATCCAGGATGCGGCCCGTGGCGTTGCCCTGCCCAAGCATCTGCCGGGTAAACTCGCTGACCATGGCGCTGGCGTCCTGGCCTGCCGCAGGGACAGGCTGTGGAGGAGGCTGCGGAGCCTGTGCGCCGGCGCGGATGCGCGCGCGCATCTCCTCCTCGGCGTCCAGGTCGCGGCCCTCCGGAGTGACGCGCCGGGGCCGTGCCGGCCTGGCGGGATTGGCCGGCTGAGGCCGGGACATGGCCGTCAGAATGCGGCCCAGCTCTCCATGGACCAGCTCCTTGACCAGCCTGACCACGCGCATGCCCGCCTCGTCGTCCTGGTCGATACGCATCGTCAGGGACTGGAGCTGCTTGATCGTAGCGTCGTTGAGTACGCCATACTTGGCGACATCCTTGAGGATGTCCACAATCTTGGCGGCGGCTCCATCCTTGGGGAGACTGGGGAGGATGTCGGACAATCCGTCCAGCTTGCCCTTGTATCGCTGAGCCTCCAGATCCTTGCGCTCCAGGGGAGTCATCAGGTTGCGCTCTCCGGCCGCCGCCTTGGAGTAACCCTTGATCATGTCGTCCATCATCCACTTGACCTTGGCGGCCAGCTCCTTGGGCAGGCCCTTGAGCGCCTCGTCGCGCAACTGGCTCAGGCGTGCGGAGTCCTGCTCGGACATGTAGCCGGCATCGGCCATGTGCTGCCCCTCCTTAAGCAACCGCTTGAGTCCGGGCGTCTCATGATCCTTGTAATCCTGGCCGTCAGTGAGTTGATCGTAGCGCCTGCGCCAGCGCTCCTGGACGCCCTTGCGCTGGCTGGCCAGCTCGGCGAGGTCCTTTTGCCGACGCTCATCTGCAGCCACGGCGCTGGCCTGGTCCGCCTTGGCGGCGGCGATGACAGCCTCCCTGGCGTTGATCTCCCGCTGGTACTGCAGGAGCTGCTGTTGGGTGGAGACGTTGGCCTCGTCCAGCTTGAGCTGGTCCTCGGCAGTTTTGAGGCGCTCCTTGCGGGTCGTCTCACTCTTATCTTGGTCCTTGATGGCATTGGAGATGTCCTCAGTCATCTGCATACTGCCGGCGTTGTCCTGATCGTAGTGGACCAGAGGATTACTGCTGCGGTAGTAAGCCTCTATAGCCTCTACCTTAGCGTCTGCGTCGGCAATGTATTGAGCAAGGTCCTTATACTGCTGGAGACGCTCCATTGTCTTATCTATCTTATCCTGAGTATCTCTGGCTACACGGGGATCGCTGAGTCCCTTGCTGGTGCGCAGGGCTATGGCATCTTGCAGCTCCTGCTCAAGCCTTGCAATGTCTTGCATCCTCTGTTGGGTGCGCTCCCGATGGTGATAATCCTCTACATCCCTCTTGTATTGGCGATACTCCTCCGGAGTGACCCCAGCATAAGGCGACTTGGCCGCCTGTTCTTGTTCGGCCTTGATCCGGGCCACCTGCCTGGCGGTCTCGTCGCGGGCCTGGATAGCCGCCTCCAGCATGATCTGCTGGCGGTCCTCGCGGGACTTGGCCGCACCCCTGGCCTCGGAGGCATCCAGGTCGGCCATCAGGGCGGCGGCCGTCTCCTGGGTGATCTCACCCCTGATCTCGCGGGTACGCACGATCGTGCGTTGCAGCTCCAGCTCCTTGAGCCGGAGAGCCTCCACGTGGTCCACCTCCGCCGTGCGGTTGGCGGCCAGCTGGCCGATGAGCTGGATGCGCTGGGAGTAGAGCTCGTTAATGGCCGTGATCCTGCGCTGCTCCTCGTCGTAGATGCGCTCGCGCTTGGCGTTGGTCAGCGCATCGGTATAGGCCTGCTCGCGCTCGGCGGCCTCGGTAGCCAGACGGTCCTTGAGCTCCCGCGCCCGCTTGACGGCGGCCTTGTCCACGCCCTCGATTACCTTGTCCCAAGAGTCCAGGATCCACTGGCCGATGGCCTTGCCACGGTTGTAGAAAGACTCCAGCTCATTAACGACGTTGAACGTCGCCATCATCCTGCCGCGCAGGGCCACCAGGGACGACTGCGTCTGCCTGGCGCTGCGCCCCATCTTGTTGAGAGACGCCGCCCCCTTGTCCCCGGCCTGGGCGACGTCGTTGCCGGTGGTCCTGGCCTGCTGTCCGACCTGGCTGACGGCCCCCTGCAGACCCTCTGCAGAGTCGGTTGTCTTGTCGATAGCCTCAGCGGTATCCTCGGCGGCATCCGCCACCTCCTCCAGGTTGTCGATTGTCTCCTCCCGGCCTAGCTCGTCGTTGACCTGCCGGGCCGTCTGGCGCAGGCTATCCAGCCCCTTGTTGACCTTGTCCAGCGCTCCCGTGTTGGCCGTAGCCTCCACGCCTACCTGTACCTTGTAATCCTTGTCTGCCATGTTAGTTAATAGTGATGAGTTAAGAGTTAATAGTGGTTAAGATATCTCTCCCGTCAGGGTGAGGGATAACTGGACGGCCGCCCATGCCTTGCCCTCGGTGTCCGGCAGCCGGATATCCTCCGGGCGGCGGCCGAGGCGCGGTCCGTCCGGTCCCAAGTCGTGATCGCTGGTGAGCGGCAGAGGCTGGACGAGATCCACCGTGGCGTGGTAGGTCCTGGTGCGTGACGGCCGCCGCTGGTGGTAGCAGGACAACCAGGTAACCGTACCCTCCGGGTGGAGGGTGAGAGTCTCCTGCAGGTCCAACCCCCATGCCTGGGCGCGGGCAAACGTCGCCCAGGCCCTGACCACCGTCAGGGTCATCTGCAGGGAGGCGTTGCCGCGCGCGGCCTGGTGCATCCAGGGGCTGCCAATCACACCCTCTCGCTGGATCTGGATGGAGGGCTTGACGCTCACCAGCTCCGCCATGACGTCGTCGTACTGGCACAGCACGATGTCCTGCAGGCCGGCCGGGCGGTAGATGACCGTGTCGAGGGAGAGGTAGTGCATGGCGTGATGAGAGTGGAGGGTTGAGAGTTAAGAGTGGAGAACATCAGAAGTGAAGTGCTTGAAAAACGCCACAGCCTCGTCATCCGTGATGATAAAATCCGGGTAGTCATAAACCGTAAATATCCTGCGCCCTCCGGTTTCCGCATGGACGGCCTCGACATCAAGCGCAACCTCGTCCCGTTGCCCGGTGGGGGTGTAAGGATCATCCTCACTGTAGATCGTCGCCGTCATCAGATGCGCCCACACCTGGGACGCCTGCCAAGGCTCGGCCAGCCCTACCAGCGCGGCCACCACGGATTGTAATGCCGGGGCCTGATCGGCGGGTATGTCGTCCTGCGTATAGCGTCGGGACTGCACAAATCCATCCTTATCGGGAAACACGGCCGTCATCGTGAACTCCTCCCACGCCCCGGGCGAAGGAAACTGTATCTGTATTTGGGTATTATCCATAACTGTTAATCGGTTAATTTATTTGTATCAAATCGCACCATTCGCCTAGGACAGTTCCTCCATAATAATTGGGTGCATGAACCCCGACAGAACAATGTCCCGCTGTCTTTGCCAGTGACAGCCTGCTGGACATCGCTCTGTTATAAGAATCCAACGTAAATGTCTCCGGCAAAACCTTGTAGGAAACAAGACGCCCGGCGCTTTTATCAAACCCAACCAGCCAGACACCGGAATGCTTACTCGTCATGGACAAAGCCACTCCCCGCAAGGCAAGGCTGTCGGGCACGGAACACTGGTGGGTGGTATTGACGGCAGTACTGGACGCATTATCCCACCGGGACATGCGGACAGACACGGCACATTGGCCATTGGCCGGACGGCCTATCTGTATATCGACCCAGTATCGCATGTAACCTGCGGGCGTGGCAAAGGGATCATCATCCAGGCTCGCGTAATCCGCATTGAAAGAAGTATTGCCTATGGCGATCGAATCAAAGCACCGGCCATATCCCAGGCCGCAGGACATTGGGAAATAACAACTGGTCAAGCCGTCGTAAGCTGAATTGTTATTGTCGAGATTGATCATATTAAAATCAGCCGTGACCACAGTCCATGCCGGCATGTTGTCTCGCCCGGCAGCCCACCAAAACCGGTCCACAAGTATTCCCCAGGAAAAAGGATTGGAAGAATTGAAATAGGTACGCAACGCGGAAAACTCCATCTCGTGAAGCAGACGCACCTCCCTGTATCTGGCCGCCTCCGTGTCAGTGGATGGCGCTACCGGAATATTAATCCCCCCGTTGGCATTGATCGTGCCTCCAAAAGTAGCCGCCGTGGTGATGGACAGAGTAGAGGCGGCAACCCTGTTGCAATTAACGACATTGCCGGATATTTCCCCGGAGGAAGCAAGCGCAGAAACATGGACAACGGCACTGTTTGAGCTGGCGTAAATCGTTGCTCCTCCGTTACTCAATGTAATTTTTTGCCCAGCGGAAAGAGCAATCCCTCCGGCCAGCGTCATGTTGCCTTCAGCATCCACCTGCGGGATGGCGGCCAGGGCCTGCTGGGCCGCGGTGGCGGAACTGGCCGCGCTGGTGGCGGATGTCCCCGCATTGGTGGCCGCCGTCTGCGCCTGGTTGCGGGCCGTGGTGGCCGCCGTAGCCGCAGCCTGGGCGTCTGCGGAGGCTGTACGGACATCATTGCCCAGCCCCTGCATCTGGGCGGCGGTGGCAAGCTCCGTACCACCCACCATCACTCCGTCGTCGTAATCAACCGTGACGGACAGCACGGGGGCTATGGTGGCTTGCGTGATGACGGGCGGATAACTGACGGCGGAGGCGATGCCCCGGCCATCCTTGGCCGCCGTGATGACGGCATGGACGCCCAGCTCGTGAGTGGTCAGATGATCCGCGTCCGGGCCGGCACATATCTCCAGCATGATCTTGTCCCCCCGCCGCAGAGGGACGCCGGGTGTAAAATCCCAGGTCATGGGCTGGTTATTGGCAGGGAGAGCTACGGCGGGAGCTACCCCGGCCACGACATACTTGTCGCTCTCCAACCGCCAGATGCGCAGCCAGTGATGATCAAGCAATCCCGTGTCTGTGTAATAGGTCATGGTCACGCTGCGCAGGCGGCATTGATCGGTCAAGTGGCCGGCCAGCAGCTCGTCTCCCCACTCCATTGCGTAGCAGGCCATGACCGTGGGAGTCTCGGCCTCTCCGGTGGTAAGGGTGGACGATCCGGTAACGGGGTCCACGTGCATGCCGCGCTCTTGCAGAGCGCCGTCCAGTACATCCGGCAGCTGGGCGGCCAGGGATGCGGCCACCATCTCCTCCCAGTTGGCGACGACGTCCTCCGGAGGGACGACGTCTGCCGGCATGATATCCTGGCGCACTGCCACTCTGATCAGCGACGAGGTGCGCTGGGATCCGTCTCCGGCCATGAGGACCAGCTCTCCGACCAGGTCGATGCTCTCGGCACTCCCCATGGCCGCAACCAGCTGGGTCGTGTTGACCGACAGACTGCCGACATAGGCCGCACCCAGGGCGTCATCGACCGGCTCCAGATTGGTGGCGGCCAGTACCAGGGTGTCGTCGCCCAGGGCGGTCTTGACGGCCAGGGCCGGCCGTGTGCCGGAGGGAGTGACGGGCGTGCCATCGTCGAGCAGGGAGACGCGCAGAGGCAGCTTGTCCCCGCGCACCAGGGACAGGTCGGTGAGCGGCACGCCGGAGGGGAGCATGACGGCCATGGTGGCCAGGTCAATGAGGATATCCATATATCAGTGTGGAGGGTGGTGAGTTGAGAGTGGATCCTCCCGGCGATGACGCCGGGAGGAAGTGGCGCTTAAACGACCGAATAGTCAGCGTCGGGCGTGAGCTTGCAGAGCTGGTTGTGGACGACCGAGAGCTCGAATTCGGCCAGAGCCGGATCCGAGGCCGCCTTGGCCGGGTTGACCAGGCGCAGGCGTCCCTGCATGCAGGCGCTCATGATCTTGGCTCCGTCTCGATAGGCGTCGGTCCACTCGGTGTAGACGTAGACGTCGATCTGCGGAGAGCCGGAGTCAAAGACCACCTGCTCGGTGCCCCAGTCCTCGCGGAGTCCAAAGGACAATTGCAAGAATTCAGGGGTGATGTAATTGGACGAGAACAGGAATTTGCGCTTGGTGGTTAACAGCATCTCCTCGGTCTCGTAGGTGCCGCCCTTGTTGGTGCCCTCAATCTCGGATGTCTTGGGCTCAATCTGAGGGTTGCTGGTGCGGATCTTGCCCATGTAGAGCCAGGGACCGGGGGCCTCGTCGGTTGGAGGGACGGGCAGCCAGTCTGCAGACACGGTCTTGGCCTGGTCGCCAGTGCCGATGGCGGCTCCGAATTTGGCGATGTGCACCAGGGAGCCGATGATCAGGCCGGGGATGATAATTCTAGACATGTTAGTGATTAGTTAATAGTTAATGGTTAATAGTTGATGGTGTTGGCGGTTATACGCCGATGCGGACGGCCAGCTTGGCCTCCTCCAGGGCTTTGGCCTGAGCGGCCGTGACTCTGGTGACTGCTCCTGCTCGCCCATAAGCGCCGTTGATGAGCGTGCCCGTCCTGGTCACGCGGACTAACACCAGCGCCTCCTGCTGGGCGGGAGCCTGCGGAGTTGGGCTGGTCGTATCTGTGTTGTTGGTTGTGGTATTGGTCTTAGCCATGGTTGTATGTTGTGGGTAAGGATGATCAAAAATTGACGGGGGCGTACAGGATGACGGCGCGGCCCCGGTAGCCGGTGAGCTTGCTCTTGGTCATGTCGTAGTCCTCGACAGAGGCTACGGAGGGCATGTCGTAGCAGACGCGGTCGACAACCGGGTCCCACAGGCGCACGGCATGCAGCGCCTGCCCGACCATGCCGGACAGACAGCGCAGAGGCGGCATGCCTCCGGGCATCCCGGCTGTCCGGGCAAAGCAGCTCACGGCCAGCACGGCGTGCATGCGCACCATCGGCGCATCGACGCCCATCTCCAGGAGGGGCACGTAGCCGGCCGGCGTGACGGCCACGCTGCCGGGCTGGCCGATGGCCGAGCGGTTGATGGCATCCACCTGGTCCTGGTCGTCCCACACGGTGGGGCACACCATGGCGGCCAGGACCTCGTCCTGCTGCAGGTGGGCGATGAGATGCTCGGCGAGCTTGTAATCCTTGTCCATTGTGTGGAGATTAGAGAGTTAAGAGTTGAGTGTTGAGTTGTCGTCGGCCTGGGCCAGGAGGCGGTTGAGGACCAGGGTGGCGGCGTGCACGGCATACTCGCGCATCTGCTCGCGGGAGGGCATCACCTCCGGATGGGCCGGGATGGTAGCGGACTTGACCAGGGCACCAAGCGGTGTGACGTCCTGGTAGTGGCCGTCCTTATTGCGGCGCTTGCGCTGCTTGACGCGGGCCAGGATGGCGCTGCCGGTATCGACGTCGCCCAGCACCATGACCTCATCCTCCGGGATGTGGAGGCTGGCCAGGGAGCGCCGGCGCAAGGGGGAATCCCTGAACGGGATGAGCAGGCTCTTGATGCGGCGGCCGGTCACCTCCGACTTGCGGCCGGAGGGCTTGACGGTGCCGCCCAGCCACTGCAGGCGCACGCCGATGTGGGTGATATCAATGGTGGCCTTGTTGTCCCGGATGACGGGAGGATTGACCGATCGCTTGGCCGCGCCCCAGAATCCCTGGGACTGGGTGCGGTCGACCATGCCTTGGAAACTATCCCGCACCGCCTGGCGGGCGGCCCTGGCCACGTCGGCCACCATCTCCGTGCGGATGGCTGGAGCCAGGGGGAGCCGGTTGAGGCCTATCACATCGACGTGGAGCTTGATCATGAGTTGACATCGGTTAAGGGTTGAGGCATAAGAGGGACATGAGTGGGATGGACGGCAAGATCAGTAACCGCGACCTGCGCTGGTGGCTCAAGGAGCTGGCCAGACCGCGCGATGCTGCAGCCACCACTGCCCGGCCGGAGGCGTCCGACTGGGAAAGCCGGGCACGAGCCCAGGGCTGGCAGCCGGCCAGACCGTTTGTAGGCGGCCGCAATGGCAACGGCCGCCAGAACCGCCATCTCCGGCGTAAGGGTTGATCTGTTATTGCTGCTCGCTGACATAGACGTAGGTGGGTGTACCGTCCCTCCCCCGGACGATCTTGTTGACTCTGTGGCGCACGCCCTGCATGATCAGCACCTCGCTCTCATTGGTATGGGGATGCTGGTCGGTCTTGTTGACGAGCCGCCTCTGCTCCTGGAGAGTGCGGACGATGGTGTCGATGCGGTGGCCGGAGCGGTAGTCCTCGTTGACCAGGATGATCCTCTCGTTGCCCGGCTTGCCGCCGGCCGCAAACCGCTGCGCCGTCTCCTCCGTGCGCGACCAGCTGTCCACCATCTTGGTGGGTAATGCCTGGTAGCCGTCGCGCTTGATACGATCCAGGAATTGGTCGGCGTTGTTAGAGTCGATGGACATGCCCCGGTAGAGCGTGCCGCTCTCCCGGACGTCGGTGGGCCTGATGCGGTTGACGGCATCGTAGAGGGCGTCCCACTCCTCCTGGGTGGCGTAACCCTGGACGCCGCGCTGCGCCCGGTCAAATTTGCGCTGGTCCTCCACAAATTTGACGACGGCGCGGGCCTGGGTGTCCGGGATGACGGGAGGGCGCTGCCCGCAGATCACACGCCCGGCCTCGCTCCAGTGTACCGGGCGTGTGCCGTTGGGGTCGGTGTAGTAGACGCGGTCTCCCTCCACCTCCACACAATCCGCCAACGCTCTGGCAAATGCCTGCTGCAGGTCGCCGTCCATCCTGGCGACGGACGCCTCCAGGCTGGCGTTGAGCGACTCGTTATCCATCCCCTCAATCGTCGCCTCCGGGATAACCAGGCCGTGGCGCTGAGCCTCCTCGTAATCGACCGGATCCACTCCCATCCCACTATTATAGTCATAGGGCGGGTACGGCAGGTCAAACCGGCTGAGCTTGCGCCAGATGGGCGAGGTCAGTAGTGCAATGTGGGAGCCGTCGGTGGCCACGCCCTCGTAGTTGACGGCGGCGGCCGCCTCCCTCCAGCGGGCGGCCCAGTCCCTGGGCTGTCGGCTGTAGCGCTCGCGCACCAGGCGCTGGGCCGGGTAAGCAATCGACCCCATCATGGAGTCCCGGTAGGCCTTGCCCTGAACCATGGCTACGTTGGTATCCAGGATCAGGCGCTGGCGGGCATCAGAGTTGAGGTCCTGGATGGTGCCCTCCGTGCCCGGCTCCGGACGGTAGCCGGTGGCACGCAGCATCGCGCGGACCTCGCGCAGAGCGTCGGCCTCGGACAGATTGCCATCCACGATCCCCTGGGAGCGATCCCTAAATCCCTGCACGCGGGCATAACACCCCTCCCTGGCTGTCCAGTAGGAGCGCTCCCGGATGTCCGGATCCACGCCGTCCCAGTCTGCCGACGACATGCCGGCAGCAGGCACCGTGACCTTGGATTGCATCAACTCTGAGGGACTTGGCATGGATTTATAAATTACTAAATGTTTTTGTCTTTGATCTTTGCCCCGTCAGGGGCATCGTCTTTAGTATTTGTTCCCGCGCCCCCGTCCAGGGGACGGGAACAACCCCGGCGCTCCGGAGCCGTAGGCGGGACGCGGTCCCTGGACGTAGGGACGCTTGCCGGGAGGCACGGGCATGCGGCCGTCCGGAGCGATCACCCGGTGGGTGCCGGCCCGGACGGCCTCCAGCCGCTCGTGGGCGGCTGTGTTGGCCTTATCCCGGTCCTCGGAGACCGAGACCGCAAACCGCTTGAGCAGACGCCAGGCGATCATGTCCAGGGCCTCCGGCTTGAGCGTGCGCGGGATGGTGGTGTCGCTCTGCAGGTCCATCACATTGGCGGCGTTGCCCGCGATGGCCTCGCGCACGGCTGCCGTCACGTCCTGGATGATGCCGGGCACGACGGTGCCCTTCGTGTCGGCGGCCGTGATGGCCTCCAGCTCGGCGCGGTCGATGACCTCCGTGAGCATGTCCGCCGTCAATGTGATCCAGTGGAGCATATCAGTTAATAGTTAATAGTGATTAGTTAATAGTCTTATACTGTTACCTGTTAACTATTACCTGTTAACTCATCTCCCACCGGGGCGGGATCGTCGAGGTGCAGGATCATATCGACGAGCGTGTCACACATGCCGATGGCCTCGGCAGCCTTGCGCAGGTCGAGCATCTCGTAGGGCTTGGTCCGGGCCAGGATGCCGCTGATCACTCCCCCGGCGATGATGGCTGTGATCTCCTGTCTGGGAGTCAGGCCGTCCTGGATGGGACGCAAGGAGGCTGCGTATGGCTCCAGGGTCTTGGCGGAGCCATGCAGGGCATCATACTCGTGAGTGGTCATGTTGCGGCCGGGATCGTCCCCTGTCGCCGGGCAGTCACTGTCACCCTTGGCGGCGGGAGCGGAGGGCTCTACGGCAGGTTGACGGGCGGGACCGGCTGCAGGCTCCGGTGTGGATACCTCGGCAGCGGTATCCTCCACGGGCGGCGTGGTCTGGTCCTGGTCGGTATTGGTGGGGGTCATCTCCTGGGCGGGAGCCTGAGGAGCGGCGGCCTTGTTGGTCTTGGTTGATTGGACGATTGCCATAATAATATTTAGTCTTTGGTCGTTAGTATTTTGTCTTTGTTTTCCGCCGCCCGGAGGCGGCGGAAAAACCGCATCAGGCAATCTGCATGCGCATCATGGCCGACGGGGCGGCAAACACCACCTTGTGATGGCCGCGCACGCGCAGCCACTCCGTGGAGATGTCCTCGTCGCGGTAGGTCTCCACCGTGCTGTACATGTCATCTCCCGCGAGGTTAAGGGTCTTGAGCGCGGAGATGTCATCCAGGGACGGGTTGTCGTCAGCGTAAAACAGGTAGATGTTGTTGCCCACGACGTTGACGTTGTCCACCTCTGCTCCGCCCACTCCTCCCGGATTGTAGGAGGCGATGGTGCGCATGACCTTGACCGGCGGGATGTCGTCGCCCTGCAGGCCGATGAGCTCCAGGAGCGTCTCCGGCGTGAGGACCTTGCGGCCCATCTCACCCATCATGGACTGGACCTCCGTGTTGGCCTGGATGTCCGCCCAGATGTCGCGTGTGGTCAGGATGCGGTTGGGGTAGACGCCGTTGTTGACGGCGAATTTGTTGATGAGACTGGTCAGGATGCTGACCACGGGCTTGGAGCGGTCGCTCCACTTATTGGCCTCCGTGATGCCATCCACCGACGTGATGCCGGGGATGACGCTGTTGGCGTAGTCAAACACCTCCTTGTTGTGGGAGATGAGCATGTGCCGTGCCAGCGCGCGGGTCTTGGACTGGCGCAGGCTGTTGCGGTAGACCTCCTCGTCCACCGCTCCGAGCAGCTCGCGGTCGTCAATGCCGATCTTGAGGACGTGCTCCTCCAGCATCACCGGGACGTCCTCGCCACGGATGTCGATGGTACGGGGCGAGTCGTACATGGGGCGGCGGGTGTCGGATGTGGCAAACGCGTCCTGTCGCAGGTAGCGCTTGTAGGTGGTCAGCAGGCCGGGGGCCTTGACTCCCGGCGCGAGAAAGCGAGCCGGGTCGTGGGTCTGGGTGCCGTACCAGCCGACAATGTAGTTGGTCAGCGGCAGGTTGACGGCGTAGGTTGCGGATGTACTCATGCTATGTAATAATTAATAGGTAAGAGTTAATAGTTAGGCCTTGGCGGCAGTGGCGGCCGGACGGGCGACGAGGATGACCTCGTGGAGGCAGTCGCCCTGGCCGCTGGTATTGGGGGCCAGGGACCTGGCCACGACAACCTCGCCGGCTGCGCCGGTGGCCGCCTTGACGGTGGCATCGGCGCACAGCGCCAAGTCGGTGCCGGTCTCAATCGTGCCGGGCGTCTCGTTGAGGCGCGCCTGGACGATGCCCGGATGGGACTGGAGGATCAGGTCGCCGCCGTTGCCGTCGGCTCCGTCGCGTCCGTCAGGGTTGCTGACAACACCATCGGGGATGTCGGTGGCGGAGGTCACCAGGGACATGGTCTTGCCGTCTGCGGAGAGCTTGGCGAATTTGCCCTCGCTCTTGTCGGTGCCGGTGGTGCCGGCCGGCCAGTCGCGGCGCAGCACGGGAGTCTGCTTGATAATCATGTTATTTAATAGTTAATGGTTAAGAGTTAATAGTTATTGATGGATGGTAACGATACTGTTAACTATTACCTGTTAACTGTTACCTCGCCGCCGCCCGGCGAATTCCTCGGCCGCCCTGGACCAGGCGCGATCGTACTCGCCGGGGGTCAGGGCACGGCCGTGCTTGGTTACCTCGGCGTCCACCGCCTTGCGGCAATGGGCCACCAGATCGACGTCGCTCTGCGGGATCTGGACGGCCTTGCCCTCCGGCGTGCGGTGGGTGACTACTCCGGCGGGAGTGATCTTGCTGTCCATGCGCCGGCCGCCCTGGTTGTTGTGCAGCTGGCGCGTGAGGGGAGCCTTGCTGTGGGCCTGGGTGGCGGAGCCGGACTCGGCGGCCTGCTGCTTGAGCAAGTCAAAGTCCGTCTTGAGGTCGGTGACGGCCTTGAGGATGTCGTCGCCTGTTGCGGTCTCGGAGAGGTTGAGCACCTTGGCAATCTCGTTGCAGATGCCAAGCCAGCCCTCGTCCTCGGAGTTGCAGTTGGTTTCGTCGTTGTCGTCGTTGTTGGTGTTAGTCGTATCGGCCGCCTCTTCCTTCTTCTTTTCCTCCTCCGTGTTGGACGGAGGGGGATTGTCGGAGTTGGTGTTGGTATCGTTGACCTTGTTCTTGTCCTCATCTCCGGGGGCGGTGCCCTCGGAGTGCAGGACCCGTTGGTGTCGTTGTTGTGTACTCATGTTATTGTGGTGATGAGAGATGCTCATGCTGCGGCTGTGGACGACCACGTCGCCGGCAGCGGATTGGCGGATGATGCCCGGCTGGGCCTCGTGGTCCGGGTTGTTGGTGACGGCCAGGCCGGACAGGCGCGTCGGTCTGTAGCCGTCCTTGTATGCCTGTTGGTAGTCGGCCAGCTTGTACTCGGTGCTGTAGGCCCAGTACTTGCCCTGGTTAAGGTCGCGGTGGGCGTCGTCCACCCAGGCGATGTAGGCGGCCTGGTAGAGGCGGCCATCTACTTGCCCGTAGTCCAGAGCCTTGCACCAGCCCAGGGCCGGGTTGTCGCCGGTCGTGCGCAGGTAGAGGTGGTCGTTGTTGACCTGGATGCCGTTGCCGCCGTTGACGGCGGGGTCATAGGACTCGCAGATATCCTGCAGGGCTGCCTCGTCGATGACCTCGTCCACGTCCCAGCGCTTGTCCGGGGCGATGGAGGTGTCGGGCACCGGGATGGTGTAGGTGCCGGCCGGCTCAATCAGGTACCAGCCGGCCTGCGGGACCTGTCCGACGGGGTACGGAGCGCAGGAGGAGGGGTCAAATGGGGGGATGCCGCGGGCAATGTATCTGTCTCGGTAGCTGCTCATATATCGGATTTGGCTGAATTTGCGCCGTGCAGGGGTCGTGCAGGGGTGGATGTGGCAAGAGACGGGTCAATGGCCGCCGCGCGGCGTCTCCCCTCGTCACGGGCCACCTGGAGGCGTCGGGCAATCTGGAGTGCCGTGGAGACGATCTCCTCCTCTCCGGGCACCTGCAGCATCAGGGCCAGCTGGGCCTGCTCCTCCGGGGAGAGGGGCAGCAGCTCCAGCGTGACCCGCTCCAGGCGCTCGTCGATGTCCCGGAGACGGTGGGCGACCACCTCCTCCAGCCGGCGGCGGGCCGGCTCCCAGAGCGTGGTGCTGCGGTGCAGAGCCAGGGTGGTGAGGGCGTCGCGGCGGCGGGAGTTGAGCGTGTAGGGCGTCTCCTGGGGGGCGGGCTGCAGGGGCATCTTGACGACACCCTCCATGGTCTGCTGCTGGGGCACGTAGCCGGCGGCCTTGATGGCGTAGAGCTGGGAGGAGGATACCCCGGCAGTCACCTGCCAGCCGGTGCGCTCGCTGACCTCGGCGTCGTCGATGTCGTAGCCGGCGGCGCGCAGGGCGGCCGCGTTGGCAATCTCCTTGTCCGGCGTGGTCTTGTCCACGCACGAGAGCGTGAATTCCACCAGGTGCGGCTGGCCGGGGTGGTACTCGTCGAGCACCCGGTTGACCAGCTGGGCCGTCAGCACGGTGGCGATGGAGGACGATTCGCCCGCCGCCCAGTCGGCAAACCCGTCGGCCTGGGCTCCCCCCGCCAGCGTGCCGGAGCCCGACTCGGTCATCACGGTCAGCTTGCCGGCCGTGGTCAGCATGGCGATCTCCTCGGTGGCTACCTTGTAGCGGCGGTCAAACAGGTCGACGCTCGTCTGGGACACAGGGACGGACTTGATGTCGGCACCATGGTCGATGACGCCGGTGGCGGCGGACAGCATCCTGGCCGCCGCCTGAATGTATAGCTGGCGCAGGTCCTCCGAGCAATCCGCCGGGAGGACAAAAAACGCCGGAGGAGTGCCCAGATGCTCCAAGAAGACGTCCCACTGGGCAAGTGTGGTGCTGCGGTTGAGTACCAGCATCTGGGCTGGCATGTCGATGGGCCGGGGATGCAGGCGCAGGATGAGGTCGTCCAACGGGACGGGCAAAGTCTCACCCCGGTAACGGCCAAACTGGGCGTTGGGGTTGTAGCCCCATGCCCCACGGTAGCCGTCCCGGCACATCAGCCAGTTGTCGATAGGCAGCAGATGCAGCCCATCGCTGTCGGCGTAAGGTTGCAAGAATTTGTAGTGGCGGCGGGACGCCTGGGACAAGGCGGTGATGGCCTCGTCCATGTTGACGATGGCGTTGCAGAGGTCGGTAATGGTGCGCTGCTGAGCCTCAGCCAGCAGGCTGTCGCGGTCGTCCAGATCGGGCTTGACGGTGATGGACCAGTCGTACTTGTCCAGAGCGTCGTCCCTCTTGGTGAGGCAGGTCAGCAGCATCGGATCGTATTGCTCCATCTGCTCCCAGATCCACTGCTGCTCAGCATAGGCTCCCAGCTGGCACTCCTGCAGGCAGCGGCGCACCGTGTCCACGCTCAGGTAGTCCAGCGGGCAGACGCGCTCAATCTGGCGGCGGCGCTCCTTGTCCAGCTCGGACAAGGGCAAAAATCCAAACATGCCCGGCCTGCTGTCCTGGGAGGGATTGTCGGGAGTCGTGAGCGACCTCTGCACGCCCTCTGCATGGGGCTTGCGGTGGAGGATGTAGTTGTAGAGTCGTCTGATCATACTATGCTGCTGCCATTAAGCGGTTGAGGGAGGGACGGCCGCCAAAGAGAGAGCCGTGGGAGCGGCCGCCAAACAGGCCGGCACCCTTGATGATGCGGCTGCTGCCTGGAGCCGGGAGGTGGTGTTGCACGTGGCCGTCGGCGGCGCGCAGGGCCAGAGCCAGGGCCGTGCAGCGGTCGGAGTGGCCCTCTCTGGTGTGAGGGGCCTCGTAGGTGTAATCCGTGCCTCTAAAGATCTGCTGCATGGCGTGCAGGTCCTCGCGCACCTCCACGTCGATCGGGATGCGGACACGGCAGGGAGACTCAAAGGCCTGTCGTAAGCGTGGGAAAATCAATCTCTTAAAGGCCGTCGTAAACGTGCACAATTCGATTTTGCCAAACTCGTGGCCCTCCGGATGCCAGCGCCCAAACTCCTTGACCAGCACGTCGCCCATGCCAATCCCCACGCCCGTATAGTCGTAGCACACCCGGCGAGCGGCCTTGATGCGGTGCCTCAACACCTCCATCTGGTCGGGCACGGACATGTTGCGCAGCACCAGCACCTCGCGGGTGACCAGCACGTCTCCCACCCGCTCCAGCGTCCAGCAGACCGTCGGGTCGTTGGTGCGGCCAAAGTCGATGCCCAGGCGCAGGTCCAGCTTGTTGCCCAGGTAGATGGCCGGGTCGCAGGACACTGTGGCACTGGCCGACTCCGCCGTGGCGATCAGGTCGTAGGGCAGCAGCACGTTGGACGAGTCGAGAAATTCGCACATGTACTCCTGCGCCCAGCCAATGGGGTCGTCTAGGGATTCCCGCAGTTCATCAATGTCGATGGGCAGCCCATCCTCCACCGCCTTGGCAATCGTTACCACATGGCAGGACCAGTGCTGCTTGCGGCCCTCCCTGGGATGGATCAGGTTGTCGTTGATGATCTTGTACGTCCTGGCGCCACGCCCGGTCTTGCCGTTGGGGGTAGTAATGAGGCGGACCTTTTTTTCACCCCCGCGCAGGGGGTTGGTGATGGAGGGCAGGACAGCACGCCATGTCGCATCGGGGTCCTCGAAAAATGCAAACTCCGTTAATACTAAGTTAGCGCTAAATCCTCGCACGGTATCCGGACGGCCCGGCACGGCCAGGATCCGGGAACCATTGGCAAACGTGATGGAGCCGGACTTGAGCAGCGTGTTGGGGCCGTCCTGGCGCTCAATCTCCTCGGCGGCCAGGGCAATGGAAAAAGCCTCAGCCCACTCCTTGCACTTGGAGAGCGACTCCATGGCCTGGCGCTCGGAGGGAGCCGCAATCATCCAGGTGGTCTTGGCCCGGACCATCGCATCCCTCACCGCCTCCGCCGCGGTGGAAAAATCCTTGCCGCTCTGACGGCTCCAGATGCCGGCCTTAAAGCGGCTCTCGTCCGCCACCCACTGCGCCTGGTAGGGCAGCAGCAGCTCCAGCGGCGTTGTGATCAGAGAGGAGGACATTGGAGAGTTGAGTTGTTATTAACTATTAACTGTTACCTATTAACCGGATGCCTCAGCATCCAAAGATGCTGCGCAGCTTGCGGTCGCGCTCTTCCGGGGTGAGGGTGGACTGGGTGACCTGCTTGGCGGCGTCGGCCTGGGCGGCCTTGGCCTCCAGTATCTTGAGGCGGCGCTTGTCCTGGGCCAGTTGCTCGGCCTTGAGGATGAGCCCCACAAGGATGCTCAATGCCTTGGGGTCGCAGGACGGGGAGGCGGCCAGGTCCAGGGCGGCGGAGCGGATGGCTCGCATCGTTGCCTCGTCCACGCCGTCGACGGATATCTTGTTGAGCTCCTCGGCCGTCTTGTTCTGCCGGGCCAGGCGCGCCGGCAGGATTTGGGAGTGGTAGTAGCGGCGGATGGCCTCCTGGCTCAGCGTGATGCCGTCCTCGGCCAGGCGCTCCTGGACGTCCTTGTAGGAGGAGCCGCCAAACAACATGGCGTCCACGTCGTCCTTGATGACGGGCGGCAGCTGGGAGCCGATCACGCTGTCTGGTCTGGGCTTGCGGAGCATGGAGTTTAGTGGCGGTAGACGATGTAGACGATCCAGGCCATCAAGGCCAGGGAGGCAACGGTGACGATGGTATCGTGGATGGTCATATCTGTGATAACTGGACGCGGCCGGCGTCGGTGATGGCGTACTTGCGCTCCCCGGTGAGGATGCAGGTGGTGGAGGTGATCATCCGCAGGGCCTCCAGCTCCTGGATGGCCAGGTCGATATCTGCCGTGCCGGGGCTCGGAGACAGGGCCAGGGACACCTCGGCCCGGAGGGCGGACACCCTCTGGGGGTAGCCGGCGGGCAGACGGTCGAGCACCTGCAGGACGGTGATCTTGATATTGGCGCGTGTGGTCATAAGGATTTGCGGGTCTTGAGGATATCGATCATCAGCGTAAGGGTGCCGGCCATCTCGTTGAGCTTGACGGTGATGCCGTTGAGGCGCTTGTGCAGGTCGTCCGTGGTCTTGGCGTGGAGGGCCTTGAGCTCCGCGACCTCCTCGCGGGTGGCAAATTTGTCCTCCAGGTAGACGCGCTTGGTGTCACTGTCTGACTGTGAGGACAATCTGCCCTTAGCATACCAGCCGCCGGAGGCTCCCAAGACGGCCACGATGATGCCTCCGACAACCTCCGGAGATACGCCTGCGGCGGCGTCTGCTATGAGTTGGGTGATCATGATCAGAGCAGTTGGGCCAGCGTGGCGGACCCGGTGGTGTAAGCGTGATGGAGGGTGGCCGTGGACAGCTCGCCCAGCTGGACGTGTCCTGGATCGTAGGGGGTGCGCCAGGCTCCGCCCCATACCAGGCCCAGCTGGCGAGCCAGGACCGCCACGGGCTTGTAGATGGAGTTAGGCCCCTCGCTGGGTGCCCAGATGTCGACCCCGTCCCTAAACAGGCAGACGTCGGCCGCAACCCCAAAATTGTGCATGCTCTGGCCTCCCCTGGCGTTGGTGACCCTGGGACGCTTGGCGTAGAGCTTGTCCTGCTCGTCGTAGGTGCGCAGGCCGCAGATGAGACGCCAGTCTCCGAGGGCTCGCAGTGCCGTCATCATCTGGCGCACCTTGAGCGCGGCCAGGGGTTGGAGGGTGAGCAGGTTATCCTCCGTGCGCTTGTCCAGCCGTCCGTAGCGGGTTTGGAGCTGCTTGTGGCTCTCGCGCCATTGGGCGGCCGCCTCGCGGGTCAGCGGGCCGGTGAGGCCGTCCAGCTTGCCCCGGTACATCCCGGCAAATTTGAGGGCGCGCTGCCAGGCGAGCGTGTCTTGTTGTAACTCCGCGTAGATCATGATAGTTAAGAGTTAATAGGTAATAGTTAATAGTCCGCTTACTTGGAGGTGGCTTGGACTACAGGGGCTACAACTACCTCCGGGGCGGCCTGGGACCAGAGCAGCTTGTGCTCCGTGCGGTCCACGACCAGGGAGGAGCCGCCACGGATGACTACTACCTGGCCGTCGGTAAGAGCTACGCTGGTGGCTATCGGGTCCGCATCCGTGCTGCTGCAGGAGCCGCCAAGCAGGACCATCAGCGCGCCCAGGACGAGCATCAGGCGGCCGGATCCGGACAAGGGGGAGGAGGAGCCGGAGCTAGGGGACATGGACGACGGATCCTGATTGGGATCCTGACTCCGGTCCTCCACGGGGGATGTGGCGTCCGCCCCCGTGGCAACAGGGCGAGGGAGGACGCCGGCCGGATTGCCGGACTGGCCACTCTGGCCGTCCTCTCCGGTAAGCTGGTATTTGCCGCCGCTTATAAACTGCAGCAGGACGTTGACCGCGCCAAGAGCGGTCGTAAATTCGACGGGGTTGCTCGCCAGCCAGTCGCGCACCGAGGGCAGCAGCATGGACAGCAGAGCGGCTATGTTGGTCCACAGGATGTAGGACAGGTACCAGGGAGTCTTGGAGGCGGCGGTGTTCCCGGCCCCACCCGGGGCCGGGACATCGTCATGCGCACCAGCAGTATTATCAACAAGAGATGGATCGTTGCTCATGGGGACACTTTAGCCCACGTGATGCACTTTCTCTATTGCGCTTGTTGCTTACAATTTATTTGGCGCAAATTAGTTATAAAAATTAAAGGTCGTCTGCAGCAGGCGCGCCTGGTTGACCGCGCTGTGCTGGGTTGTCTCGCTCATGGCCTCCACCTGGAGACGGTAGAGCAGCATCTTGCGGCCCACCGGGTTGGGCCGCCATGCGATGAGCTGTCCCAGCCGCACCATGCGCCTTACTGTCTGAGTGGAGGTGCCCAGCAACTCCGCCGCCTCCGCTACCGTGCAGCGGGGACCGGCGGACCATTGTGCGATTGTCTTGTCGTCCATGCCTATGACCTTACCACATTTTGCCGCCGTCTCTAATCGGCGGCAAAAAAATCCCCCTGCAGGGTATCTGCAGGGGGCGTGCGGGAAGTCAGGCAGGCAGTACCAGACCGAGACGGTCGGTGGCGATGCGGTGGTAGTCGGACGACAGCTCAATGCCCACGGCCGTGTGGCCCTTGTTGCGGGCGGCCACCAGCGTGGTGCCGCTGCCGGCAAACGGGTCCAGGATGCGGGATCCCGCCGGCAGGATGGTCATGAGGTGCTCCATTACCGGGACCGGCTTGCCGGTCAGGTGCAGCTTGTCCCTGGCGCGGATCGGCTCGCGCACCACGCCCGGAGGGCATAGCCTCACGGACTTGTCAATCCCTCCCCGTGTGGCGGTCAGCACGTACTCGGCCTGGTTGCGATACGTCCCCAGCTGAGGGCGGCAGCACTCCGTCTTGTCCCAGGGGATGATCCCTCTCCAGGTCCAGCCGGCAATCTGCAAGGCGTCCGATGTGATAGGCAGTTGACGCCAATCGCTAAATACCATCAGCCAGCCGCCGGGACGAGTCAGACGCAGGGCCTGCTCCATCCAGCGCACGGACCACATCAGGTGGGTGCGCTGGTCACGGCAGTCATTGGCAAACGTCGGGTAATACTTGAGGGCTGTGGAGGACTGATACTTGACGCGTGGATCCTGCGCCCTGGCGGCGCTGGACGTCCCTCCGGTAGCGTAGGGAGGATCAGTAATCACGGCATCGTAGGAGCCGTCCGGCATGGTAGACATCAGGGACATGCAGTCCCCATGTAACATGGTATGTGTGTTGGTCATCGAGCCAGAGTATAGCTCGCGCAAGCTACGCCTCTAACGACGCAACAAATTTATTATAAATTTGTTATGATTGTTGGATGTATAAAATTTATGATCAGGATGTTGCGCTGTGTCATACGTTAATCAGGATTGAGGTCGACGTAAGACAACATAGACATGCCCCTCTCCTCCTCTGGTCCTGTCAGCATCATGTACAACCCCCACAAACGAGCAAACCTGCCAGCCATCTTGCATAAACTTATCAAGATAATCTATTTTGCCGTCAGAAAACAAGTAGAACCTCTTGCATTGATATTCATACTCTTGCTTATATGTTTTGTAGATTTCCTGCTTATTTAGCTCGTGGATGTACTGGATATCAGCCGAGAGGGTATGCAAATAATACGCAATTATTCCAGTCGTGATAACAAGCATAATCCCTACAACAATTACAACAAATCGGAAAATATTATTCATAACCATTTAATCTGTAATTATTTGAGTTAATGAAGAAACTGTCTCAGTTAAATTGCGTAGGCCTAGTTTGAATGATTCTAATTTTGCTTCGGCAATAGTTGCTCGTTGTTGCCACTTAGTAGCATTAGGAGGATTATCACCAGTTAATAACCACTCCATCGACACATCCAGAGCATTAGCAATCCTGTATAGTTCCCACGCTCCTGGTGTTTGCACATCTAATGACATGTAGCGAGATATTGTTACAGGCGAAATATTCACACGTTGCGCTAACTCTCTCTGTGTTATTCTTTTCTGCTTAATTGCATATTTTAGGCGCTTGGAAAATTGCCCTAGCTGTAAACTTTTTTCTTGCATATAAGTTAACACAGATGTTAATTCGTTCTTGTAACGAGTAACGCAGTCACGCGTTACAAAACAAACATCTAACATAATGATTTCAACAACACAAGAGCCGACCGCCATACAGCGTCTACTGGCAAAGGGATGGACTATCAGTGATGCTGCCTTATTTCTAGGTGTGTCTCGACAACATCTTTATATGGTGCTGACGGGGCGTCGTGCTTCTAAACGCCTAACAGCCAAAGTTGAGGCACTGCCTTATCGCAGATTAACAAGGATGAGGAGGAGCAAGTAACGATGCTGAGAACCTTCGCCAATATCGTTGCCGCCATAGCAGTCATGTTCCTGGCAATCCTGGGAATGGTCAAGGCAGGGGGGTGGTATCTGGATGCGGAGGAGCGCCAGGTGCGCGACGGCGTTAAGGACCCGCGCACTGCCATCCTGCCCGTGCTAGAGAGGTGACACCACGATGGATGATAAGCCGGTAGACATGGACGCGCCCATGACCGAGGAGGAGTGGGCTATCTGGGGAGCCATGTGGAGTGTGCCGGAGGTACGCCGCCATTACCAGGTACATCACGACGGACCTTTGACCCACCCTGAGTTGGCTCATTACATGGGGCCATCCGACAGGATGATCTGGTCCATCCAGGACACCGCTATCATTAAGCTCCGAGCCGCACTAGCACAATATCTTAACAACGATCAACTATGAGCAATTACTTATCCATACCCGCCGAGACACGTGTGGCGTTGGACGTCAGCGAGGCCAACCGCCTGCACCGCTACGCCCAGGCCCAGGCCGAGATGGCGGCATGTGCCGGACGCAATGCCGTGATGGCAGGCCTCAAGCTGGGCAAACTGCTGGTGGAGCTCAAGGCAGCAACGGATCGTGGTGAGTGGGGACAATTATTTAGGGCATCCCCAAATTCGACACATGTGTCGAATTTGAATTTTGATCAGCGTACAGCCAACCGCTACATGCGCTGTTACAAGGCGGCCAAGGCCCGCCTGTCAGCCACTGAGGCTACCCAGCTGGACACCACCCTGGATGACCGGACATCTCCTGCCGCACCTCCGGAGCTGGTGGCCAAGGCGACCGACGGGGCCGAGACGCCCCGCCAAATGATGCTTAACCTCGGTGTAATCGCCTCTCGCAAGCAGACCACCCACGACGTGCGCCACATCGGCTTTACCGGCTCCGGCAATCCACAAGGCCCCACCGCCCTCGCCCCCATGGACAAGCTGGCCAATGACCTGGCCGCCATCAACCCAGGCGACGAGGAGATGGAGCGCCGACGCCACCAGGCCGAGCAGGACGCGGCCATGCTGCTTAAGCAGCTGGGCACTTACGTCGACCGCGGCTACGTCAACCTACTGCGTGTCCAGGAGCGCGAGCTGTTTGCCGAGGCCCTGGCCACTTACTCCCGCAAGGTGTCCGACATCGACGATCAGCGTGTCAAGGGCACGATGGACGGCATAGTTAACGACACAATTACACTCTAATATGATGGGCAACCACATCATGGACAATCTGCCGCTGCTGGAGCGGGATAAGGCGCTCGCCCTCTATGCGGCCTGCAAGCGCATCAAGGAGGCCAGCGCCTGTCGCGGCCTCAAGATGAGGGCCATTGACGAGGCGGCGGCCTTGTGTGGCATCTCCGCCGTGTCCATGCGCCGCTGGTACGAGGCGTGGCGCGCCGCCGGCGAGGACCCGCTATCTCTGGTGGACCGCCGCTACCGCAAGCAGCAGGCCCGCAGCAGGACCACGCTGCCCAGATTTTTGGCCGACTGGCACGAGCGCTGTATCCAGTGCCAGCGCAAGGGGGGAGTGCCTACCGCCCACCTCCAGCTCCTCCAGGATTGGAGCCAGCGGCGCAAGACCATCCCCGGTTATGAGGACTGGCCGGGCTGGCCGCGCATCCCGGAGGGCTGGAGCCTGCGCAACCTGCAGCGGCTCGCCCCCCAGTCCCTGGAGACGGTGGCCCTCAAGCAGGGCATCCGTGCCGCCGCACCCCAGCTGGCCCAGGTGCTGGCCACCCGCGAGGGACTCTGGCTGGGCAGTCATTTCATGTTTGACGACGTGTGGCTCGACCTGTTGGTGTTGGCCGGTCGCGACAAGGGGCAACCCCTGCAGCTTGGCGT
This sequence comes from Akkermansia biwaensis, assembly GCF_026072915.1. Lineage (NCBI taxonomy): Bacteria > Pseudomonadati > Verrucomicrobiota > Verrucomicrobiia > Verrucomicrobiales > Akkermansiaceae > Akkermansia > Akkermansia biwaensis. The sequence goes on from NZ_AP025943.1 coordinate 2,521,051, forward strand.
GCTGGAGTACCTTACGGGCAAGCGCGTGGCGTGGGGCCAAAAAATCCGCCGCCGCGACGAGGAGACGGGCAAGATGATCCACCTCAACCAGCGCGACATGCGCTGCATCCTGGCCCTGTGGGGTGCCACTGTCGGGTACTCCCCACGAGGCACCACCCTCGTGGTGGAAAACGGGACGGCGGCCATCAGCAAGGAGCTGGAGGAGCTGCTCTACCACGCCAGCGGCGGTCTGATCAAGGTGGACCGCTCCGGCATCGGAGGTGTGCGCCAGACCCTCAAGCAGGGCCACGGCGGCCGGGGCGTGGGCAACCCGCGCCACAAGGCCCCCCTGGAGTCCTATCACAACCTGCAGCACAACCGAGTCAGCCACCTGCCGGGTGCAACCGGACATGATCGCACGCCCCCGGAAACCCTCCACGGTCTGGCGCGGGCGGAGGATCAGCTCATCAAGGCGGCAGACAAGCTACCTGCGGAGCGTGCCGGCCAGATCAAGCACTACATGCTGACCATGGACGAGCTGAGCCACGAGCTGACCAAGATCGTCCGCGATATCAATGCCAGGACCACTCACAAGCTGGAGGGCTGGGAGCGCTGCGGGTACACCGTCGAGGAGATGAGGCTTTCCGCTTCCTCCCCCTGGACTCCGTCCGGGGAGGTTGATCCCGCCATCGCCCAGACGATCGTCCGCAATGCCTGCGAGACCGGGGCCGACCTGGTGCGCCGCCGCCGCATGAGTCCCGCCGAGGCCTGGGACTACGAGGAGGCCAAGGGTAATAATCTCATCAAACTGCCCGCTTGGTGCATCTGCCAGATCCTGGGCATGGAGATGGCCCGGCCCATCAAGGTGGCCAGCGCTTACATCCGCATGCGCAACAAGGATATCCGGGACGAGGAGCTGATCTACGAGGCCCGCGTGGTTACTCCCGACGGAGCGCGCCGGGAGCTGGCCCCCGGCAAGTACCAGGGCTACGTCAATCCCTACGATGCCAATCAGCTCTTTGTGTGCGGTCAGGACGGCCGCATCATCGGCACTGCAGCCCTCGTGCGGAGGGTCTGCACGGCCGACACGCACGCCGTGGAGCAGGCCATGGGCAAGGCGGCCGGACGCCGGGAGCAGCAGCTGGAGTATGCCCGCATTATAGGAGCCTCCACGGAGGCGGATATTGTCCGCGCCCGTGAGCACAACCGCAGGGTAATAGAGGGAGAGCCGGTGACGATATCCGAGTACGCCCAGGCCTACAGCCTCACCCCCACGCCTGCCGATAAGCGGGCCGTGGCCAGGGCTGCCACGGCGGCGGCCGAGTCCATGCCGGACATCAGCCTCATCCCCGCCAACGGCAGCAATGACGACGAGCTGCCCCACGACCTGCCCGATGTAAGATTTTTGTAAACACAACAACCCCAATATAATAGATGGACGACATTACCAAAATCAATAATGACGCTGACCTGAGCAGGTATCTGGACCGCATCCCAGAAACGCCCTACAAGCAGGGCCACAAGAAGATGCTTACGGACCTGATCAACTACGCCGTCGAGCATCAGTGGACTCTGCGCACGCTGTCCGACAAGCTCCCCGTGAGTACGACGGTGATGCACCGCCTGCTGATTGGTAACTACCAATCTCCGGCCGGTCCACATCTGGCCAGGCTTGATGACCTGTGCGGCGTGCTGCTCTTGCGACAGCAATCAACCTCGGATGGTCCGTTTATCGAGACGGCTCTCTCCAGGTACGTGATGCAGATTGCCGAGCTGACCCACGTCAACCAATACGCCTCCATGCTGGTGGGCAAGACGCAGTGGGGCAAGACCTGGGCGCTCAAGGAGTACCGCCGACGTCACCCCGGCACGGTCATCCTGGTGCGCTGCCCGGTAGTCACCAGTCCGGGACGGCTGCTCTACCGCATTGCCGCTCAATTAGGCTTGTCGGTCAAAGGCAATACGGAATTTCAAATTTCCAAGATCGTCAACCGATTGACTCCGGAGCACCTGCTCATCGTCGACGAGATACACCACGCGCTGGACAGCGACAAGACCGGCCGCAAGGGCATTGAGCAGCTGCGCGAGCTGTACGACGAGACCCAGTGCGGCATGCTCCTGGTGGGCACGCCCGTCCTGGCCGAGTACGTAGAGCATAACGACAAGTGGCAAGGCATCCTGGAGCAGACCTCCAAGCGAGGAGCCTCCAATATCTACCGCCTCCCGGATCACATCGAGACCCGTGACCTGGAGACCCTCTGGACTTATTACGGCTATCCGACTCCCAGTCGTGCCATGCTGGCCGCTCTCAAGCAGCAGGCCAATATATATGGATTTGGCAAGACCACCAAGCGCTTGCGCAAGGGACTGGAGGCCGCCAACAATGCCGGGGTGGACCTTACCTGGGATTACTACCTGGCAGCCGTGCGCAAGCTGGACGAGATGCAGGCCGGCAAGATGCCGGCCCATGTGTAACACCTTAATATTAATTATTATCATCATGCAACAAGACACCAACAACAAGACAATCGTGGGCGCCATCACAATCCCACAAGAGACCCTCGCCGCCATAAGATTTGGCGGCGGCATACCGCAACTGGCCGCCCATGTCAGTACGGCGCTGTCAACATGGGGAGCCATTGGCACGACCGATCCGGTCGACCTGGGCGATATCCATCAGGCCCTCACCGATGCCGCCGAGCTGCTGCCTCAGCTCCTGCAGGACGTTGTCCTGCTGCGCGAGGCCATGCTCGCCCAGGACAACGTTTAACCACCCCCCTCCCAACATGAGCAAGAAGACCATCAAGTACAGCATCGTGGTCATGGGAGGCTCCCGATATGTGGTCCTCCGCCTGGCCGCCCTTAATGCCATCGTCGACACTCACCACTACCTGGCGACGTCACTCATCCCCAAGCTGAGCGACGAGCAATGGTCCAGTTATCGGTCATCACTCTATGTAACGCAACAGATCCACGTTGACCGGATCAACCACCTCAATGTGGCCATCCTGAGCAAGACGGACTACGACTCGCTCAATCTGGCCATCGCCCATTTGGATGCCCTCATGATGACCAAGGTCGTCGATAACATCACCGTCGGCCCGTCCGAGGACGAGCCATCCGCCATCAATCATTAACCACTAATCCACCACTATCATGTACAGCACCAACATTAACCATCAGCAGGACGGGCGGCAGCAAGCGCCCGACATCAAGCCGGCTCCCAAGGGGAGCAAGTATGTATTGCACATCGAGGACGTACTTACGGACAAGGGCAAGACCGGACTGGCCATCTGGAGTGAGACTCTCCAGGAGGCCGATCACGAGACACCGGCCTCCCGTGTCGCCACGCTGCTCAAGGAGATCATCACCCGCAACACCGACGCCATCGGCAAGGTGATGATTGACGCGATCAACCGTAACCGGGAGGGCGAGCAATGATGGAGTACACCTATGCTTATTGCTGGCTAAGCGGCATAATTGAATTTGGGCGGCAAGTACCGGACGGAGCGTTGGCTATTGCCCGTGCGCCCAAGGGTAGCCGTAAGCTCAGGACTGCCGTCAGCACATGGGCTACTCATGATCATGAGACCAACACCCTGCTGGTGCCCGGTATGCCTGCCGCCCTTAATCCCTATCATGCGATACAGGCATTTAGGCGGTTTGCCGATCTTGTGGATGCGGATTTACCAAGGGAGGAGGGCCAGCCGTCATGACTGATCCCATCTACTGCTATTACCACCGGCACGCCCGCCTGGAGATCACCCAGCGGTACGGGCAGACCTATGCGGTCTGCCCGGAGTGCCGGCAAGCCCTGGCCAAGGCCCTCGGTCCGGAGACATACCGCGCCAATTGCGGCGATTATCACGCCTCAGACGATATAATCCACAGACTGACCAACAAGGTCCCTCGGACACGCCGTCCCTCCCATCTACATGTACATTGACCAGCCATGACCTACGATCCAGAGACCCTATGCACGCTGATCAGCATGCAGCTGTCCAGATTTGCCGGAGCCGGCAACTACTGGACTATCTACGACCCACACTGGCCGGGCATGATAGCCATCCGGCTGGAGCAGCTGGGAGAGCGCTATGTCCCGGTGGACGGCGCTAAATTCTACACATGGCTACAGACGCCCGACCTCACTTGGCAGGATGTCGTATCTATGGTAGCCCGCAAGCGCAAGCAACTCAATAAGACTCACAACCACAAATAATTAATATAATATGGCCTACATTAATAGGCGCGAGATCCGCGCTAAGGAGTTACTGACCGAGACCGCAACCATTTACAACAGGGTGGGATCTACGGATTTAGCTCGTCTTGATCCATCAAACATCGTTACTGATAACGAGTTATCCATTATGGATTTAGTTACCACTTATGATGATCTTATAGATGATCTTGATGATATAAGGTTCAGGCTCAATGAGATGTTTGATTTACTACAGGATTAACCCCACACACCGATAGAGATGAGCAAGACGCGCACAACAACCAAGGCAACCGACCAACAGGTCATCAAGGATCGGGCCGAATTCTGCCAGACCCTGGACGACATCGCCCGCAAGGGCGTCGAGCTGGATACCTTGCAGGCAGCCAAGGAGGCTGCCATGCAAAAAGTCCTCACGGATCATGATCCCAGGATCAGTGAGCTGACCAAGGATATTGACCGCCTCACCAAGATGGCTGAGCAATGGGCTGCTCCTCGCCGTGAGGAGTTGTTTGCCAAGGGACGCAAGTCCGGCACCACCGCCCTGACCACTTACGGCTACCGCCTGGGCCAGCCCAGCCTCAAGCCCGCCAATGGCTGGACATGGGCTAAGGTAGTGCAGCTGCTTAAGACCACTCGCCGTAAGGTGTACCTGGTCACCAAGGTGACCCCGGATAAGGAGGCAATCCGCCAGCATGTCAAGCCCCACAAGCTTGCCAAGCTGGGGCTTAAGATTGAGCAGGTAGAGACGTTTTACGTAGAGAGGAGCACCCAGCGCGATGACTGAGATGGAGGTAGTCTACATTGATAACCATGTCGTCCTGACTATCACGACAGGATCGGTGCGCGGAGCAAGCACTGCAACACTGATCCATCTGACTCCCGCACAGCGCCAGCAGCTGATCAAGGCCCTGCAACACCCCAAGCCCTATCAGCCCAAGGACAACAACAATCCATCCATCGTCATATGAGCAAGCCACTTACCAAGCGACAGATCACCGTACTCTCCATTATGGCCGGCAAGGCCTACAAGCGCATCCAGTCCCAGGGCTGCCCCCTACCGTCTCTGACGGATTGGCGGCATGACGAGATTTGGGCTGCCACAGGTGTCACCGAGTCACTGACCAAGGCCACCCAAGAGCACTACGTGCCTATATATAATAGGCTGGCCTCCTACCTGGGCGAGGCTCCCCTCAAGAACCGGACTTGGACGGAGATGGACAAGGCTATTCACAACCTGCGTGATGCCATGCAGCGCTATGAGACAGCGCTGGACTATCTGGCGGCTATTGTGCGCGACCAACTGCATCTATCCTGCACAGGTCGGACTGTGTACAATACCCTGCGAGATCATGCTGCCGTGGAGCATGTCCAGTACCTGATGTACACCATCATCAACCGTGGACGCTCGGATGCCCGCAAGATGGCCTCAGAGACCGGTCAAGAGACCTACGAGCCGCACGCGGATCCTCGCACGATGCCGCCCGGCAAGCTGGCTGATCATGTCGGGGCTGTCCCTCTTGAGCGCCACCGCTCAGCTCTGGAGGCTAACTGGGATATGACCGCCCGCAAGTACAACCAGGGGAGGTGCAGTCATGAGTAATCCTGACTATCCGCTCACTTGGCCGGACGGGATGGATCGCTCCCCCCATGTTCCTCTTAATCGCACAGCGGTTACTGAGTGGGCGGTAGGCATGACGGTTGTGGTGCCCTATGGTCATGGACTCAATCAGCGATGCACATCCGGCAAGTTACTTCGCAAGATTAATCCCTGCGGCAGTGGCGATTACTGGATGGTTAAGTATATTGCTCATCCCGGAGGCACTTATGTCACCGAGCGTGAGTTGCGCGATCATTACAGCATGGTTGGTTATTATGCGGATAAGCTCGCGTCCTGACCACCTATTAGTACATCACGCCATTTCAGGCCGCCAGGTAGTTCCTGGCGGCCTTTTTCATTTCAATCATCTTCCTCTTCATTCCTGATCACAATCCATACGTTGTTGAGCACATCCCGCACCCATGCTGTTATTTCATGACCCTGGCGGGTGGACCACATCAGCGCAATGGCTGACTCCCGCAGATGATAGGTCTGGGGATGTTCTTTGCCTTGGTCCTGCGGAGATATAACAGTGACTGATCCGTACACGGGGATCGGCGTCACTACGATGGGTGTTTCTGTGTCAGACATGGTTGCTATTTCATCCAGTTTACACCACTTCTGCAACATCATTGCAACCGGGTTTCATCCCCTATGCAACGGAGGTTCACTTGCCGCCAGGTGATCACGCCCGGCCTTTTCGCTCCCTCACAGAGGCGTGGATTGAAACAAAAGCATTATAGACAACAGCCCCTATAAGCAATTCAGGCCGTCAGGTTATCCCTGGCGGCCTTTTTTTGAGTTGCCCTGCCGGATGTTATAGTCCATCCAATAGGTCCTTTATCTTACCTGACCTCTCCGCAATATCCTCGCACGCTTTAGCAGTGACGTCGTCCTCATCCCTCAATCGCATGGCATGCAATTTGTCTATGGCATCATTGAGCAGGTCCATGAGGTCCCGGCGTTGTTGATGATAATTGATTAGTCTCGATGTGATGTTGTCGTCCATGACCGACACATCGCTCTGATTAACCTCACAGTCCAGTCTATCCGGACATTTTTAATTTTTCGTCGGGTAATCCTTGGCGATTTCGATTTCTTGCAGCGTGGACCCATATCTGTGCAGGGCGTCTGCACACCATCTGCATAGATCTTTCCTGGGTGATTCGTTTTGATCAGATACTTGTCATTGACCCGTGTTTTGCCCTCCGTTTTGATCAGATACCTACTTGTGCTCGGCATCGCTTGCAACCTCTTTTGTTTTCAAGCTTCCAACGGATTTCAACCTTAATTCAACACTGATCAACTATCCTGTCGTCCCTCACCTGAGCGGTCGCACCCTCACGGGTGCGTGGATTGAAACAATGCTGGATGGAAAGGTCCGGTCTCTATCTGGAGTCGCACCCTCACGGGTGCGTGGATTGAAACCGGATTGTGCGGGTGCGCGATTGGGCCGCAGATGTGTCGCACCCTCACGGGTGCGTGGATTGAAACAACGTCCAGCCATATCTCGCCGGCCGTAAAGCCGGTCGCACCCTCACGGGTGCGTGGATTGAAACCGGGATGCGGTCCAGATACCTGCTCAGGTCAGCGTGTCGCACCCTCACGGGTGCGTGGATTGAAACAAATCCAAAAGAATCATATCAATCCCTTATCAATAAGTCGCACCCTCACGGGTGCGTGGATTGAAACTATGATCTCCTTAAGAGAGTTTTTGCCTGGCATCTGTCGCACCCTCACGGGTGCGTGGATTGAAACCCCTCACGGGTCCGCTCACGTGCAGGCAACTGTGTCGCACCCTCACGGGTGCGTGGATTGAAACTCCGGCCGACGCCTGTTGCCTCCGCTACGTCGTAGTCGCACCCTCACGGGTGCGTGGATTGAAACCGCGTTACATAGGAGGTCGTCTCGCGGGAAAATAGTCTCACCCTCACGGGTGCGTGGTCATACGGATTGTTCATATTCCAGCATAGTGCTCCTTCATGTACACAGGAGAATGAATAAGCAACAGTTATGCTTCAATATTTCACGATGCTAGAAAGCCGCCAGATTTTTTCTGGCGGCTTTTTTGTGTCGGTTAAGACAGGTGGGACAGGCCCGGATGATTCAAGGCCGGTCAGTCTTCCATGTTATCCCCTTATGGATCATGATTTCCCGTCAGTCATTCCACAGGTATTCCTGATATTTTATCAGGCTTCCTGCCTCCGGCAGCTGTTTGTATGAGATAGTTTGCCCTGTGAAGACAAGGGGTTATCCCGTTATTGCTTCCATCTTTTGAGGTGCGGGAAGAATTGCTTCATGCCGGACCGGGCTTCTTCCACGGTATATTTCTTTTCCGAGTCCTTGTTGAATTCATCAAGGTATTCCAGGTTGTGCTCGATCATTTCATCCATGGTGCAGTCCCGGGTGAAACGGCCCTCTGCATAGCAGTAGTGGCAGTAATCCTCGTTGCTACTTCCGTCCGCTTCTTTTCCGAAGGTGGAGTCGTTTACAGGCATGCCGCAGCTCTGGCAGAATTGTTGTTCCATTTCCATGTTTGTTGGCGGGTTGTTTGTTACTTGTTCTCTGCAAGAATGTCCGTGATATTCCGGAGAAGGAGATTGTTCCTATTGTGCCGGGAAAGGGCTATAGCGGCTGGGCGTCCGTCTTGGGGATCCAGACGGGGGTGTTCTGGAAGGTGCTGGCGTAGTACCAGGAGCCGCGTTCCGCGCGCAGGATGAGCGGCGTGGATTCCGGAAGGGTCATGAGCGCGGGGCTGCTCATGTCCGCGGCATGGCGGGCGGGTGTTTTTTTCGTGACTACGAGGAGGCGGTCTGGCGGGATGGATTCCGGCGTTTCCGGGTACATGATGTAGTTCATGACGGCGGCTACGGTAACCAGACCGCTGAGGGTGGCCAGGATGGTCAGCAGAACGCCGTGCCTGCGGGAGACGGTGAGAAGGGCCAGGAAGGTGAGCATGACGGCTCCGGAGAGGATGGCTATGGGCACCAGCGCATCATGGCTGATGTAGGTGAGCCACTGGTTTTCCGTGGTGTTCGGAGGAAGGATGGCCCCCTCCTTGCGTTCGATGAATTGGAGGTTGCTTTTCGCTTCCGTGAAGTATGGGGAGAGCTCCAGGGCTCGGCGGTAGTTGAGTGCGGCCAAGCCGGGTTTATTGAGGCGGTAGTAGGAGTTACCGGTGCCAAAGCAGGCGTAGGCGCGGGCCGATTTGGAGAGGTTCGGGTTTTCGCTTTGTTTATTGAAGTAGTCAATGGCTTTTGTGTATTCGCCCTGTTCATAGGCCCGGATGCCTGTTTCATCCGTTTCAGCGGCGTGTCCGGGCATTGCGGAGAGGGAGGCGGCCAGAATGGCGCCGAGCAGAAGCAGAGGGAGCTTGGCGATGGTTCTTTTTATGGATTGCAGTATGTTCTGGCGTTCCGCATGGGGAAGTTCGTCCACGGTGCCGGAAGGTTGGAAGGCTCTGTCGTCCCGGAGTTGAAGGATCGTTTTCATTTCTTCATTTTGTTTGGACGGAGGGATGTAGCTTTCTATGAAGTTGCCGGCGGCGCGCAGGAATTCCGTGGAGCTTGCCTGGCGCGGGGTGGAGGCGAGCTTTTTGAAGGAGCGCATGCGTTCCCTGGCCGTGAAGCTTTCCTTCTGCACTTTCCGGATGTAGCGGATCAGGGCCATGCCGAGCAGGACTACGGCGGGGATGTACGCCAGGAAGTACCATCCCCAGTGGGCCGGGGAAGTGAGGGTGTTCATGATGACGGCGGGCGCCATGCCGTAGATGTCCGTCATTTCCGCCACCGGAATGGTTCCTGCCGGCGGAGGTGTAGCGGGCGCGCCCGTTCCGGCGGAGGCTCCCGTGATGGCGGAGGCTTTCCATTCCAGCGGAATGGGGGCGGTGGTTACGGTTTTGTATTGCTGCGTGCTGGGGTCAAAGAAGGTGAGTTCGAAGGACGGGATGGCGTCCGTCTGGGCGATGGGGCGCAGCATTTGCTGGAATTCCACGGTTCCCTGTGTGGTGCGCGTATTCTGGCTGGGGTCCAGCTTGTTGGGCGGGTAGAGTTTCCAGTTGGAGGCATCCGTCAGCGAAGGGCAGTTGATGCTGTGAATGTTGCCCGAACCTTCCACCTTGATTTTAACAGTGATGGGTTCGTTGGCGCTGAGGTCCCTTGCATCCGTGCTGGCGGAGATGCGGAAGTTGCCTACGGCATTGGTGAAGGAGGCGGGGGCGCCTTCCGGCAGTTCCTGCGCGGTGATTTTCACTTCCGGTATGGCCATTTCCACCAGCATTTCCATACGGCTGAAACTGGCAATGAGCGGGTCCGCCTCCGGAAGGATGGCGCGGGCCGTGACGGTGCCGGATGCCGTTACTTCTCCGGCGCGCAGCGGGAAAAAGGCGCTCTGAAAGGTCATCACATTCCAGTTGACGCCCCGGTAGAGCACGGAGCCGCGGGGTTGACCCCGGAGCAGTTCCGCTAGGGTGGGTTCAAAACGCCATGCCGCCAGATTGGACGTAGTGATGGTGGGGATGGTGTATTCCAGAATGTGTTCCGGGGCGTAGATTTTCAGTTCGCAGCGGTCCGGTTGGTGAACGTAGGGTTTCTGGTTGTCCACATGCCACAGCATGCCGTATGGGACGGTGGTTCCGTTCATGTTCAGCGTGTTCCATTTGATGGCGCTGTACGGGTAAACCGTCAGTGTCTGGGGGGGCGTAGTATAGGTGCGGCCATTGTTCGTTTTCAGGGTCAGGGAGGGAATTTGCACGGTGCCCGCTTCATCCGGAGTAACTTCAATGGCCATCAGGAAGGCGGACTGGTTAGGAGAGCCCGGCCAGCGGATGTAGTTGCCCTGGCTGATCCAGTGCATGCTGGCTCCCTTTACTCTGGGGAGCGGGTCCTGGCGTCCGATGCTGCCGTCCGTCAGGATGATGAAGAGGCGGGTTTGTTCGCCCGGCACGACGGCGTCGGAAAGCCATGTGGTGACGACTTCCGCCATGGCCGTAAAGGTCATGCAGAAGAGAAGGGGGAGGATGGCGATCAATTTTTTCATCATGTTGCGGATGTGTTTGAAAGGTTGTTGTAGTGGTATGGACGGATCGGAGCTGAGGTTAATAGTCCTTGTCCGGCGGGTAGTCGGGAGAGCGCTGGGGCACGGGGCAGCCGGGTTCAATGTCCCGTCGTTCCATCAGGATGGCCCGGGCTTCCCGCCGTTCTTTTGCTTCCTTGCTTTCCTTTTGCACGGCTACGGGGACGGGTTTGCCGTCTTCCCCAGTGGGCTGAGGCTGAGAAGTGGAAGAAGCGGGAGTTTCAGGCAGCTTGTCTTTTTCCGGAGAGGAGGGAAGAGGCGTGTTTTTCATTTCGTCCTGCTTGTTCTTGTCCTGACTGCCCGGAGTATTCTGCTGATCCTTGTTCTGCTGATCCTTGTTCTGCTGATCCTTGTTCTGCTGATCCTTGTTCTGCTGATCCTTGTTCTGCTGATCCTTGTTCTGCTGATCCTTGTTCTGCTGATCCTTGTTCTGCTGATCCTTGTTCTGCTGATCCTTGTTCTGCTGATCCTTGTTCTGCTGATCCTTGTTCTGCTGATCCTTGTTCTGCTGATCCTTGTTCTGCTGATCCTTGTTCTGCTGATCCTTGTTCTGCTGATCCTTGTTCTGCTGATCCTTGTTCTGCTGATCCTTGTTCTGCTGATCCTTGTTCTGCTGATCCTTGTTCTGCTGATCCTTGTTCTGCTGATCCTTGTTCTGCTGATCCTTGTTCTGCTGATCCTTGTTCTGCTGATCCTTGTTCTGCTGATCCTTGTTCTGCTGATCCTTGTTCTGCTGATCCTTGTTCTGCTGATCCTTGTTCTGCTGATCCTTGTTCTGCTGATCCTTGTTCTGCTGATCCTTGTTCTGCTGATCCTTGTTCTGCTGATCCTTGTTCTGCTGATCCTTGTTCTGCTGATCCTTGTTCTGCTGATCCTTGTTCTGCTGATCCTTGTTCTGCTGATCCTTGTTTTGCTGATCCTTGTTTTGCTGATCCTTGTTCTGCTGATCCTTGTTCTGCTGATCCTTGTTCTGCTGATCCTTGTTCTGCTGATCCTTGTTCTGCTGATCCTTGTTCTGCTGATCCTTGTTCTGCTGATCCTTGTTCTGCTGATCCTTGTTCTGCTGATCCTTGTTCTGCTGATCCTTGTTTTGCTGATCCTTGTTTTGCTGATCCTTGTTTTGTTGGTCCTTGTTTTGTTGGTCCTTGTTTTGTTGGTCCTTGTTTTGCTGATCCTGCTGCTGTTGCTGTTGCTGTTTTTTCTTTTCTTCTTCCAGCTTCTTTTTCAGTTCTTCCAGTTGCTTGCGGTATTCATCCAGCTCCTTGTCGTAGCGGAGCATTTCCTCCTTGTTGGCGGCGGCTCCTTCATGGGAGCGGTGGGCGGAAAGGGCGTCGTCGAAGCGTTTGACGGCTTCCTTGACGTGTTGTTTGGCTTCCGGTATTTTAGCCAGCCGGGCGTCGATTTTCTTGATCTGGTCGTCGATGGAGGCAGCCTGGGGAGGGGTCTGTTTTTCCTCCGGCCTGGAGAAGGTCATGGCCGTTTTGGCCTTGGCGGCTTCCATGTTGCCGAGGTTGAAGTGGGAGTCCGACTGAAGACTTCTGTTGGGAGACAGGAGCGCCTGGGAGAATGCTTCCGCCGCTTCCTTGGGATTGCCGGCCTTTTGCTCCAGGCAGCCTTTGGCGAATTCCAGGGCCTGGCGCGTTTCTTCCGGCAGGTCCGACAGGGCGATCATGCCGTCTATGGCCTTGACGGCTTCTTTCGTCTTGCCCGTGCGGATCAGGTCAGTGACGTTGTCCAGCATGGCGGTGTCCGCCCGGGCTTCCGTGCCCATCAGACCGGTGCAGAGCAGGGTCGTTCCGGCCAAAAGCGCCATGCCGCGGCGTGAAGAACGGCGGAAGGAGCGCCAGCGGGTTCCGGCAATGAGGGTGAGGATCAGGCAGATGAGGGCGGGAACGGCAAAGATGATGTAGCGGTCATTCGGGATGCGGCGCGTTTCTTCTTTTCCTTCCGTCACGTCCAGCCGTTCCGCAATGTCTTTGACGAAGCGGTTGAGGGCGGCTCCGTCCGAGAGCTGCACGTATTGGCCGTCCGTCTGGTTGGCCAGGTACTGCAGGCTGTCCGGATTGAGCCGGGAGACGACGTGCTGCCCGCGGCGGTCGCGGTACAGCCCGGAGGGCGAGTTGTCATCAGGAATGGTGGTGCCGATGGTGGTGCCGATGCCGGCCGTGACGATGATGAGCTTGCTTTGCCTGGCGGCTTCCGCGGTTTTATAGGTGACGTTGACCGTGTCTTCCCCGTCGCTCAGGATGACCAGGGCGTTTTTGGAGTCCGCCTCCTTGTCGCGCTTGAAGGTTTGCAGGGCCAGGCGCACGACTTTTTCCAGGTTGGTGCCTCCCTGGGAGACCCATCCGAATTGGAGTTGTTCAATGGTTTCCTTCAGTGCGTTGTGGTCGTGGGTCAGCGGCATGAGCAGGACGGATTCCCCGGAGAAGATGATGATGCCGAAGTTGTCCCCCGGCAGGGCGTCCAGCAGGTCGTAGGCGGCGGTTTTCGCCCGGCCCAGGCGGGACGGGGAGGCGTCCTTGCTGAGCATGGAGCGGGAGCAGTCTATGGCGATGAGGATGTTGCGCGATTTGGGCACTTCCTTTACTTCCGTGTAGCCGTCGATGGGGCGTGCGATGGACAGGATGCAGAAGACGGCCGCCAGCACGGAGAAGATGACGGGGAGCACCCGGTGCCAGGAGGCCGGCGCGTGGACCAGTTCATGCCTGTAGTCCGGGGAGACCAGCACTTCCCATTTTCTGGAGCGGCGGCGCCACAGCCACCATGCCGCCGCTGCCAGCAGGGCGGGGAGGATGAGCGCATACAGAACGTTGGGATAGAGGAATGTCATGGGAGAAAGGGTGTGTTACGGGGCCGGGGTGGGTTTGAGCACTTGCAGGGACAGCCCCAGGAGCGTCAGCGCGCCGCCTGCAATGAGGAAGTACATGAAGTATTCTTCAATATGGCGGACGGTATGCACCTTGGCCTCGCTTTTTTCCAGTTTTCCGATGGAGGTGAACGCCTTGTTGAAGGAGGCCATGTTCTGGGCCCGGAAGTGTTCGCCGCCCGTGATCTGGGCTATTTTCCGGAGCGTGGGTTCGTCGAATTCGCTTTGCACCACCATGCCGTTGGCCAGAGTGCCATTTTCCGTGCCTACGGCAATGGTATAGATTTTGATGCCCAGCTTGGCCGCGTTTTCCGCCGCCACCAGCGGGGATATCTGACCGGAGTTGGAGGCGCCGTCCGTGACCAGGATGATGATTTTGGATTTGGTGTCCTTCCGGTCGTCCAGGCGTGTGGCCGCCGCCGCAATGGCGGAGCCGATGGCCGTGCCGTCCGCCTGGATCATGCGGAGGTGGAAGTTGTGGATGATTTCATTGACCAGGGCGTGATCCAGCGTCAGGGGGCAGAAGGATTTGGTTTTTCCGGCAAAGCCGACGATGCCGATGCGGTCGTCCGGCCTGCTGTCCACGAATTGGGTGATGACGTGCTTGGCGGCCACCAGGCGGTTGATGGGCATGCGGTTGAGCACCATGTCCGGCGTGTCCATGGAGTAGGAGAGGTCAAAGGCGATCATGATGTCAATCCCGTTGACGGTGCGGAAGCTTTTGTCTTCCACTTTTTGCGGGCGCGCCAGCGCGATGGCGATGGCGGCGGCGGCCAGCACGAAGCAGACGGCCCCGATTTTCCCGGCCAGGGAATGGGGAGTGCGGGCCAGGGGCGCGATGAAGCGCACCGTGGGGTAGGTGATGGAACCTTCCGCGCCGCGCCTGCGGCGGAGGATCAGGAGGCACAAGATGAAGGGAAGGACGTAGAGCCATTCAGGTTGTGCGAATTGGAAGTGTTCCATCATGGTGGGGTCAGCGTTGGTTGGTGCGTGCAGAAGGTTTTTTGACGATAAGGTCCGTTTCCTCCTGCGTGGTGCGGGAGGCCGCGTCTATGTCGTTGATTAATTGGACTGTCCTGTCCGCCAGTTCGTTGACCATGGAGTCGTTTTCCGGGGTGTCCGGCTCGTATTTCAGGACGGCCATCCGGTCCAGCAGGTCGCGCGTGGGGCCTTGCAGTTCGGTGGAAAGTGCCGTGAGGGCATCCGCCCGGCGGTTGAATTCCTGCTGGGTCTCGTACAGGGCCGGGTCTTTGGTTTCCCCCACCAGGAATTTTCGCAGGATAAGGGAGAAGTCCACGGCGGCCTGCCTGAGGGACGGGTGTGTTTCCCGGAGCATGGTGATGTCCCTGACGGCGGACTGGGCCGGGGTCAGGGGGGCGGGGGCCGTGCGTCCTTTTTTGCGGATGAGCAGGATGACGGCGGCGGCCACGGCCAGCAGGATGGCGGCCAGCGCAAGCCAGATTCCCCATGTGTCCCAGAAGCCCGCATGAAGGTAGGCGTCCGGGGCCTGCGTTTCCATGAGGGAAGGGAAGACGGGCGGTTCCGGAATGGCCGTGGGTGGTGGCTGGAAGGCGGTTGGTGCAGGCATGGCGGAAGGAAGGGAGATTTAGCGGGAGAATTTACGGGACCTCCGGGCAAAGAGGGCCTGAAGCGGCGGCATGAAGTTGTCCGTGGTCCGGAGGTCCAGGAAGTCAATGCCCAGGCGGCGGAAGTCCTGCGTCCATTTTTCCCGGTGCAGGTGCACGGAGTTGGCATGGGCGTCCCGGACGTCCTGCCGGGAGAGGTTCAGGAACATGTTTTTGCCCGTTTCCGGGTCTTTCAGGATGACGCGCCCGGCGTCCGGCAGGTGAAGTTCCATGGGGTCCGCAATGCGGATGGGAATGAAATCGTGCTTGAAGTTGAGCTGGCCCAGGGCCGCCTTGTTGTGTTCTCCCCAGAAGTCGCTGATCATGATGACCATGGCGGCTTTTTTCTGGGAGAGGACGAGCTGCTGCGCTACCTCGGAGATGCCTTGGTCCGCCCCGTCGTTTTCGCTGGCCACGATTTCACGCACGATGCGCAGCGTCTGTTTCATGCCCTTGGCGGGGGGGATGTAGCGGGACTGGCGTCCGCCGTAGATGAGCAGGCCGCATTTGTCCCCGCTCTGAGCCGCGCTGAAGGCGAGCACCGCCGCGATTTCCGCCGCGTAGTCCAGTTTGGAGGCGCGGGGGGAGGCGGAGGAGGCATAGTGCATGGAGCCGCTGACATCCACGGCCAGAATGACGGCCTGCTCCCGTTCTTCCCGGAAGCGGCGCACATACGGGGACCTCATTCTGGCCGTTACCTTCCAGTCGATGAAACGGGGATCGTCCCCCGGCATGTATTCCCGGAAGTCGTCAAAGTCCAGTCCCTGGCCGCGGAAGCCGGACTGGTACTGTCCGGCAAAGTTTTCCGTGGCCAGGTGTTTGGCACGCAGTTCAATGCGGCGTACGCGCTTGAGAATGTCTGAAGCTTTATCCATGAAGTGGTCCTCCCTGTTTGGGGGCAGTCAGGTCCGGCAGGGTATCCGCCTGATGCGGTCCGGATGGAAAAGCGGGCGGGGTGCGCCCGCCTTGGGCCGTCACGGTACGGGGACTTTCGTCAGGATGTGGTCGATGACGTCGTCCGTGGAGATGTTTTCCGCTTCCGCCTCATAAGAGAGCAGGATGCGGTGGCGCAGGATGTCATGGGCCAAGTCCTTGATGTCCTGCGGGGTGACGAAGGAGCGGTGGTGCACGAAGGCGTTGGCGCGGGAAGCCAGGGCCAGGTTGATGGTGGCGCGGGGGGAGGCGCCGGCGCGGATGAGGCCGCGCAGTTTCACGTCCACCGTTTCCGGGAAGCGGGTGGCGCGCACCAGGTCCACGATGTAGCCACGCACGGCGTCGTCAATGTAAATCTGGTTGACCAGGTCACGGGAGGCGGCCACCTGTTCCGGCGTGGTGACCGGGGAGGTTTCCGGGGGCCTGGCGGAGCTGGCCATCAGGTCCAGCACCTGGAGTTCCTCCTCACGAGAGGGGTAGGTGACCACTACCTTGAAGAGGAAGCGGTCAAGCTGAGCTTCCGGGAGCTGATAGGTGCCTTCCTGGTCAATGGGGTTCTGCGTGGCAAGCACGAGGAAGGGGTCCGGCAGGCGGTAGGTTGTTTCCCCCAGCGTTACCTGGCGTTCCTGCATGGCTTCCAGCAGGGCGGACTGCACCTTGGCGGGGGCGCGGTTGATTTCGTCCGCCAGGATCAGGTTGGCGAAGATAGGCCCTTTTTTGGCCGTGAACTGTCGTTCTTCCGGGTTGTAGATCATCGTGCCCAGAAGGTCGGCGGGCAGAAGGTCCGGCGTGAACTGGATGCGGGCGAATTGCGCGTGCAGCGTGCCCGCGAGTGCCTTTACGGAGAGAGTCTTGGCCAGGCCGGGAACACCTTCAAGCAGGACGTGCCCCTTGCAGAGAAGACTCAGGATCAGTCTGTCAATCAGGGCCTGCTGGCCGATGACCACCTTGCCTACCTCCGTTCGGAGAGCAGAAATCCACGATGAGTTCGCGGCGATAATTTCGTTGAATTCTTGGGTGTCCATGGTTCTCTAATAGCGGGTATGACAGTCTGTCAGGGAATTGCGTTGAAAAATTCCCGTTATTTTCCAAGAGCGAATCCGGTTTTCAGGAGGAGGTCCTCCCGGAAGTGGGGCGCCGTCATCTGGAAGCCGATGGGGAGTTCCGCGCCGCCTTCCTTTACGGAACCGCAAGGGACGGAGATAGCGGGCAGCCCTGCCAGGTTGGCTGGGATGGTGTAGATGTCCGCCAGGTAGGTCTGGAGGTGGTCCAGTGCGGAGTCCCCGATTTTGGGAGCGGGGGCCGGAGAGGTGGGGCCCACGATGATGTCCGCCTTTTTGAAGGCTTCCGCAAAGTCCCTGGCGACCAGAGAGCGGACT
This sequence comes from Akkermansia biwaensis, assembly GCF_026072915.1. Taxonomy (NCBI): domain Bacteria; kingdom Pseudomonadati; phylum Verrucomicrobiota; class Verrucomicrobiia; order Verrucomicrobiales; family Akkermansiaceae; genus Akkermansia; species Akkermansia biwaensis. Next base: position 2,538,725 of record NZ_AP025943.1, read on the forward strand.
TTCTGCGCACGGGAGTAGTAGGCGTCATAGTAGCCGGAGCTGAGTACGTAGGTGCCCAGGATGATGCGGCGCTTGACTTCCGGGCCGAATCCTTCCTCCCGCGTTCTGGAGAAGAGTTCCATGAGGCCATTGACGTCCTGCGCCCGTTGTCCGTAGCGCACGCCGTCAAAGCGGGAGAGGTTGGAGGAGGCTTCCGCACAGGCGATGATGTAGTACGCGGCTACTACGGCGTCCGCATGGGGCAGGCGGATTTCCACGAGTTCCGCGCCCAGGCTTTCCAGCTGGCTGACCGTGTTCCGTACGGCTTCCGAGACGCCCGCATGGTTGCCGGAAGTGAAGTATTCCGCGGGAATGCCCACTTTCAAGCCCTTTATGTCCTTTCCCAGCGCGGCTTCAAAGTCCGGCACGGGCTGGTCTGCGGAGGTGGAGTCCTTGGGGTCGTGCCCGGAGATGGCCTGGAGCAGGATGGCGGCGTCTTCCACCGTTTGAGCCATGGGGCCGATCTGGTCCAGGGAGGAGGCAAAGGCCACCAGACCGTAGCGGGAGACGCGCCCGTAGGTGGGCTTGAGGCCTACGATGCCGCAGTGACCGGCGGGCTGCCTGATGGAGCCGCCCGTATCGGATCCCAGCGCGGCAATGGCCGTTCGCGCCGCTACCGCCGCAGCAGAGCCGCTGGAAGAGCCGCCGGGGATGTGGTCCGAAGCGTTCGGGTTGCGGGTGACGCCGTAGGCGGAGTTTTCCCCGCTGGCGCCCATGGCGAATTCATCCATGTTCGTGCGGCCCAGGGGAATGCCGCCGGCTTTTTTCAGAAGGCGGACGGAGGTGGCGTCGTACGGGGCCGTGTAGGGGGAGAGCAGGCGGGAGGCGCAGCGCGTCGGCTGGCCGAGAATGCTGATGTTGTCCTTGACGGCAATGGGGACGCCCGCCAGCGGACTGCTTACGTCCGCCGCGGCCGCGGCCCGCAGGGCCGCCTCCCGGTCAAAGGAGATATAGGCGTTGGTGGTCCGGTCCGCCTCAATGGCGTCCGCCGTCAGGTTGACGAGTTCGGCAGGGGTGAGTTCCTTGCGGCGCAGGCGGTCGCGCCATTCGGCCAGGGTGCCTTGGATGCTTGACATGGAAAGAAGAGAATAAACGGTTGAAGCGTGAAACAGGGAGGAATCAGGCGGATTCCACCACCTTGGGCGTGCGGAACTGGCCCTGGGACTGCTGGGGGGCGTTGGCAAGGGCCTCTTCCTGGGAAAGTCCGGGCTGCGGCTCGTCCTTCCGCATGACGTCCATGGCCGGCAGGGGATGGTTCATCGGGGCGACTCCCTCGACGTCATAGGATTCCAGCTTGGTGATATAGGCGAGGACTTTGTCCAGATCCTGGGAAAAGAGGGCCGTTTCCTCTTCCGTCAGGTCGATTTGCGCCAGCCGGGCAATGTAGGCTACGTCGATTTGAGGCGTACTCATGGGTGGAGAGCGTGTGGTGCGGGTGAAGTCATGGGAGGCGGGTTTACTGCTGTTCCAGCAGGCGGATGATCCAGCAGAAGGAGGCGGCGATGGCGCAGATGAGCAGCCCCAGGAGCATGAAGTTTTCCCTCAGTTCCCGGCGCATGTTCGTGGCGCGGCCGTCGCGGGCCACCACGGCGCGCAGAGCGCGGTTCTGGTTGCCTTCCCGGATGCGGTCGGGCGGAGGCATTGTGTTGCGGTCCAGCCGCATGCGGGTCTGCGGGGCGGGGCGTTTGAGAGAGGCTTCCAGTTCCTGAATGCGGAGCTCGATTTCACGGGAGGCGCGGTCCAGCTCTGCCAGTTCGGAGGAACGGCGCTTGGCTTTTCTTTTGATCATGATGCGGAGGGGCTGAAGATCCAGATGAAGAAGAGGATAATGAGGGCAATCAGGAGCAGGGGAAGATGGAAGGAAAGGCCCTGAAGGAACTGGGTCATGAATTCGCGGGCGCTGATGCGCACCTTGCTGGAGCGGCGCACGCCGGTAAGCACCTTGGTGTGATGCATGCGGGCGCACTGCTGGACGGCATCCGCAAATTCCTCCTCGCAGCGGTCAACGACCTGCTGACTCTGGTTGATCAGGTTTTCCGTGTTTTCAATGGGCCATTCGTCGGGACGCACGGTGCTGAGCATTTTCAGGTTGCGGGTCAGCGCCATGTGGATCTGCTCCAGCTCGTTGCTTTCCTGGCGCAGGCTTTCCACTTCACGGCTGATGAGATCCGCGGCGTTCACCATGCGGTCGCCCAGTTCATTCTGCTGGTCCATGAAGCGGGCCTTGCGCATATGGATTTCCTCCAGGCGGCGCCGGGAGTTTTCCACTTCCTCTTTTTCCCGCCTCAATTGTTCCAGCCTGAGCTGGGCCTGTTCCATGTCGGAATCCACCTGGTCCTCTGGATGGGGCGTGTAGCCGGGTTCGGCGTCCATGCGGCGGTATTGGGCGTTGCTAGGTCTCATATGCGGTAAAGAATGTGCTGGCGGCCCGTCTTCCAAAATTGCCGCCCTGCGGGCTCTTGGCGGGAACGGGCAATCCTTGCGCGTGCCATTATTTAACTTTGACAAAATAAATCAAGCCAAGAAGACGGCAAAAAGAGATTTTTCCCCAGGGATGCGGCTCATTAGGGGCGTCCGGAACATTTCCCCCGGATGACCGTGGCGGCAGGGCGCGGACGGCCTGCCGCGGGGCATTCCCGGCGGCTTTCCGCCAAAGGTGCGCTCCGCATGCTTTTTTTATGGTCAAGGACATGGAATTGCTGGTATGTAAGAGACATGCAGTCTGACACGATAGAGTGTAAGCCGACAATGTGGTTCACCGGCCGGGCACTGGTCATGGCCCTGATGTTCCTGGGGTTCGGCGCGTATTTCTATTATGATGCTGTTTCCGGCTATCCGCGGAAGAATCTGGAGTACTTCATGCACAAGACTTTTGTGGATGCCGGAGCCCTGTTTGACCGGGAAGGCCGCCTGAACGGAGCCGGCAGCGGAGAATGGGAACGTACCGTCCAGTCCCGCATGGTGGAATTCCCTGAAGATTATGAAATTCCTGCCGGGGTGGACAGGAAAGGCACCCCCTGGCCCGCCGTGCTGGCGGATTACGACCTGATGTCCGCGCCCGGCAAGGGATGGAGCGCCGCGTGGCAGGCTTATTCCGCGGAAAGGCAGTATCCGCTAAAGCCCGTGGAGCAGCCGTACGACGGTTCCAAGATTTTTGAACAATGGGTGGCCGGCAGCATTTGCATGGCCCTGGCGGCGGCGGCCCTGTTCCTGCTGGTGAGAACCCGCGGCAGGAAGATGGCCCTGGAAGACGGCCGGGTGACCGCTGCCGGCAGGCAGTTCCGGGTGGAGGATATTGCCCGGCTGGACCTGCGCAGGTGGAAGATGAAGGGGCTGGCCCATGCGGTGCTGAAGCCGGAGTGCGGTAAGGCGAGAGTAAGGCTGGACGGCCTGACTTACGGGGGCTTCCGCAAGGAGGATTCCCCCAACAATGCGGAGGATTTCATGAAGGCCCTGCTGGCGCGCTACCAGGGAGAGGTGATTGATTATGAAGAAGCTCCGGAGGCGGCAGAAGTTTCCTTGCCAAAGAAGAGCGCTGATGCCAATACGGATCATGATGTATGAGTAAGATTTCCCCCCAGGCAAAAAACGGGCGTGACCGGGCGTTTGGCGTGGCCTGCTGGACATTGGGCGGAATGGCCTTTGTGCTTCTGCTGATGGTAGGCGTTTCCTTCAGCCTGTCCGGCAGGACGGTAGTGGTTGAAAAAGTGGTGCAGGTTCCTGTTCCGCAGCCGGTTGTCGTTGCGCCTCCTCCGGTCTCCGCCGGAACCGGGGATGACGCGGCCGAAGAAGGTCCTGCCGCGATTTCCGACCCTCCGAATTCTGTGGTAAGACCGCGTTCCGTGGAGGAAATGCTCCGGGCAGCGGATCTGGCCGACCCGGAGGAAACTCCTTCTGCGGTTTCCGCTTCTCCTGCGGGCAATGCTGAGGCGGTTTCCTCCCAGCCTGCGCTGCCGTCGGAGAACCCGGACGACGTGATGCCGGCCATGACCGAGGAGGTGGCGGCTCTCGTCAAGGCCGCCAGATATGCCCAGATAGAGGGAGATCTGAAAGTGGCGGTGCTCAAGCTGGAACAGGCCATGAGGCTGGAGCCCGACAACCCGGTGGTGCTTTATTATTACGGCCTGACCTACGAATGGCTGCGGAATGCGGACAAGTCCCGGGAATTTTTCCTGAAAGTGTACACCCAGCGTGAGAAGGCGGGAAAGTATTTTTCCAGGGCGGCCAAGCATCTCCAGGCCGGCTTTTCCAGAGCCGCGGACATGCGCGGCGACATATCCTTCGGGACTATTCTGGAATACCGGGATCCGGAATGCAGGAGCGGGGAGCGCGTGAAGCTGACGGTCCCCATCCTCATGAAGGACGGATTGAACGTCAGGCCGGAAGACCTGCGCATCATTATCCAGTTTTTTGACGAGGTGAACGGGAAAAAGGTGGAAAAGACGCGTGCTCAGGAATTGCCCTACGCGTGGGTGACGGAACCCGTAGACTGGGCGGACGGGGAGGAAATCATGGAGATGACCTACTACATGCCCCCCCTGACGGAAGAGGAGACGATCGCTTTCGGGAGCCTCAAGTATTACGGTTATACCGCCAAATTGTACTACAAGGGCGAACCGATGGATTGCCAGGCCTCCCCTCCTGTGTTATTCTTGCTGGAACAAATGAAGCAGAGCGCCCCCTCCGGCATGCCCGAGCTTTACGACGGTGGCCTGCTTCCCCCTGTGGATGCCGCCCCGGTCTCCGATTCCTACGACTCCCTCCTGCCTCCCTGATACCCGACTGCTCCATGTTCGATCTTCCCCACAACTTCGGCGACTACACGCTGGTGGCCCTTGTCGGCCGCACGCGGGGGGGCATTCTTTACCAGGCCATCCAGCAGGGCATGGACCGTTCCGTATTCATGGAATTGCTGGTGCCGGACAATCCGGAAGGAGTGACGGTGGAGGATTTCATCATGAAGGCCCGTACGCGCGCCGCCATCAACGTACCGGTGCTGGGGACGGTGTACGAGGCTTCCCAGGTCCAGGGCTACTGGTTCGTTACCAGCGAGCAGCTGGGAGGCTTTTCCCTCCAGGCCATGCTGGACCGCCGGGAAACCCTGTCCGTCAAGGATATGCTGAAAGTGATTGAAACGGCAGGGACCATTTGCGGCAAGTACGAGCGTTTGCAGACGGCGTTCAACCTGATGGAGCCGCGCCATATCTTTGTGGATGACAAGTCCTGCGTGCGGGTGATGAACACGGCCATGCCCGGGAATTTTCATGAGGAGCAGTCCTGCGAACAGATGAAAAAGCTGGGAGAGTATCTTCTCCCCTTGGTGACGCCGGACGTTCCCGGCGCCACGCGCATGGCCACCCTGCTGGGCTGGATGCGCGACGGGCAGAACGGCAACCGGATACAGTGGGAACAGGTCATGGAGCTGATAGCCGCTGTCCGGGAGCAATTGGGGCTTTCTCCCCGCGCAACCACCCACCGCTATACCGTCCCGGCGGAACCGGCCAGAAAATTCCGTATGTGGATGATCTGGGCCGGAATGGGAGTTCTGGCCGCCGGTGCGGGCACGGCCCTCCTTCTTTTCTCTGGTCCGGCCGCAGAAACGGCCCCGTCAGGACCGCCTCCGGCTCCGAAACATTATCCGGATTTTTCCGCCAGCGACCATACGGAAGTTCCCGTCACTATTCCCGGTACGGGGGACCTCATCGTGGGAGCCCATGAGATCACGATGGAATCCTACCGGTTGTTCCTGGACCAGTGGTCCCGGCTGACCCCGGAGCTGAAGGAAAAGTATTCCCATCCGGATCAGCCGGACAAGCAGAATGCCACCCATGTCCCCAGTGACTGGGAAGCCATGTGGAAGGCCGCCAGCACTCCGGGCGGCAAATGGAAGGGAAGAAGGATCACTCCCCGTTCCCCCGTCGTCAACGTCACTTTCTGGGATGCCTGGGCCTATGCGGCCTGGAAACCCGTGGAGCCCGGGGAACCGCGCTACCGCCTGCCTTCCCGCCAGGAATGGATGGCTCTGGGGGCCCTGATGGAAACGGGCGAAAAGGGGGATAAAACCCTGGTCATTGACAGGTACAGCAATGATTATGATCTGAAGACCGGCATATGCGGCATGGCCTCCGGCGTGATGGAATGGACCTCTTCCGTGGAAAAGGACCCCGCGCGCGTGAAGGAACCCCCGGGCCCAGTCGCCTGCGGCGGAGACTGGAGGTACCCGGGCATTACGGACAAGGTGGAATACCTGCGTTCGCGCGACGAATGCCGGGACAACCTGGGATTCAGAATCGTGCGGCCCGTACGGTGATACATTTTCAACAGACAAACACTTATACACTTCAATCACGATGAAACATGTTCTCACATTCATGATGCTGGCCCTGCTGGGGGCTTCCGGCGCCCTGGCCCAGATAGCGGTCAAAATCGTTCCGGAAAAGAAGACCTTCCTCACCGGGGAGGCCAATTACATGAGGCTGACGGTGACCAACAATTCCGGCACGCCCGTTGAACTGAAAAGCCGCGAGTATTCCTCCTGGCTGGACATTCACGTGGAGCACACCACCGGGGGAGCCATGCTTCCGCAGTCCCGCTTTGCCGTCTTTCCTCCGCTCAACGTGCCTGCCGGCATGAGCGTCTCCCGCAAGATTGACCTCCGGCACTTCTACAATTTGTCCAGGGAGGGGAATTACCATGTGCAGGCCGTGGTGAAGATGCCCAATGAAAAGGACATGTTCGCCTCCCAAAAGGCTCTGTTTTCCATCCGTACGGGCACGCCCATGTGGTCCCAGACGGTCAGCATTCCGGGAAGTGTCAAAAAGTGCAAATTCTCCGTATGCACCATTCCGGAGCGGGGCATCCAGAAGCTGTACATCCAGACCAGGGATCCGGAGACGGGTGTGGCGTATAATGCCGTATGCGTGGGGAGCTGGCTGGGCACCACCCGTCCGCAGTGCCTGATAGACGGGAAGGCCAATGTGCACGTCTTTTTCCCCACCACCCCCACACTCTGCGCCTATGCACGCATCAATTACCGGGGGATGATGGAAAAACTCCAGTATTTCAAGAAAGTTGTGGGTATGCCCAGCATGGTGTTCCTGCCGGACGGCAGTGTCCGTGTGACGGGCGCCGAGCATTATGATCCTACGGTGCAGCCCAAGGCTGTTCCGGACGCATCCGTGGTGCCGGGGATGTAACGGAAAATACCCGGGCTGTGGATTCCGGAGGGGAAGGGGGAACGTCCGCGGACGCCGCTGATCCGTGTGCATTCCGGGAGCGGCCCGCTGGGCGGACATGCCGCAAATGCTGGATTGCGCCGCCGGGGCAGGATGACTTCCTTCTTTCCTGCCTGTAGGAAAGAAAGGGAAAAGAGGAAATCAACAGGGGAAAATCATTCCTTTATTTCTCCGGCCTAGGTTCCCGGGCGTTTTTCAGAATGCGTTGCACGCTCTCCTGCACCACATCGATCGGCAGGGCGTAATTTTCCGCCCGGTTCACTCTGGCGATATTCATGCCGATCAATTCCCCCTTGAGGTTGAGGAGCGGTCCTCCCATCAGCGTAAACCGGGAGGGAGTGTCGTGCTGGAGAACCATCGGAAAATCGTCGCGCCGTTTGTTGAACCCGCCGCTGATTTCGTCGTTGGACGTTTCCGGAACCTGGTCCCCCAGCGCCTTGCGACGGGAACCCAGCGTGACGGTGTAGGAAATTTCCCTGTCCTCGCGCCTGACGCGCAGCTTGAGTTTTTCTCCGATGGCTTTTTTCGATAAAATGGGGGAAATGTCTTCCAGCGTGGAGACGGGGGTTCCGTCCAGGGCTACAATCCTGTCTCCGGCCAGGGCGCCCGCCTGGAAGGCCGGCCCGTCCTTGACCACTTCCTGAAAAGAGCAGGATTCTCCAAATACCACGCCCAGATAAACCGTATCCTTGTTCGGGATGGGGCGCCGGGCGGCGCTGATGGTGCCCAATTGGGGGCGTCGGGAAATTCTGGTGGTGGATCCGTTGCTGACTACGAGCGTTCCAAGGGGGACATCGCTGCTCACGGGGCCTGGCGCGGGAAGGCCGGCCGCATCCACCTTGACCAGAGCAATGTCCGTGGCCGGGTCCGTGCCGACTACCTGGAAGCTTTCATACTTGGAGGAACCTATGCGGATGAGCAGTCCTTTGTGGGATTCGAATTCGGACGCCTTCGTCGCGATGTAGCCGTCCGGAGTCAGGATCACGCCGTAGGCCACTACGTCGTGCCTGGCAAAAAAGACGGCGCTCAAATCCTGCAACCGTGCCCGGACGGGCTCAATGGTTTTCAGAACGACTTTGCCGTTGATGCGCTGTTCAAAGTCCAGGCTGCCATTACCTCCTTCAGCCGAGGCGCAGGGTGTCCATAGCGCCGCCAGAGGAAACAAACATGCATAAGAGAGAAATTTCATGGCAGGGAAATGAATAGAATTAACCGTTCCGGTCGGGAGACGCTTCCTTGACTTCCTCCGGAGGAGCCGTCAGGGCGTCAAATTCTTTCATGGGAACGTGCAGGTTGTCTTCCAGCCCGGAACCGACCCGGCTGTGAATACCGATCAATTCCCCGTTCAGGTTGAAAAGGGGGCCTCCGGAATCGCCTCGGATGAGTTTGCAGTCCGTCTGGATGACGTCGTTTTTCAGGGAAACGATCCGTCCCAGGCGCACCATGGGGCCGCGTTCCCGGTCCAGTCCGCCGCCGTGGCCCAGGGAAAAGACCCAGTCGCCCACCTGCGGCTGGTTTTCAGCCTTCTCCACAATAGGAAGGTTTTTGTTCAGCCTGGTGGAGATTTTTGCAATGCCCGCATCCGAATCACTGTTCTCCGCCGTGGTTTTTCCCGGTATGCGGGTACCGTCCGGCAAGATGATTTTGAGGACGGTATCTTTTTTGCCGACTACGTGGGCGGCGGAGAAAATCAGTCCCTTTTCGGAAACCAGAATGCCGGTTCCGCTGCTGTTGTTTACCTGAATGCACACCAGCGCAGGGAGCACTTTGGGGAGCACGGCCTGAAGCTGGTGCTCAATTCTCTGCAAATCTTCCACGGATTGGGGCGTGGTACGCAGGATTCTGGATGATGCAGATTCAGACTGGGCCGCACCCTGCTGCATGGCAGCCAGCAGGGCCGTTCCGCATAACACGGTGGAAAGGCAGAATCTTCGCAAGGTCTTTTTCATGATACCGGATTATTGTTCAGAAGCGGGAATTTCCTGCTTCCGGCCATCCGCCTGTCCGGTCCCCATGATGGAGTCGTAACAGGTAATTCCAATGGCCAGTCCCGCCAGCGTGATGAAGGTGATGAACAACTCTTTCATATTTTCTCTAACATAGAATTTGCCGCATCGTCTGACGAGAGAAATTCATTGATAAGGCACACTTTCTCATGACAGAACATTCGGAACGGAGAGAGGCGCAGTTGGAAAACAGGAAAATAAAGGTTGCTTTTTGCCGGTATTGGCGTATAAACCGTTCAGCGACGCGGTCTGCGTCACTATCCATCCAAAGCGGATGTAGCTCAGGGGTAGAGCGCAACCTTGCCAAGGTTGATGTCGTGGGTTCGAATCCCATCATCCGCTCCATTTTTTACTGTGAGTCTGTCCTGGCGGCAGACTTTTTTGTTGCGCAGAAGGGCGAAGGGGGATGGGAGTTTGTTTTTAAGAGGGTGGAAAAGGAGGCGGCTGTAAAGTGCAGGTGAGAAAGGCTTTATGGGAGGAATAGGGAGATGGACGGAATGGACCTAAGGGACTTAATGGACACAATGGAAAAGGGGAAACGCTACCCGTCCATTAAGTCCATTGTGTCCATTCCCGCCCAACAACAAGGCCGCCCCGGTTCATCCCGGGCGGCCCTGTGGTTTTGCAGCAGAAGCGGCGTTTCCGCCGCTCCTCCGGCACCTTAACCTTCTTTAGAAGTCGTAGCGGTAGCCTATGCTTCCGTTCAGGGAGCTGGCTCCGTCTCGGATGTCCGCGTTGCCGTTCACAAAGATCGTCCCCTGCGTCCCTACCGGCACGCTCAGACCCGCTCCTATCTGCAACGCCGTCCTCCCTACTTTCGCTCCACGCACTTGCTGCGTGTAGCCGGGGTTGGCCAGGAAGCCCACTGCCGTTTCTCCACGGTCGTCTCCCAGGTCCTGGGCCGCGTTGACACGCAGTTCCGCCAGCGCTTCCCTTCCGAAGAGGTTGCTGCCTACAAGACCCATCCACCGGCCGCCCAGGGCAAGCGTGCCCGTCGTCCATTCCTGCTTGTCCACGCTCAGACCCGCGTTGCCCGCTCCCGTTTCACGGTAGCCGTCCATGCGCGTGGTCACCACCGAGGCGTTGAACAGGGGCTGCAGGATGCTGCTCCTGTCTTCGTTGAGGTAGATGTCGTAGGTGAGTTCATACATCGCTCCAAGGCCCCAGCCGTTGGTGCTGCCTTCCGTTCTGTAGCTGCCCGCTCCGTAGTCCACCGTCCGGTTGAGTTTGGCGTCGTTCCACCCGCCCGTCAGGATGAGCGTGTGGGCCCATCTCTTGCTCTGGTAGCGCCCGAAGAGGTTGGCGTAGTAGCTGTCCAGGTGGCCATCGGCCGTGTCCGCCGCGCTGGCCGTCAGGTCGCCGTAGTTGGCCGTGAAGGCCGCCCCCATCGTGAAGGAGTCGCTGAGGTCCACGTCCACCCCGAAGGTGCCTCCCCAGGTGGTGAGCTTGTAGCCGCTTTCATCACCTTTAGTGTCCAGCTGGGCGTAGGAGCCCGTGCCTTCCATCCACATGTGGAAGTAGGGAAGGTCTTCGTTGATGTAGGCGGGGTTGACGCCCATTTGGTTGGTGCGGTTGCGTATCCATCCCATTTGTTCGCGCAGGGCGTCGCGCTGGGCAGTGCCCAGCGCGTTGACTGTGGAGCCGGCCACGGCGGCCAGTTTGCGGGTGGCTGAGGCCATATTCCCGTTTTCCATGTCTCTCGCAATGGAGTCGGAAATCAGGTAGAGGTTGGAGGTCTGGTCTCCCGCAATGATCCATTTGCTTTCGTTCAGCAGGGCGCCTCCCGCGAGGGAGTTGTGCGTGGTGGAAGCGGCAAGATAGGGACTGTCCGTACGTTCGTCGCCCAGGAGGACGATGTTGCTGCCCTGGGCTTCCAGACGCAGATTGTAGAGCAGGGACAGGAAGCCGGCCGTGAGCTTGTGGCCGCTTCCCAGCGTGGCGGTCGTTCCGCCGTTCCCTTCCATCAGGACGAAGTCCAGTGTACGGTTTTCCGCATTGAAGGAGGAAGACGCGTCGTTGTAAAGATTGATGGAAGCGTCTCCCACATGGACGGTGCCCGCGGAGGATACGGCTGCTCCCAGCTCGGAGGAGGAAGTAACATTCATGTGAATGTCCAGCGTGGAGCCGTCACCCATGAAGAAGTCTTTGGTGGTATGCAAATGGGGCACCCCGTTGTCGGAAACCAGGCTGAGCGTACCGACGTTTCCGACGACTACATGGCCGTAAGTCACGCCGTTGCCCCGGAGAACCAGCGTTCCCTGAGTGATGCCGAGGTTGACGTCCGCAGAGCCGGGACCGACCAGTGTCTGGGAACCCGTTCCGTTCATCTGAATGGTACCTGTATTCCGGAAGATACCGGAGAAGACGGCGGAAGCGTTGTGCAGCTCAAGCATTCCCCCGTCGAGATCAACGGTGCCGTCCCCTGCCAGGGCGCCCAGACTGAGCACGCCGTCCACCGTAGTGGACGCGCCGTCCCGGAGAGCCAGCGTGGTGTCATTGCTGATGGAGCCGTCCTGCGTCAGGGAGAAGGTGTTTCCGGCGCCGCTCACGGTGAAGGTTCCGCTTCCCGTAACGGCCATACTCAGGGCGGTGGTGGAAAGGATGGTCAGTTCCGAGCCGCTGCCCAGGTTTATCATTCCTTTCTGGGGCGAGGAAGAGTATGCCATCAGGCTGTCCACGAAAGCGGTGGCGTTTTTACCAAGAGTGAGTCTGCCACTTGTTATATTCAGTGCATCAATGCTGCTGCCCGTTCCGTTCAGAACCAGCTCGCCGTCTTCCATAACCGTGGCCTGCGCTGTTGTCAGCTTTCCGCCGATGGATAGCGTGCTTTCCACTACATCCAGGCTGCTTGTCCGCACATTGCCGCCGATGCTCATGGCATATTCGGCCCCTTCTTTGCGGATGGCCGCGTCTCCTTCAATGGAGCCTTGGTAGGTGGAATGGGTGATATCTCCGGCGTTGACCAAGATAAGGGTCAGCCCCTCATTGCCGCCCGTATTGATCTGGGCGGAGGACGAGGCTCCTTCCAGATTTTTGAGCTGCATTTCCTCCGTTCCGGTTATATCGATATTGATAATTCCATTGTTGTGGATGCCCCCCATGGACTCCATTATTGTCTTGTTCGTATCGTTAAAAGTCAGGGGAGGATCATTTTCTTTCTGAATCAGCCAGTCGGAACCTCCCTCCTTGGGTTGCAATACCAGGGAGCCTCCGTTGGAGGTGACGCTGGAATCGAAGAAGGAGCCGTAGATATTATAGGGAGTATCAAAGCTTATCGTGGTTCCGCCTCCCAGGGTCAATGTACCGTTGGTGATGTTGATGAGGGGAGAATTATTCGGATCTTTCAAAAGATACTCCGCAGCACTGTCCGTTAATTGGAGCAGCAGATTTCCGGATAGGGTAACGCTGCCGTCTGCGGCAGTGGAGAAGGAAAATACCGCGCCGCTGCCGTCTCCCACCATGTCCGAGGAGATGCCCAGAGTGGAATTGGACAGGGAAATGTTCCCACTGCCAATGTTTGTGACGCTGGCGGCCTTGTCTTCCGTGCGGCTGGCTGATCCTTGGTAGGAGTTGAGCTTACTGCCGGACATGCCGCCCAGGGAAACGGAAGAGGGTTCCCTGTCGGGCGTGTCCTGCCGGATAGAGATGTTCCCCGTGGCGTTCTGCGCGTTTGCCAGGGAGCCGTAGCCCAGGGAGATGTTTCCGGCCAGAGCCGCTCCGTTCATGTTCAGGGTGCCCCCGCTGACGGTTGTTTCTCCGGTGTAATTGCTGCCTGCACCGATGGGAAGCGTACCGTCTCCATCCTTGACCAGGGAGCCTTCGCCTCCCACATTTCCTGTGAAGGTGATGTCCGTTTTGTTGGTGTCAATGGTGTTCGTGGTACCGTCCGCCAGAGTAACGGTATTTGAACCCACGCTCTGCGCCCATTGTTCTGTGGCCCGGATGGTGACATTGTTGAGCTCCAGAACCGTATTGGCGTTCAAGTTCAGCCCTCCGGCGCCAAGTTCCGCTACGGTATTTTGGCTGTCTTCTCCTGTACCGCCGCCCAGAATGAGCGTGCCGGCCCGTGTGCTTCCGATTCCGCCCGCGGCTACGCTGGCTCCGGAAAGGACCAGTTTCCGGTCGGCATTGTTATTGGGGTTGAATGTGAGTACGTGGTCCCCGCCGATCAGGTTGCCGGAGATGGTGGAAGTTCCGGCAATATAGACAATGATGCTGGCGTCGGCGCTCAGGGTGAGATTTCCGGAAATGGTGGTGTTGTCCATGCGCAGAGCTCCCGCCTTGTCATTTCCCGTGCCCGTACCCGTTCCGGCGATCGTGAAATTCTGGTTCCACGGGGTGCCAGCCGAGCTTTCGTTATCCATGTAAAGGTGCGTGCCGGATTCCACCGTAATTGCCTGGATGGATGCCAGGCTGTCTCCGGTTTCACCATGGAATCTCAGGTTTCCACGCAAGACGAGTTCTCCTTCGAATCCTGCAAAAACGGCATTGTTGATTTTGGTCTCATCCTGCCCCGTATTGTCGAGGATAATTGTTCCCGTACCTGTGACGTTGTTGGAGAAAAGGGAAGTGGTTTTCCCGCCGCTGGCATTGACGGCATAGAGCAGGGTGCTGTCCTGGCCCACCTCTATGCCTCCGGTTCCCAGTGCGGTTCTGGTTGCGTAGTCAAATGACAGGGTGCCGCCCGTGATTTGCGTTCCCCCCGTGTAGGTATTGGAAGCATTTCCAAGGACGAGCGTTCCATCGCCGGACTTGACAAGTTTTCCTGCGGAGTTTTCCGCCGTATCGGACAGAAGGCCGTTCAATGTGGCCGTTTTGTCTCCGGAAATGGTAAAGATGCCGTCTCCCGTCATGGAAATGCTGTTGGCAAGGGTAATGCCGTTGCCCAGCGTGAGGCCTGTTCCTGTGGCCATGGCAACGCTTCCCGAGCCGAAAGCCTGTGCATGGTTGACGGCTATGTTGCCTTTGAGCAGTTCCGTTCCTCCGGTGTAGGCGTTCGCCGTGTTGATCGTCAGGGTACCGTCCTCCGCGTCCATCGTCAGCTTGCCGCCGCCCGTGATGGAACCGCTGCCGCCGAATACGTAGCCGTCCGCAGTGACCGTGATGGAGCCGGGGCTGACGTTTCCGGAAATGGCGACGGAGCGTTTGTCCGCAGCCGCAGTTCCGTCAAATGTGACATGGTCTCCCGTGTAGAATTTGTTGTCGCCGTTGCCGGTGATATCCCAGGGGGAATTTTCAGCGGTTCCTTCCGTTATCCAGATACCCTCTCCGCCGCCATTCCAGACCAGATTTCCGTGTTCACCCTTCTCCGTCACATTCAGGACAACGGATTTTCCGTCGTCCGACAGTGAAATGGTGGCGGCGGCCCCGCGGTTCAGGCCGAGGAAATGGAGCTCACCATTGCTGGTGAAAGTTCCCGTAGTGGCGGTGAACAGCGTGTAGGCGTCTTCCGTGGAGGAGGCAAGGTCAATGTTGAAGGAAAGGCCGCCTACTTCCACTGCTCCAGCTCCCGTATAGGTGAGCTGGTCGTTTTCCGCCCCCATGATGTCCATGAAGATGTTCACTCCCGTACCGAAGGCCGGTGAAGAGACACTTACATGGGAAAGGGTGCCGGAGCCGCCAATGTTCAGGGAACCGCCCGCAATGTTGACATTGCCCGCGGTATAATCCCCGGCGGCGTTGCCGAGCTGCAGCGTTCCTTCCGAAGAGGTGATCCGGCCGTTGTTCGTTCCCGCGAAGATGAAGGTTCCGGCGCCGGACCTGACCAGGCTGACCGTATCGGCAATCGTCCCGGTGAAGGTGTTCAGACCATCTTTCTGGACGAGGTTCAGCGTATCGGGAGAATCGGCCGCTACTCCGGAACTTTCCCCCGCAATAATGCCTTTTCCGTTCAATCCGGCTATGTTGCCGGTTTTATCCGCATTGTTGATCTGCAGGTAGCCGTCTTCATTGAACAGGTTGACTGTGGCGTTGACCAACGCGTTCTGATGGGCCAGGACCAGGGCTCTTTTCTTTACGGGAGCGTCTCCGGTCCCATCAGGAGAGCCTACGTTCACCGTACCGGTAAAGTCCGTGTTTTCTCCGGTGATAAATAATTTCCTATTTGCCAGGTCATCGGTCCCATTGTTTACGGAAAGATATTGAAGTGTGCCTTCACCGCTCAGTGTCCCTGTCAGTCCGATTGTTTTTGCATATTGGGTAGTGATATCTACGACGTCCGTGGCGGATTGTCCGATCCGGATATTGCCGGAGAGCGTGTACTGGTAGGAACCCTCGGTCGGACCGGAGGAGTTCCCGATATAGATTTCCGCACCGTTGAGCAGATCAATGTTGTTGGAGACGGAATGGAGATTGTTGCCGTTGCCGTTCAGCTTCAGGGTGGCGTCTCCCACCACGATATCGGCCCCGGTGAATTCCAGCTTGCTTCCATTGGCGCTCCCCAGTTGGAGGGTTCCTGAAGAAACCTTCACGACACCCTGGTAGTCCGCCAGGGCAGAGCTGGTATTGATGATCAGCGCATTCGCGCCCATTTTTTCAAGCTGGCCGCCGTTGCCTTTGATGTTCGCGGTGAATGTAATTGCGCCGTTGGTGCTGTCAAATGCCAAGGTTCCCTGCTCAATGGTTAAATCCTTCTCAAAAGTGTTCGCTGAAGTTGGTTTGAGCGTCAGGGCTCCGTCACCGGTTTTGACGTAGGCAAATTTACTGCGCGTATATGCGGACCACACCACGTTGTTTCCATTGGTGTCAATCCGAATGGTATCCTTGCCAGCCGTTACAGCGTTCATGTTGTTGGATATGTCTGTGGTGACGCCTTCTCCGTATTTGACCGTACCTCCTCCCCAGACGATTTTTCCCGTTCCCAGCACGCCATCGGCGCCCAGCTCCAGAACGCCTCCATCCAGATTGATGGTGCCGGAGAAGTTGGTGTTGGATGTTTCAAGGCGCAGGGTGGAAGTCCCGGATTTGCTGAGGGTTCCGCCTCCTGCCATGGCTCCGGTCCCTTTCAGCGTGTAGCTGGTGGTGTCGGAGTTAAAAGTAAGTCCCGCAGGCGTTACCGTGCTGGAAATGAGGGCTTCAACAAGTGTCTGTCCCTCCAGGGTTCCGAATATGACGGTATCCTCATCCGTGTAAACGGCGTTCCCGTTCCAGGGGGAACTGTCCGGGGTGCCGTTCAGAGTCCACACGTTATTGCCTTCCGCCCCTGTCCAGGTCAGTTCGGCGGCGGTGGCGGCATGGGGGGTGGAAAGACATGCGAGGAGAGCTGCCAAAAGCGTCATAGGTAAGTGCAATTTCATGACAGAAAATGTTGGTGTATTGCGTTTAATTATTTTTATATATAGCTGGTAATAAAAGACTAGAGGTAGATCTGGTCTTTTGTAATAAAAGACTATAAAAATAGAAAGCAGGTGTCAACCTAATTATTGATGTTAAGTGGATACGGGACTTATTATTTAGAGACAATATTGTACTTTGAATGAGAAGAAGTTGTTTGAATCAATCCAACATTTTCCTGCCGGGGGATGGAAGCCTGCCGCCTGCCCGGGATGCCTGGTTTCTACGAAGAAAAAAGCGTTTTGTTTTCAATAAAATAGATGTAAAGGCCAGTAGTACGGCTTATCTGTGTGAATAGAAAATTTAACCGGGCGGGCCGGGGAAGAGAAGAGGCTGCCCGGCAAGGAAGCCGATTGGCTTCCTGTTAACTTTAAACGGCAGGAAAAATCCGGAATATGTTATTCGGGAAATACGGTTGCCGGGCATGGCCGGACACGCTGCGGGGAAATGGGGAAAATGTATGTTCACCTCCGGTCATTGTTCCTCCCGGGGTTTTTCCCAGGGGCACATTTCCCCCGGTTCCACCCGAAAGAGGGGGTGGGGGAGGATGAATGGAGCTGTGAGCAGGGAGGCGTAACGGAGGAGATCCCTTTTCCGTAGCTTGTTCAGGAGATGGCGGAATTCGTATTCCAGTTGCTTGTCCGGCAGGAGAAGAAGGGGGAGCGGTTCCATGGGTGTGATTTTCTGAGGGTCGAAATGGTAGCCCCTGCGGAGGGATTCGTCATAAACGGCTTTCAGGTAGGCGTCCAGCGTTTGAAGAGGATGGGGAGTTTCCCGGAAACGGTGGAGCTGGGGATGATGGATGTAGCCTTTGGTCTGGCCGGAGAGCACTTTCCGGGCCAGCAGACCTTCCCGCCACAGGGCGACCAGTCCGGCGGAATCCAGATATGACGGGTGAAGGGACCAGAGCCTCATGATTTTTTGGACAGCAAGGGGCATCCGGGCGTTGAAGGGGAATAGGGGGAATATTCCGGATGTTTCAGGCCAGGGCGATTTCTCCCTGAAGGTTTTCCGCGTTCGCGGGGGAGGGCGTTTGTTCCGCCGCGGGCACGGGTTCCGGGGCGGAAGTTTCCTGCGTCCGGGTTTTGACGGCTTCCAGGATGAGTTCCGCGGTGCGTTCCAGGCCGTAGTCCGATGTGTTGATGCACAAGTCGTAAAGGCGCGCGTTGCCGAGTTCCTGGCCGGTGTAGTGCAGGCAGTGGTTGCGGCGGCGAGAGTCCATCGTGTCCATTGTCCGGGCTACGCTGCGGGGAGAGACGCCGTAGTTTTCCACGACGCGCTGCATGCGCGTAGCGGGGTCGGCATGGAGGAAGACGCTGAACAGGTTGGGACGGCCTTTCAGGATGAAGTTGGCGCAGCGGCCCACGATGACGCAGGCGTGTTTGGCGGCGATGTCCCGGATGACTTTGCTCTGGGCCAGGAAGGTTGCGTCTTCCGGCGGCTGTTCTTCCGCCGTGTAGGCGTAGTTCTGGGCGTAGAGCTCGTAAAGGAAGCGGCTGGCGAGCTGTTGTTCATGCCTGCGGATGTAGTCCGGCGTGAGGCCGCTTTGCGCCGCAGTGAGGTACACCAGTTCCGAGTCGTAGAATTGGATGCCGAGCCGTTCCGCGATCATGGCGCCGATGGCGTGGCCGCCGGAGCCGTATTCCCGGTCAATAGAGATGACCAGAGGCGCATCCGGAGCGTAGGCCGCCGTTTCCGCGGAAGGCAGGGGTTCCCGCATGGCGCCGGGCCGTGCGGCGCGTTCCAGCAGCCTGTCCAGCCAGAATACGTGTTTGTTGAAGAACCGGACGATCATGCCCACCAGAATGGCGGCCACGACGGTTCCTTCCCGGATGCCGGAGAGGCCGTGCAGCAGGAAAAACGAACAGGCGAGGCCGATGCAGACGAGCGTGCAGTCCATGCCGGTTTTCACGGCTCCGAATTCCCATTTGAAGAGTTTGACGAACGCCAGGTTCATGCCTTCCGCCGCCAGCAGGACGGCGTCCGCCTTGACCTGCATGAAGACTCCGAAGCCCAGAATGACGCAGCTCAGCAGGCAGATTACTGCGGACCAGGCGTACCCCGCCGGTTCCAGCGGAGATACCAGCCACATGGAGAAGTCCGTCAGCATGCCGAAGACGAAGACCACGGGGATCTGGAGCAGGTGGACGGGCCGGAACTGCCTTTTGAGCAGGGCTGCTTGCACGGCGACAAAGCTCAGGTGCATGAGGATGGTGATGGTCCCCATGCTCAGCGGGAGGGCCAGGCTGAGGACATAGGGCGTGCAGGAGATGGGGGAAACCCCCAGGCTGGCCTTGGCGGACAGGGCGATGCCCAGGGACATGATGAAGAGGGCCGCCACCAGGACGAAGCTGCGCAGGATGTGTTCTCCAATGCTTCTCCGTACGTGATAGTCTGCCATGGTACCGGATGTTAGTCCTTATGTCAGCATCAAGTCAAGGGTTCAAAAGCCGGAATTCCGGTGGCCGCTTTTTTTCATTTGCTTTCACATGGATGCTTCAGGCATGAAGGATGGCGGACGCCTGTGATTCCGCCCGGAAACCCTGACCGGGAATAGACATGGGAAACGGCTGGAGAAGCGAAGCCGCGCATGAAGGAGGGTGCGGGGGAAGAGGCCGTTTTGCCTGTTTCCGTTCGTACCGGGATTTTGGATCCGGGGTGGGGCGGGAGGTTTTCCTACAGCTCGAATACCGGGTTTTCCACGGCGTTTTTCACGGCGATGAGGAATTGCACGGCCTGTTTTCCGTCCACCAGGCGGTGGTCGTAGGAGAGGGCCAGGTACATCATGGGTCGAATGGTGATTTGGCCGTCTCGGACGACGGGGCGTTCCTGGATGGCGTGCATGCCCAGAATGCCGCTCTGGGGCGGGTTCAGGATGGGGGTGGAGAGCAGGGAACCGTACGTGCCCCCGTTGGATATGGTGAAGCACCCTCCCTGCAGGTCCTGCATGGAAAGGGCGCCCTTTCGTGCTTTTTCCGCCAGCGCGGCGAGTTCCAGTTCCAGTTCCGGGAGCGTTTTCCGGTCGCAGTCCCTCAAGACGGGCACCATGAGGCCCTTGTCCGTGCCGATGGCGACGGAGATGTCGTAGTACAGGTTTTCCACGATGTCCGTGCCGTCTATTTTGGCGTTGACCTGCGGCACTTCCTTGAGCGCCTTGACGGCGGCCTTGATGAAGAAACCCATGAGGCCGAGCTTGGTGCCGTACCTTTCCCGGAAGGAGGCGTTGAATTGCCTGCGCAGTTCCATGACGGCGCTCATGTCGCATTCATTGAAGGTGGTGAGGATGGCCGCCTGGTGCTGGACTTGTGCCAGCCGGGCCGCGATGGTGCGGCGCAGGGGGCTCATGGGTTTCCTGATGAAGCGGGGTGCGGCCTGTTCCGGCCCGGCGGATTGCTTTTCCCGTAGCGTTTCCGACGGTTCGTGCGCCTGTTCCGGGAGTTCCTCCGGAGGAGATGCCGCCTTTTTTACGTCCGGCTGCGGGGTGTTTTCCGGTTCCGGAAGCACGGTGGCCTCTTCCTTTTCCGGAACGGAAGTTCCGGCGGACGGGGCAATGCGGCCCAGAACGGCTCCGATGGGGGCTTCAGCTCCTTCCGGTACGAGGATTTCCAGCATGCCGTCCTCATCCGCTTCCAGATCCGTGGAGACTTTGTCCGTTTCCAGCGTGACCAGGGTGTCTCCTCTGGCTACTGCGTCTCCGGAGCCCTTGTGCCATGCGGCTACGGTGGCGGCGGTGATGGATTCTCCGAAACTGGGGATCAGGATGTCGCTCATGGGATGGTGATGGTCAGGATTGGGCGCGCGGGCCGAAGGCCGTGGCGATGAGTCGTTTTTGCGCGGCGGCGTGCAGGGCCTTGGCCCCTTCCGCCGGGCAGGCCATGGGGGGGCGTCCCGCATAGCGGAACGAGGTGGCGAAGAGGCGGCCCAGCCGGTTGCGCAGATGGCCCCACGCCCCCATGTTGGAGGGTTCCTCCTGGCACCACACGAAGTCGCGCACTTTCTGGTAGGGGGCGAGCAGGTAGGTAAGCTGTTCCTGCGCCAGCGGGTAGATTTGCTCCACGCGGATGATGACGGTGTCCGCGATGCCGTGTTCCTTTCGGTAGGCGTCCAGGTCGTAGTAGATTTTTCCCGTGCAGAAGACGGCGCGCGTGATTTTGTCCGGAGCCGGGCTTTCCGGATCAGCCAGTACTTCGTGGAACCGGGACGGAGCCAGGAATTCACGGCGGGCGGAGGCGGCTTCCGGCCGGGAGAGCAGGCTTTTTGGCGTGAAGACGATGAGGGGCTTGTGTACGTTCTGGTGTATCTGGCGGCGCAGGGCGTGAAAGTATTGGGCAGGTGTGGTCGGGTTGATGACCTGCATGTTGTCGTCCGCGCAGAGCTGGAGATAGCGTTCCATGCGGGCGCTGGAGTGCTCGGACCCAGCCCCTTCGTAACCGTGGGGCAGGAGCAGCACGATGCGGCATTTCTGGTGCCATTTGGCTTCCGCGGCCGCAATGAACTGGTCCACGATGACCTGGGCTCCGTTGGCAAAGTCGCCGAACTGGGCTTCCCACATGACCAGGGCGTCCTGGCTTTCCAGGGCATAACCGTATTCGAAGCCCAGCACGGAGGCTTCCGACAGGGAAGAGTTGTAGATGCGGAAGGCGGTGGTGCCGTGGTTCAGTTTTTCCAGCGGCGTGTACACGGAGCCGTTGTTGAAGTCATGCAGGACGGCATGCCGCTGGGAGAAGGTGCCGCGCTGGCAGTCCTGTCCGGAGAGGCGAACGGTGTGGTTTTCCGTGAGCAGGGATCCCCATGCCAGGGATTCCGCCATTGCCCAGTCCAGCGGGCCGTCTTCCCGGAAGGCTTCACGGCGGCGGGAGAGGAAGCGTTTTTCCAGGGTAGGGTGGGGCGTGAAGTTTTCCGGCAGTTCCGTCAGGATGTCTCCGATGCGCCGGAAGAGGTCCGGGCTGATGCCCGTGCGCACGCTGAGGCGGGGAATGGGGGATTCATCCGCATCCGGCGCGCTGACCGGGAGGATGTAGTCCGCCGGGTGCTCCTTCATCTGGTCGTATGCCTGCTGCATGCCGTTCCAGATGCGTTCCCTGATGCCATGTTCCTCCTGTTCCGTCAGTTCCCCCCGTTCCCGGAGCAGGGTTCCGTACAGGGCCGCCGCCGTGGGGCGCGCCTCTATTTTTTTGGTCTGCATGGGGGCTGTGAAGGCGGCCTGGTCCGTTTCATTGTGTCCCAGGCGGCGGTAGCAGTACATGTCCAGAATGATGTCGCGGCCGAATTTCTGGCGGAACTGGAGCGCGAATTCCGCGGCCCAGATCAGGTTTTCCGGGCTTTCCCCGTTGATGTGCAGAATGGGCGCTTCCAGCATCTGGGCCACGTCCGTGGCGTAATGGGAGGAGCGGGCTTCATCCGGGCTGGTGGTGAAGCCGATCTGGTTGTTGATGATCAGGTGGATGGAACCGCCGGTCCGGTAGCCTTTCAGCTGGGAGAGGTTGAGCACTTCCGCCACCAGCCCCTGTCCGGCGAAGGCGGCGTCCCCGTGGAGAATGAGCGGGAGCACATGTTTTCTTTCCATGTCATCCAGGCTGTGCTGCCTGGCCCTGGCGCGGCCTTCCACTACGGGGTAGACGGCTTCCAGGTGGCTGGGATTGGAGGAGAGGTTGATGTGCAGGGGTACGCCGTCCACGTGGCGCGTGGCGGCATAGCCCAGGTGGTATTTCACGTCGCTGCGGCCGATGGGGGATTCCGGAAGGTAGTCCGGCGTGAATTCGTAAAAGATGGTTTTCAGCGGCTTGTGGAGGATGTTTGCCAGCACGTTGAGCCTGCCCCGGTGGGCCATGCCCATTTCCACGTGGGAGATGGCTGCCGCAGGACAGCGTTTGACCAGGGCGTCCAGCAGGACAATGGCGCCTTCCCCCCCTTCCAGGGAGAAGCGTTTTTCCCCGATAAAGCGCTTGCCCAGGAATTCCTCGAACAGTTCCGCCTTGCAGAGGTGGATGAAGGCGTCCCGGCGGGTTTCCGGGCCGTAGTCCACGCCGTCCGCCCGGCGGTCTATTTTTTCCTCAATCCAGGAGCGGATTTCCAGGTTGTCAATGTGCTGGTATTCAAATCCGATGGCCCCGCAATAGGTGTTCCGGAGGTGGGCGATGATTTCCCGGAGGGTGAAGATGCGCCCTTTCTGGAAGGTGCCGATGTTGATGGGCTGGTCCATGTCTTCCGGGCGGAAGCCCAGTTCTTCCGGACGTACGGGAAC
Source organism: Akkermansia biwaensis (assembly GCF_026072915.1). Taxonomy (NCBI): domain Bacteria; kingdom Pseudomonadati; phylum Verrucomicrobiota; class Verrucomicrobiia; order Verrucomicrobiales; family Akkermansiaceae; genus Akkermansia; species Akkermansia biwaensis. The sequence continues at coordinate 2,561,581 of NZ_AP025943.1, forward strand.
GGTCGCTTCCTCCGGAGAGTCCAGCGGGTTGAAGCGGGCGCATTTGTGCCCCATGACCCGGTATGCCCGGATGAGCTGGTTGACGCGCCCGCGGCCTTCCGCGCTTTCCGGCGGAACCGTGTACGGGGAGGCGTCCGCAGCGTTTTCCTCTTCCCGCGGAGCGCCGCCGCTGCCCAGTTCGTATCCCTCAAAGTAGGCCGCCCAAAGGGGATCTACGGACAGCGGATCGTTTTTCCATGTTTCATGGAGCGCCGTGATTTCCTCAGGCGTGAGTCTGGAGAAGATGGAGGCGTTCATGCGGGAAGGATGGACGGAATGGGGAACAGTGGTTTATTCGCTGGTTGTCGTCCGCTTTCTGAAGGCGGAATTTCCAACCATTAATAGCTGTGCTCGTTGAGCTGCACCTTGCCGCGGAAGACCCAGTAGATGGCCGCGGAGTAGGCGAGGACGATCGGAACGCCGATGAGGGCGATGTAAGTCATCACCATCAGGCTTTCCCGGGTGGAGGAACCGTTGACGAGGGTAAGGGAGTGCTCCGGATTGGGCATGGAGTAGAGCAGGTTGGGGAACATGGAGGCCCCGAACATGGCCATCATGCACCCCATCGTGGAGCAGGAGGCGATGAAGGCCCAGCCCGACCGGTTTTTGCTCATGAATATCCAGATGGCCGCAATGGAAACAGCAGCCAGTGCGGCGATGCCGTAGATCCAGGGAGAGTGTTCCAATGCCGCCGCCACGTGCGGCACATACAGGAGCGTGGCCGCGCCGTGAATGATGATCAGGATGGTGAAGATGATGATGCAGGGCTTGAGGAGCCTTTTGATTTGCTGCTGGAGGTTGCCCTGCGTTTTCATCATCAGGAAGATGCCGCCGTGCATGGCGAAGAGGGCCACCGTCGTGAGGCCCAGCAGGACGGCGTAGGGGTTCAGCAGGCTCAGGAAAGTTCCTGTGAAGTTGCCCTGCCCGTCCAGCGGGATGCCCCTGGTGACGTTGCCCATGGCCACCCCGATGAGCAGGGCCGCCAGGAGGCTGCTGACGGAGAAGGTGATGTCCCAGCCCTTGCGCCACCACTGCATGGGCTGCTTGCTCCGGAATTCGATGGAGACGGCCCGGAAGATGAGGGTGAGCAGCAGGAGCATGAAGGCCAGGTAAAATCCGGAGAAGACGGAGGCGTACACGTACGGGAAGGCGGCGAAGAGGGCGCCCCCGCCCGTGATGAGCCAGACTTCATTACCGTCCCATACAGGGCCTACGGCATTGAGCATCAGTCTTCTGTTTTCATCTCCCTTGATAAAGAACTGGAGGGTGCCGGTTCCCAGGTCAAAGCCGTCCAGAACGGCGTAGCCGGAGAAGAGTACGCCGACGAGGATGAACCAGATGATTTGCAGGTCTGCGAGAGTGAGGTTGTCCAACATGGTTTTAAGTGGGGGGGATGGGGATTAGTCTTTGACAAAGGGTACCTGAAGCTTGCCTTCACCCGTGCCGTCGTCTTCCTTCGCTTCCTGGTCGGGGCCCTTGTGGATTTTATGGGTGATTTGGTAGAGGAAGAGGGCCAGGAGCAGGGTATAGATGACGAAGAACATGCCCAGCGAGGAGAGTGCCTCCGCCGCGGTGAGGGTGGGGGAGACGGCGTGCTCCGTCCTCAGGATGCCGTACACGATCCAGGGCTGGCGGCCCATTTCCGCCACGGCCCAGCCTACCTGGTTGGCAATCTGCGGCCCCAATACGGAGAAGACGAAGCACCAGAGCAGCCATCGTTTTTCAAAGAGCCAGCCGCGTTTCCACGCCCAGAGGCCCAGCAGGAACAGGGCGCCCAGCGCACAGCCGATGAGGATCATGAGGTGGAAGGAGTAGAAGACGGGCAGGATGGGGGGACGTTCGTCCTGCGGAATGGCGTTCATGCCGGTGATGGGGGTATCCAGGTCATGATGAGTCAGGAAAGTGAGCATGTACGGGATGGAGATGCCCGTCACTTCATGGGTGGACGGGTTCATCCAGCCGACGAGGTGGAGCGACTGCGGAGCCCCCGATTCCATCACGCCTTCCATGGCGGCGAATTTGGCGGGCTGGTGGACGGAGACTTCACGTGCGCTGGAGTCGCCCGTGATGCCCATGCCGACCACGCCTATCAGGCCGATGACCAGCGCCACCTTGAAGCTTTTCTTGGCGCCGCCCGTAAAGCGTTTTTTCAGGATGTACCAGGCGGAGACGCTGAGCACCAGCGTGGCTCCCGCCAGCCAGCACCCCGCCAGGGCGTGCGTCAGGCGGTCCACCGTGGACGGGTTGAAGACCACGTCATAGAAGCTGGTGATGTGCGCCTGGATTTTTCCGTTTACTTCCACCAGTTTGTAGCCGGCGGGCGTCTGCATCCAGGAGTTCGCCACAATGATCCAGATGGCGCTGAAATGGGCGCCCAGGGCCACCATGCAGGCGGAGAAGAAGTGCATTTTGGGCCCCACCTTGTCCCAGCCGAAGAGCAGGATGGCCAGGAAGCCGGATTCCAGGAAGAAGGCGAAGATGCCTTCCGCCGCCAGGGGGCTGCCGAAGATGTCGCCTACGCAACGGGAGTAGTCCGCCCAGTTGGTGCCGAACTGGAATTCCATCACGATGCCGGAGGCCACGCCCAGCGCGAAGATGATGCCGAATATCTTGGTCCAGAATTTGGCCTGCTTGTGGTAGAGCTCGTTTTTTGTTTTCAGCCAGAGGCCTTCCAGTGCCACCAGTACCACCCCCAGGCCGATGGTCATCGGCGGGAAGATGTAGTGGAACATGATGGTGACGGCAAACTGAAGACGGGATAATAAGACCGGATCGTCCATGATTGATTGGGGATGAGTGGTTGTTTATGGAACAAGATGCCGGCAGCCAAATTCCGGAACCTTTATGTTTTATACATCCCGGAGAGGGCTTTGTTCAATTATTTTCCTTCCGCTCTCACAACTTTTTTAGATTTTCTCTAAAAAACAAGGGCTTAAAGGCGGATGAACGCTTCCGTGCCTTCTTCCGTCAAGTCAAAAAGGGTCAGCATGTCCTGCGGGGAAAGGCGAATGCAGCCGTGGGAGTCCGGTGTTCCGAGGCTGTCCGTCCGGTTGGTGCCGTGGATATAGATGTAGCGCTCCTGCGTATTGGCGTTTCCGGGGTCCAGGCCGTCCAGCCACAGGATGCGCGTCAGGATGAAGTCAGAATGTTCATTCATTCCCTCCGGGATGGCGGCCGGGTAGCAGCCAACCGGGAGCCGAGAGACGAAGATGGTGTCCTCAGGCAGTCCCGCTCCGATTTTTTTGCAGATGCGGAAGCGGCCCAGGGGCGTTTTTCCTGATCCCTGCTGACTGCCCGTGCCGGCTTTCCCGCTGGAAACAGGGCAGGAAAACAGGATTGTTCCGGCGGATTCCAGGGTCAGCTTCTGCCGGGAAAGATTAATGTGCAGCACTGCGGGAGGAGACATGCCGGGAAAAGAAAAAAGAGAAAAGGAGAACGGGAATGGGAATGGGATTAGGCTTCCTGCTCCATGCGGGCGATGATGGCGCGAATGGCGTCCGTGAGCTGCCGCGCCACGTTGTTGTAGGCGGCCTGCCCGCATCCGATGGGGTCACTGATGTTCCTGTTGTCCGTGTAGCAGGTGACCAGCCTGATCTTGTCCGCGTGTTCGGGAAAGTTGGCCAGCATGGCGGCCAGATGGCTTTCCGTCATCGTGTAGATGTCCGTGGCTTCTTCCACCAGTTCCAGCGTGACGGCGCGGCTTGCATGGCCGGAGAGGTCCACTTCGTGGTCGTTCAGGACATGGAGCGTTTCCGGGCTTGCTCCCTGTCCGTTCCAGGCGGCGGTGCCTGCGGACCCCGCCAGCCATTCCGGATGGCCGGCGGAAAGCTTCAGGAAGAGGCCTTCGGCCATGGGACTGCGGCACGTGTTTCCGGTGCAGACGAAGAGGATTTTTTTACGCTGGTTCATGAATCAGACTGTTTTTTGGGGTGGTGCGGGATGGGAACCTCATTGGGTTCCTGATACAGGTTGTCCGGGGGAAGGACGCTGCCGGCTCCGTTTCCGTTTTCCGGAAGGGCGGAGGGAGGCGGGTCTTCCCCGTCATCTTCTTCCGCTTCATGTGAAGGAGGGGAAAACCAGGGAATCAGGCTGCCGGCCAGGGCCACGCACAACACGCCGGTGACGGGAGTCATGACGGGGAACCAGACTCCGTGTACGGAGAAAAGGTACCAGGCGAGGACGGGAGCGGACAGGATGCAGAAGGCCCACAGGAGCCAGCGACCCCGTTTCCGGAAGCGGAGGGCCCACGTAGCCAGCAGCAGTACGTCCAGCACAATGACCCATTGCACCCAGGCGGGAGCCACCGGAATCAGCATGGCCGGGGCCGGGGCCAGGGCTCCCATGATGCTGCGGATGGTTTTCGCCGTCAGGAGCGCCTGGGCGTCGGGAGCCTCGGAAGGCGTGAAGGGTTCGGAAACGATGACGGCGTCCGCGGAGGAGAGGAGTTTTCTGACGGCGCTCATATCCGGGGGACGGAGGCCGGACATAACGGGAACGATGACTTCCTGCGTGTCCAGCAGCGTGGGACCGCTGTTTTCCGCCAGCGGGATGCGGCCATATTCATCCAGCGGAATGGAACGGCTGTTGCCGAGGAGGAGGGTATCGCCGGGGATGAGCCTGACGTCTTCCGGGTCCAGGTCCAGCGCATTCAGCGCGGCGACGAGGGGAAGGGTGGGGATGATGTCTTCTCCCCAGCGGACAAAGAGAGGGAACGATTTGCCGCTTTCCTGGCTTGCGGAGAACAGGTCGCTGTTTTCCACGACCGTTCCCAGCGTGCCGGCTTCCGTGGTTATCTGGGGTTCTTCCCCCACCAGCCTGTCCGCACGGGGGAATTGGTCCGTTTTTCCGATGATGTTACCGGGAGGGATGGCCAAATGCTTCCAGCCGGACGGCAGGGACGCCCTGCGGGATGATTCGCTCATCTGACGCCCCAGCGCCTTGTGGCGGAAGCGGTCCAGTTCATATCCCACGGCGGATTTGACGATGTTGTCGGGTTCCTCTTCCCAGGCCATGGGGGCAATGGCGTAAACGTTTCTGGCGCCCTGTTCGTACAGGTGGCGGAACAGAACCGTATAGTCCATCGGGTTGGGCGGATAGGTGGGGAAACTGTTCAGGGCGGATTCCCGATGCAGGGAGACGACGGGGAGAGGGGCCGTCTGTCCCTTGTTGAAAAACTCGTAAGGCTGGAGAACAATGTCGCTTTCGGAATTCAGCCCCTCCGTCCTTACGGTGTGGTATTCCTTTTGCAGGGCGCGGACGGCGGCCTGTTCATAAAAAAAGACGGTGGGGGGAATGAGCAGGTAGCCGAATATCCAGCCCAGCCCCAGCGAGAGCTGGAAGAGGGACAGAATAAGCAGGAATTTGGGTTTAAGAGTCATCAGGGCGGCCAAATAGTTATTCTAGCATGCCTGCCAGCGGCTCGGCAAGCATGGAACCGGGGAGAAGACGGCGCAGATGCGCCAGTCCCGCAGGGATTTGTTTCAGATACCAGGTTTTCCCTTTGTTGTGGCCGATGTTGGCGTACGCGCCCAGCATCTGCATGAGCCGCTGCAGGGCGCACGCGCAGAAGATGTCGCGGTCCAGGGCGCGCCCGGTGAGGTGCTCCCATTCCCGGAGGAGTTCGTCCGTCTGCTCCGCTTCCAGATGCGCGTAGCCGTCAAATACCAGGGAAGCCAGGTCATACTCCGGGCGGCCGCCGCGCATGCCCTGGAAGTCGATCAGCCAGGTTTTTCCCGCATGGATGTGCACGTTCTGGGACTGGCTGTCCCGGTGAACGGGGCAGAGCGGCAGCCCGGCCAGGAATTGCGCCATTTTCCGCAGCGCGGGATGGTTCAGGAAGCCGTCCGCGGACAGGCCCAGGTGCGTGCCCAGCAGATGTTCCGCAAAGTATTCCTGCTCCCAGCGGTACAGGGATTCGTCAAAGGAGGGCTGAAAGGAGAAGTTTTCCGGAAACGGGCATTCGTGTAGCAGGCGGAGCTGTTCCATGGCCCGGATGTAGCGGGAACGGAGTTTTTCCCAGGATTCGCTTCTGAAAGACAGGAGGTTGTCGTTCCCCAAGTCTTCCGCCAGGGCCGCTCCGCAGCCGGGAGCGAGGGGTTCGTAGTCATAGACCTCCGGCACATTGACGCCGTTGGCGCGCAAATGGCGGTCCGTGGGGATGAAGGAGTCGTTGTCCGCGCGGTCGTCGCCCCAGAGGATGCCGATGCAGGTCCGGTCCCCAAGACCGATGCGCACGATGGTGCGGCCGGATGCGCCGAGGGCAATCGTCCGGAAGTCCTCTTCCCGGGGCGTGACGTGAAAGGTCCGTTGAACCAGGCGGGAGAGTTCTTTCATGGGGGGGAATGCAGGAAGCCGCTAAAAGCGCGGCGGATGGCATGGAGCGGGAGCCGGGTTCCATCCGCCGTGCAGGCGGGAAGTGGCGGGGTCAGGCGGGGAACTGGTGGTTTTCTCCGTAGCCGTAGTTTTCCACGACGTAGTCCACGTCCTTGTCTCCGCGGCCGGAACAGTTGACCAGAATGGCTCTTCCTGGGTTTTCCTGAGCCCATTTCATGGCATACGCAATGGCATGGGAGCTTTCCAGGGCCGGGATGATTCCCTCATAACGGGAAAGCTTGAAGAAGGCGTCCACGGCTTCCTCGTCCGTAGCGGTTACGTAATTCACGCGGCCGATGTCGTGCAGGTAGGCGTGTTCCGGCCCCACGGAGGGGTAGTCCAGCCCGCTGGCCACGGAATGGACCGGGCCGGGGTTGCCGTCTTCATCCTGGAGCATGATGCTCTCGAAACCGTGCAGGACGCCCTTGGTTCCATAGGTGATGGAGGCGGAATGGTCTCCGAGCCTGGGGCCCTTGCCGAGCGGCTCCACGCCGTAAATGTCCAGCGGGTCGCCCAGGAAGGCAGTGAACATGCCCATGGAATTGCTGCCGCCGCCCACACAGGCGCACACGGCGTCCGGAAGCAGTCCGGTCATTTCCAGGAATTGTTCCCGGGCTTCCACGCCGATGCACATCTGGAAGTCGCGCACCATTTGGGGGAAGGGGTGGGGGCCTACCACGGACCCGATGCAGTAAATGGAGTCCTTGTAGCTGTTCAGGTAGGAATCAAAGGCGGAGTCCACGGCTTCCTTCAGGCTCTGGAGCCCGTGGGTGACGGGGACGACCTTGGCGCCCAGAATTTTCATGCGCGTGACGTTGGGCGCCTGCTTGGCGATGTCCACCGCCCCCATATGAATCTCGCATTCCAGGCCGAAGAAGGCGGCCGCTGTCGCCAGCGCCACGCCGTGCTGGCCCGCGCCGGTTTCCGCAATGATGCGTTTCTTGCCCATGTATTTGGCGAGAAGGCCTTCCCCCATGCAATGGTTGAGCTTGTGCGCGCCCGTGTGGTTCAGATCTTCCCGCTTCAGGTAAATCTGGGAGGTGCCCAGGTGGCGGGACAGGCGTTCGCAGTGGTAAACGGGGGTGGGACGCCCCTGGAACTGCTTGCGGATGCGGCGCAGTTCGTTGATAAACTGGGCGGAATGGGCGATGGTCTGGTAAGCCTCCGTGATTTCTTCAAAGGCGGGGACGAGTTCGTCCGGTAGATATACGCCGCCGTATTCGCCGAAGCGACCCCGGGCATCCGGAAAATTGCGCAGATAAGTATGGAGATCCATGGTGTGTTTCATTCGTGACTGCCAGTATTTAGCACGATGACCCGGCCCAGGCAAAAACAATCTCCACCGGAAGCCCGATTTAAGATCCGGAAAGCGGTCGTGAAAAGCGTTCCGGCAGGCAGGAACGGGCGCGAGGAAGAAACTCCTCCTTCAACGTCCTCCCCGCATGGCTGGCAGGGAGGGGGAAAGAAAACGGGCCTGCGCCGGTTTTCAGCCCAGGCGGCGTCTTTTGATGGACTTGCCGGTGTCCGCGATGGCTTGGCGCGCCTCATGGTCCGTACCGGCCATCAGGGCGGCCAGGTCCCGGACGATGTTCTGGCGCATGCGGTCCACCAGTTCCCGCCCTTCCTGAGTGATGGCGACCATGATCTTGCGTCTGTCCTTGGCCGCGCTCATGCGGGTCAGGTAGCCCATTTCCTGGAGTTTGTCCACCATGCCGGTCGCCGCCGCCGTGGAATGGCCCATCTTCTGCGCGATGCTGGACATGCTCAGGAAGTCCTCGCTGGCCAGATAGGTCAGCAGGAAAAACTGAGGGTAGGAAACCTTGCCTTCATTCAGTTCCGGAGAAAGGTTGAGAATGCAGGAACGCTGGGTGAGCAGGACGAAGTCCGCCAGCTTGTTTGCTTCTTCAGAAATGGAGTTCATCGACGTTGTGAATGTTTGGGGTAAGTTTGGTGCTGTGTTCGCGTCCGGAAGCTGTCCGGCGGTTCGGCAAACCTACCTCCCGCATCTTTCCGGAGCAAGTCAAAAAGATAAATTTTTATTAAAATTTTACATTTGCGGATAGTACGCTTTTTGGTGGTAACTTTTATACAATATGTTGAATGTGAATAGAATGATATTATTTTGATGATACAATGTGAATAACATGTAAAAAAGCTACGTAACCTGCTGAGAAAATAAATCATTTCCGTGTCCGGCATTTATAGCTGTCAAAAATGCCGGAAAAAGATGGATGCAGGATGACAAGGCCCTGCCGGATGAGGATGGCGGAAACGGGAAAAAGGCTGGAATTTGCCACTTCAAACGGAAAGTTTTATGCCGGAGCGGAGGCGCTTCAAGGGGATGGAAAACGGTGGATTTGCGGTGCCCGGCCCGTTCCGGAAGAGTTGGAATGCCTTCTCCGTGGAGGAGGCTTTTTTCTTTAAAACATCCTTATGGAAAATGCCGCTAAAGTGCTGTCTGCCAGGAAATGGCTCCGCCGGTGCGGAGTTTCCGCGCAGGAGGGGTAAACGGGGGTTGAAGCCTGTGGAAAGGCGTCAGTTCAGTGTCATGTCCGGAGACGGTACAGGCGAGGGGCTGGGTGGGCAGGCCCACGTGCAGAGAGGCATTTTTCTCCGGGTTTTTCCTTCAATTCAGGGATATCCGGGCGGACGGGGAGCTTTCCTTCCTGTTACTGCCTTCTGGTGGCAAATGCTTCTCCGCCGACCAGCCAGTTCTTTCCATCCGGGGTATGGATGTTTTTCCAATGGAACGTATGATCCGTGATGTCGGAAAAAATCCATTTCATGTTCTTTTGCGTGATTTCGGTCAGGACGATCTGGCCGTTCTCCTTTTTAGCTTCAAGTTGTACGGTTTCCCCGGCGGTTCCGTAAAAGATGTCCCACGCGCGTTTTCCGGGGTGGTAAATCCTGATGGTTGTTCCGTAGGCCGCATCCGGCCACGTTTTCGTCTTCCTGGCCTGGCGGGAAGGGCAGATAAAGATGTCCTGAATGGCCGTGCCTTCCAGAACCCAGGAGAAAATCCATTCCCCCGGAACATGGCGTTCCTGTTCCGTGCCATGGCCGTCAATCCATTCCATGTCCCAGGTTCCCACCAACGGACCGAACCAGTTGTCTTCCTCCGGAATGGAGGGGTGTTTGCCCTGGCTCGTCAATGCTTTTTCAAATTCTTTCATGTGTTTGTGGAGAGAGGGAGTGTATTTTGCCTTCCCGTGGAGAAGAAACGGAGACGGGGACGTTGATTAGCCGGGCAATTCCGGGGAAAGGCGTTCTACCCGTACCGCCGCAGGAGGCGATTGATGATTGAGCCGGAAGTCCGGAATCCGGGAACAAATCTCGGTCCATGAAAAACGGGAATGCTGGCAGTAGGGAATATCGTGGGTAGTAAAACGGCTTTTTTCAAACGGGCTGTACCGGGGAAGGAGAGTCTATCCCTCCGGCGGGGAGAGAGGAAGGCCCTTCTCCGGGACACGGTTTTTCATGAAACAGGGCCGGAGAATGGCCGGAAAGCCGCTTGTTATGCGTTAATTGGCGGGGGGAGGGGTAAAGACGCGGGAACCCAGGTCCTTGTCCAGGAGGAGCATTCCCTGGCCTTCTCCCTTGATCAGGCGGAGCTTGCTGATGATGTCCTTGACGGTTTCCTCTTCCTCCACCTGCTCGCTGACGAACCAATGCAGGAAAATGTCCGTGGCGAAGTCCTTTTCCTCCTTGGCCAGGCGCACCAGCTCATTGATGCGGCGGGTAACTTCCTGCTCATGCGCAAGCGTGGCTTCGAACACTTCCAGTACATTGGCCCATTCTGCCGCGGGAGCGTCAATGGGAAGCATGACTACCTGGCCGCCACGGGCTAGCAGAAAATCATAAAGCTTCAGGGCGTGGGCGGTTTCCTCCTGGTACTGGATGCGCATCCAGTGGGCGAACCCCGTGAGTCCGGCGTCCTGCATGTAGGCGGACATGCCGAGGTAAAGGTTGGCGGAATACATTTCCCATTTGATTTGCTCATTCAGAGCGGTTGCCATTGTTGTACTGATCATAGTAAAAATCCTGTTGATTTCCTTTTCCTTCTACAAAACAAAGCCCGCAGGATCAAGATAATCCTGCGGGCTGTATGACGGGAAATTCGGGAAAAATCCGCTAAATCAGGCTTCTACGGGAACGGCTTCCGGAGTTTTTTCCGCGGGGGCTTCTTCCGTTTCCAGGGATATGGTTACAGCTTCCTCCGCCTTTGCGGCAGATGCGTCCGCTGCGGATTCCTGCCCGGAGGCCGGAGTATCGGAGGGCTGTACGGCTTCTTCTTCCTGCGGAGAGGGCTGTGAAGCACCTTCCTTGACGGCAGCGGCCGCCTTGTTCCTGCCTTTGGCGGGTTTCGCTTCCTTTTTAGGCTGGGACTGGGCCGGTGCGGGAGCCGTTTTCGGCTGGCTTACGGTGTTGTTGGAGAAAACCAGGATATAGCCTTGTTCGCAAAGCCATAGCAGGTCGCGGACCAGAAGCTGCTGCTTTTCCTTGGCCCGGGCGGTTTCCTCTTCCGTCACTCCTTCATGGTCCGGAATGGGAGAAAGCTCCCTGAGCATGACGTCCACTCCCTTGCCGGGATGTTCCTTTGCCCAGTTTACGATGGACATCAGGGAGTCGGAAAGAATAGTGTTTTCCGTCATGGCCTTGGGACGTGCCGGTCCCGTATAGTGGTTGCCCTGCCATTTGAAGATAGGCATGTGATGGCGGGCCAGCCCGTGGCAGAGGTTCGGAATCAGCATGCTGGGATGGCGCCGGGTGGTACTGGAAAGTTGGATCAGATGCGCCCACAGGCCGGGGGAAAGATGGGTCTTTTTCACCGCGCCGTTTACGAACACCTTGTCCGTAACGTCGTAGCATTCTTCAAAATGGTTGGCGTCAAAATCCTGTTCCACGGAGGCCGGAGTTTCCAGAAGGGTTTCCGGAGCTCCTTCCCGGAGGGGTTTCCAGGCCGTGCGTTTGGAAACGGAGGCCTGCCAGGCTTCCACGGTTTCTTCATTCTTGTCCGTGACGATCTTGGAACGGAAAACCTCGAAAGGCATGTCCGAAAACTTGGTGCGGTGTAGATTCATCAGGGCGGACTGGTAGCCGTGCCAGTTCACCGGGCCTATCAGTTCATTGTTCAGGGAACACTTGGCAATCGCCTTGAAATCTCCCTTGGGGGCTTCCACTTCCTGTTCCACGGACTCGTAATACCGGGGCAGCCATTCGGCGTTCCAAAGATGCTTGACGGCTTCCTGGCGGGAAATAAAGCAGGCTCCGTCGCCATGCTTGCAGTGGTACAGGTCCGGACCGTTCTCCTGCTTCATGAACACCAGGTCATAACGGTCGAACGCGCCCATGACCACCTTGGCCAGGTCCATCAGGGAAATGGTGCGGCGGTGCTTCTGCACCTCCTGGGAAAGCGCGGCCAGGCCGGAGTCCACGGGGCGCAGCTCCACGCGCAGCCCTTCCGCCGGTTCCGCCTGCGGCGCCCGCGCGGGACGTTCATAGCGGTCTCCATCGCGGTGCCCGCGGAAAGGCCCGCGGCTGCGGTCGTCCCGGTTAAACCTTTTTTCTCCCTGTCCGTCAAAACGGCGCTCCCCTCTGGGGCGGCGGTCGTCACGGTTGTCGCGGCGCGGCCGGCGGTCACCCTGACGATCCCTGTCACGGTAGGCCGGCGAGGAACCGGAGTATTCCTTCCGGGCTCCGGCTCTTGCCCATGCCGGACCAAATTGGAAGTCGGCCAGGCCGGAAAGATCCGGCAGTTGCTGCTTGGAGTCTGTGGAGGGAGTTTCTTCGGTCATGATGTACGGGTTGTTTCAATAGCAACTAAATGAGGTATATGGCAATCATTTTACGTGCAAACGGCCTTAAAAACGTTCAAAATGTCATGAAATGCGGCGGGAAATGCTCGTCATCCGCCGCATTTCCTCATCCAACCTTCGTTAAAAAATTCTATTTTATGGATAAAATACGTCAACGACTTTCCGAACTCGGCTACTCCGTTTATGATGCTCCGGCCCCGGTAGGCTCCTACGTCCAATGCGTGCGCACGGGCAATCTGCTTCATCTTTCCGGCGGCATCTCCGTGAATGGAGAGGACAAATATTTTGGCAAGGTGGGGCAGGACCTCACGGTGGAGGAAGGGCAGGCCGCGGCGCGGGCAGCCATCCTCAACCGCCTGGCCGTCATCGTACAGGCGGTGGGTTCCCTGGAAAAGGTTTCCCGCATCGTGGCTGTCAACGGCTTTGTCAATGCAGGGCCGGAATTCTATGATCATCCCAAGGTGCTCAATGGCGCCTCCGACCTGCTGGTGGAAGCCTTCGGGGAAATCGGCCGCCACAGCCGAACCGCCGTCGGCGTGTCCGCCCTGCCGCTCAACGTAGCGGTGGAAATCAGCATGGTTGTGGAAGTCCGCGACTAGGCCATTGACGGGCCTGAAGGGATTCGGACTTGAATCCCCACGGCATTCCTGTAAAGTGCCGTCCGGTCAATGCCCTCGTGGCGGAATGGTAGACGCTGCAGACTTAAAATCTGTTGATCGCAAGATCGTACCGGTTCGAGTCCGGTCGGGGGTACTTCGCTAAACAGCAATAAATTACATAGATAAAAGGCTCGCTTCTGGCGGGCCTTTTTCGTCTCTCAGAATGCAGGTGGCACTGGTTTTTTGATAATTTGGTACAAGGAAGGCTGCTATCAAATGAGCGGCCTGTGGAATGGTGAGGGGCTGATACCTTGTTTCCGGGCAATCTCTTGTTCACATAATGCTTGTCTGTTGCCATTCTTCACATTATATCACTACTTTATGAAGTGGCTGCCGTTTTTTTTTCTGGGTTCCTGTATTGCTTTTGGTGAAGAGATCAGGGGAGTTGTGATTAATGTTATTGACGGTGATACCATTGTTGTTTTGGAGAAAACGCCGGAAGAAAAGATTGTTCATAAAGTTCGTCTTGAAGGAATCGACGCGCCGGAGAGGGGGCAGGACGGTTATGATGGAGCGAAACACTATTTGGAAAAGCTGATCTGGGGGGAGACTGTTACCGTGCGGTATATCGGGCGTGACAGGTATGGCCGCATTTTGGGATTGGTGGTGTATGGGACTGCTTCCGTGGATGAGGAAATGGTGCGGGAAGGATGGGCCTGGCGTTACAAGCATTCAACCAGCCGGAAACTTGCCTCCCATGAATCGGAAGCCAGAGCCGGCAAAAAAGGGTTGTGGTCGGAACCGAGTCCGATTCCGCCCTGGGAATGGAAAGCTGAGAAGAGAAAAGAGGATGGTACTAAAAAGAGAGATAAGTAAGATTTACTGCTGAATCGGCCAGACGAGAGAAATAAGAAGCCCCGGATAAAGGCTCGCTTTTGGCGGGCCTATTTTCATTTTCAGGAGTGAGGAATTGTTGGTCGTGCCTCTATTTTGGGGAAGCAAGGTTTTCCGAACCAATGGTGCAAGGCGCCCGTTTCAGTCAAGCGCAGGAATGCTTCATAAAAGACTGGCAGGTTGAGTGAGGGTGGTTTTCTCCCTCTGGAGATGATGGCGGAATTAGAGGTGTGCTTGAGGTGGTGTTCTGGAAGGTATTGATTCAAAAACGCCTGCTGGATAGCTTTTATAAATGAATTAGAAAAGAATATTTTTCCATATTTTTGAGAGAAGGAATAGTTACTGCGACTTTCAGCAGAAGCTTTCTGTTCTCAACGTGGCAGGCGGGATGATATTTCTCCTGATCACGTACAGATTTGGGAAGAAGTGGTATCGATTATTGCCGTTTTTACCCAGCGCATAAAGAATTATTGTCTTGGGCCGGGAAAAACGGGTAATGGCGGATACCTTTGCTTCGGAAGAGAAAACTTCCATAGGGAACCGCTTCGTCAGTTGTCTTGGACGCCGAGTCAACCGAGCATAGTTGGATATTTTCGACTGCCGGCTGTCCGGAGCCCCCCATTAAAACTGAAAATGAAAGCGTTTTACAACGCTTGCAACCAACAAAAATAATCATGGATAAAATTACCACTATTAACGGAATTCTCATGGCTACGCAGAATGATTTCAATGAGCATGTTGAGGATGCAACCGTTCACGTAACGGAAGAAGAACGTACGGCATGGAATGCCAAGGCGGACGCTTCCGCTTTAGCTTCTCATGAAGAGAATGCGGCCATTCATGTTTCCCGGGAGGAAAACGACACGCGTTACGGGCAGCTGAACGCGGAAAATACATGGACGCAGCCCCAGACTTGCAATGCAGTGGTTAATGCAAAGGGAGGCATATGTGTTCCGGTGCCTTCCAGCGCTCAAGAGGCTTTGAACTATGATAGCTGGTTATTCTTCAGGGCTGCGAATGAGTGGCCTTTGGTATGTAATAGCGGTATAGCAGCCATACCCGCATGGTGCGAAATCATTCATCGGTGGCAGGCCGGCAATATAGGCTGCCGCACGGCCAATGCGTCCCTCCAGTACGGAGCTATTATCTCAGATAACTGGCACCATCTGGTCTTTACTTTCACGCCGGCGCCAGGCCTTTCATTACTTCTTGGAAAGACCCATGCGTGGCAATTTTCTGGATTTATTGGAGATTATGGCTCTATGGAAGAATGGGCTGGCGCCGTATCCTGGTACTTGAGCAATGCTGATCGCGTTTCCCTGATGCTTGGTTCAACTTCTCATGGATATGGTTCGGAAAATAATTCAAATTCAGAATGTTATAATCATTCTATACACTGGGCTACCAGTAATATGACTTCTTACAGATATCCGTACACGAATTCCATTAACAAGAATAATGCGAGAGACTCATTGCCTGCATACCAGATAACCACCTATGGGAAGGAATATCTGGGATCTTCCTCTTCATGTCTGGTACGGGGCACGCACTATGGAGCGCCTGTTGATCAAATTGAGTATGTATGGGCACTGGTACCGTCCCTAAGCCGGATCGCCGTAGCGATGGCTCCTCGCAGCAGCCAGGATTACAGGGATACCATGAACAGGTGGGAGTTGTGGATTAACGGCAATTATGTAATGCCCATGACGGCGGAATTTTACGGTCTTGGACACACCTGTGCGATTAGCACGGCTGTCAAGGCTCACGAGGTAACGGCTACCCGGCAACTCGGACTCAGGATGTCCGGCATGCGGGTGGATAACCGCAATAAACTGGGAGGGAAATCGGCCATTGAAATTTTAAGCCAAGTGGTCATGTCCGGAGTGACTCCCAAGCCGATTCCTGTAGTGGAAGCCAGTACGCTGGATGTACCTGCTGCCGGAGGGGATGTGATATTGACCGTCTCTTCTGTTCTTGCAGAAGATATCTATATTCTTAATGACACCATGTGCGGACATGATCCTGCCGCTGTATGGTGCCGTCAATCCACGGAACAGGTGCCGGGAGGGAGTGGGGAGGTGACGTTGACGCTCGCAGCCAATGCGACCGGGGAAGGCCGGGAAGTATGGGCCTTCATCAGCCATCATTATGGGCAGGCTTCCGTCGTCAAGATCAACCAGACAGCTTGAGGGGACTGACCAAATCAGAAACAACGTTCTCCAGATCAATTCCCGGTAGAAGAAAAATTTCCGGCACCCTTTTGTTTTCCGTCCGTTGAAAGTTGTTTCCCCGGCCTCGCATGGCTTCCGTTGTGATCCATGCGGGGCCGTTTTTATGGAATTGACCCCGTCAGCATGTTGCCCTACGATTGTCTGCAATTCAGGGGAGCCTTGGAAATGTCGTTTCCGGGCTTCCCCGGATTTCCAACACCAATCCTCTATGATCAAAAAGAATATTTTCCCTGCATGGGGAATCGCCTGCCTCGTGCTGTCGGCATTCTCTCCCCTGATGGCGCGCGCCCTTGACTCCTATGATGCCGCTTTGGACAAGGTAAAGGCCATGCAAGCCAAAGCCGATCCGGTCAAACAGAAGAACCGGACAAAAAATCTTGTGAATCTGAAGCTGCGGCTGGAAGCCCTGAAAAAAGGGCAGGATGTCAATGCCGGAGACGATATGACCTGGTCCGCCCTCGCCTGGGCAGCTTATGTAGGCGACAAGGAGATTTTCGACTACCTGCTTTCCAAGGGGGCGAATCCCAGAAGGACGGACCAGTACGGCATATCCGTGTTCATGAGGGCGGCGGAAGGAGGCAATATGGACATCGTCAAGTACCTGGTGGAGGAATGCAAATGCGACCCAAATGAGAAGGACCGGGAATACGGAATTACCGCCCTGATGCGTGCAACTACCTGCAGGCGTCATGGAGTTGTCAATTATCTGCTTGAGAAAAAGGCCAGTGTCCGGTTCAGAGACAAGGGCGGCCGGAATGTGCTGGCCTATGCCGCCGAGGGCAGGAATATGGATGATATGGAAATGCTGGTGGCCAGGGGCGCGGATTTGAATGTTACGGATAAGGAAGGCCGCACCCTGCTGATGCAGGCTTCGGAAAAAGGAAATCTGGAGATGGTGCGGTACCTGGTCGGGAAAGGGGCAAAGGTGAAAGCCAGGACAAAGTACGGAAAGACGGCGCTCATTTTTGCCGCGGAAGGCGGTTATCTGGATGTCGTGGGTTATCTGGTGGATCAGGGAGCGGATATCAAGGCCAGGAATAAATGGGGAGACTCCGTCCTGGATATCAAGACGGTGGATCCGGCGGTCAAAACTTATCTGCGTTCCAGGCTGAAAGCAAAATAGAAATTACTGTCTGTAAAGATGATCAACAGATTGGAAAAACTGGGCAGGGGGCTGTGGAAGAGGAAGAGAAAAATCCTGATTTTGATGCTGAAGACTGGATTGGCGGCGGTGGTTGCCGTGGGTGTGCTGGTAGCCGTCTCCGAATGGTATGCGGATTCCGCTTCCCGGGGCCGTCTGTTCGACCATCCCCGTGATGTCCCCGTCAGGGCCGCAGCCCTGGTGCTGGGGTGTTCACCTACGTTCATGGGCGGTCCCAACGGCTATTTTGACAACAGGATGGACACAGCGGCGGAACTTTGGAAGGAGGGGAAGGTGACTGCATTTGTCGTATCCGGAGACAATTCCTCCCATGACTATAATGAACCGGAAGCAATGAAGCAGGCCCTGGTGGAACGGGGCGTTCCGGAAGACCGGATTGTCTGCGATTTTGCCGGATTGAGGACGCTGGATTCCGTGGTACGGATGAAGGAGGTGTTTGGCGCCTCTCAAATGATCGTCGTTTCCCAGACCTTTCATAACAGGCGCGCCCTGGCGATTGCCCGGTACAATGGGATGGATGCCTATGCCGTGAATGCTCCGGACGTGCCCAACCGCCGTTCCCGGGTTAAAAGCTGGATCAGGGAACGCGGCGCCCGCATGTGGATGATGATGGATTTGTGGCTGTGGGGCAGGGAGCCTCGTTTTCTGGGAGATCCGGTCGCACTGCCGGAAGAGGATGGGGGAACTGTCCAAACGCCTCATAACTCTTGAAATGTCATGAGGCGTTTTTTGGGCAGTCCGTCAGACCGGCAGGAATGAACGGACCTTCTTTCAGCAGGAGTGATGTTTAATCAATAATCTCGGTTACGCGGGCCAGTCTGCCGCGGCCGCATGGAACGGTCCAGCGTTCCTGTGTGAACAATCCGTCATGTGCATGGAAAAGGAATATAAAGATTGGCAGCATCTGCGGGGAATGCTACCGTGCGCCCTATGAAGGAGGAAGATGATCTGGTTCGTGTAGCGCTGCCTCCGCGCTGGCTGGAGTGGGCCGTGGAAATCCAGTTTCTGGCCCAGGCGGGAATCACCTACACCAAAGACTCTTATGATCTGGAACGCTTCGAGCGACTGAGGGATATTGCTGCTGAAATCATGAGTGCCAGGTCCGGGCTGGATATGGATACGGTCCGCGGCCTGTTTTGCAATGAAACGGGATTTCAAACGCCCAAGATGGATACGCGGGCTGCCATTTTCAGGGACGGCAACATTCTTCTGGTCAGGGAAACGGAGTCCGGCCTGTGGTCCCTGCCGGGCGGCTGGGTGGATGTGAACCGGTCCGTGCGGGAAAATACGGCTAAGGAAGTGTGGGAGGAAGCGGGCCTGGAAGTGGAACCCGTCCGGCTGATAGCGCTTCATGACCGCAACAGGCATAATCCTCCCCCCTATGCCTACGGAGTCTGCAAAATCTTCGTTCTCTGTGAAGAACGGGGTGGAAGCTTCCGCTCCAATGTGGAAACGTCTGAAAGCCGCTGGTTCGGCAGGGAGGAACTGCCTCCCATGGCTCTGGAGAAAAATACGCCTGAACAGGTGCGGCTGTGCTTTGACGCCGCGGCGGATCCGCTCTGGAATCCTGTTTTTGATTAAAAGGGAAACGGCGGATTAGTACCGAACGGAAAATCCCGCTCAGGCCGTGGAGTGTGAACCTGCCTTGCTTTTTTCGGTATGGAACGCTGGGGCACCTGTGTTTGCGTGCAGGGGGCAATGTCGCCATTGGCGTTTCCTCTTGGGGAAAAGTTTGGAGACGGCAGGCTTCCGCGGCATGAATTCCAGTGTTCTCCCTCGAAGCCTTTCTGTGCCGTTTTACAACAGATGAGGATCAGTTTTTCCTTTCATGCGGAAGGAGGGGGGAATGGTATGGATGGTGAGAGAATGGTGGGGCCGATGTTTTTTTCACGTTCGGAGCCACAGTCCCGCTTCATCGGAACGCAGAAGAATTCCTCTTGAACGTGACACATTGGATGTAATTGTTGCGGAAAAGTATCAAAATCATGATAAAGCGTTCATTTCCATTGTTTTTATCGTTCAAATTGAAAGGTACTCAGTTAGGGACAAGGATGGATCGGAACCTTTTCATAGATAAACGGAGATAAATATGGATAAAATTACTACCATCAACGGAGTTCTCATGGCGACTCAGAATGATTTTACCGAGCACGTCGAGAATGCGAATATTCATATCATGGAAGAAGAGCGGACGGCATGGAATGCTAAAGCTGACGCCCATGAATTGGGCTCTAAACTGGATACCGATGTCTTCACTGCCCATGAATCCAATGCGGTGAAGCATGTTTCAACAGAAGAGAGAGAAAAATGGAACAGGGCGCCGGAAACCGACGCAGCCGGGAATATGGCTCTTGCCGGGAATCTGACCGCTGCGGGAGGTTCGTTTACGGAATCCGTCCATGCCGGCGCAGGAATAAACATTCCTGTCAGTCCTGTAGCCGATACGGATGCGGCCCGCAAACTGGATTTGTCCCGTCCCCTGTTTTTGCCGGATGGCAATAATAAGGATACCCTGGGCTGGAACCTGTTTGTCCGGAACGGACGCCCGACCACCTATTTCGGGCATTTGGTGAATTTGGATGACCCTGTGCTGATTCTACAGAACTGTGTTCAACAGGGAGACAATTTTGCGGGACACCTTCGGGGAGAGTATACCTACACCCTGGATTTGTGCGGTTACAGGATTGACCATCCCGACGGCTCCAGCCGCAATACGAGACCCGAGGGGGTGCATTGCCAGTGGGGAAGACTGTATAACGCGAATCCCGTGTCTGCCACAGCCAGGCCGGCCAACAGGTACGATACCGCTCTTGCGATAGCTGACAGCTGGAGGGATTACACAGGGGGAAGCCCGATGGTGTGGCCGATTTCCACCGGCGGGGACGGCAAGCAGAGGTTCGGGTTCGTGGCCGGATTCCGGAATAACCTGCTCAACGGGCGCAACCTTGATTATTTGTTCGCTGTTCTGCCCTCAGACTGGGTGAGGCTTATCCTGTATTCTCCCGGTTATGTAGATAATCAGGGTGATCTGGCTAACAAGCAGTGGCATAATAATATCTATTTATTTGCCCAGGACTGCCGGGGTGAGAGTTATTATATTGGCTATGCCATTGATGCCGGCTGGTCGGATTACGCACTTGCCATGAGCAACCACGGGAGGGACGGCGTGTTGAAAATGACGATATACTCCGGAGACGTTTACGGATTGAGGAACCGGTCCGTCTGCATCCATGAGGGATCAAATATCAGGACGACGGGACGTTATCCCATCAGCCAGAGTCTGTTCAAGCCGGATCGTACGGCACAAGTACTGTCCATATCCATTTCTTTGGAAGATACTTCCTATGAAGTAGTGGACAAGCCGGAGTGGATTGCCGTGTCTGCCGCGGATGGCGGTACTTTGGAATTGACCTTGACGGCTAATGAGACGGGAGCGGAACGCCTTGGCCTGACTGATCTCAGGATGAGCAATGGAGTAACCTATTCCATTGTGATTTACCAACAGGCCTGACAGATGAGGTCGCCATACGGATGGGATATTTCCGTATTCATGATTAAGGGGGCATTGATCACAGATGCCATGATATCGCAGCCCATCCCGGACGTAGGAAATGCGTCCGGGATGGGCTCCCCTTTTCTGGAATGAAGGAATGGTAGGTCGGGATGTTCCATTTGAGATGATTGTGAAGAAGATTTGAAAGCTTGTGATGAAGTGTCATGAGAGCTGCCGCTTCATCCGGTAATTCCAATAATATGTGGCCGTCTCAGATCATGGAGGGCTTATCTGCCCATGCCGGGGTGCTTCTCTGTCCATGAAAAACCAGGTTCCGTTTTCCTGTTTTTCAGTTTTTACAGTAGTTGCCTTTTTCAAGCGGCTGAAAGCGGATATTCCGGAGGGAATATGGAATTGTGCCAAGGTTGGACGGTTTCCGCTTCTTCGGATTTTGTTTCTTTCCTACGTGAAGAAATATTTGTTATATATAGATATAACTATTTTTAAATAAATATATTATATTTATTTCTAATGGATTTTTCTCTTTTCCGGATATGCATGCCGTTCTCTGCGCCTTTTCAATTCTTTTTCCCTTTTCTTTATTTGAAACTGTAAGTTTTACGAAAACGCGGAATTTGATTTTGTAAGTATATAGTAATTTGAGTATTAACGTATTGTTTAAATAATTGATTTATTCTGTTAATCATGTTTTTTGATTAACGGGATTTTTCACAGACAGCACGGCAACCAAATGTCAGAAGAAAGTTTCTGAAATTCCGTAAACTTCAGTTTTCTTATTCTACAGAAGGAAAATAAAGAAAATGGCTCCTGCGGAATGGAGATTGTTCATGCAAAGCATTTTTCTGTAAATAGATTGTAAAATTTGCGCGGATTTCAAATTCGCAGTCAATGCAAATTATATAATTTTTATTACGGTTCAGATACTTGTACCTGATATAGAAAAATTTAGATGTGTAAAATTTACAGGAGGCAGAATGGTGGTGAAGTTGTAATGTTTTTATAATGAACTATTTTTGTTCGTTTTCCATTCGTCCTGTAAAGGACGAATTTGAAATCCGGTAATCTGGGCCCAGGAATTAGTTTGCCTATGTATAAATTTCTTGGAAAACGCGTCTTGGATATCGTTATTTCCTTATGTGCATTGATCTTTATCTCGCCCATTCTGGCGATTATTTCCATAACGCTCCTGATTCATACAGGAAGGTCTCCGTTTTTTTTACAGGTGCGTGTAGGATACCGCGGAAAATTATTCAGGATTGTTAAATTCAAAACAATGACAGATGCCCGCGATTCGGAGGGGTACCTGCTTCCGGATAACCGGAGGTCTTTTCCGCTGGGAACTTTTTTACGCCACTATTCCCTGGATGAACTTCCCCAGTTGTTCAATATCGTCAAGGGGGACATGTCTCTTGTAGGTCCACGGCCATGGATTCCGGAGCAGTTGGCTGTTTTTCCCGAACGCTACCGCACGGAACGCTGCTCCGTCCGCCCCGGATTGACCGGAATGGCCCAGGTGTATGGGAGAAACGGTATTCCGTTCTACAGGCGGTTGTGTTGCGACCTTGTTTATACCCGGAATGTATTTCTGTTCACGGATATCAGGATCGTTTTCCAAACCATTGTCCGGATTATAACCCGCAAGGATGTCCAGCAGTGCAGGGACGCTTTCCGGAATACCACGGGCAGTATCCTGATCAAGAACGATCTTTCCGTGCCTGTGGTGTGTCCGTCAGGACGGGAGGAATCCTGACTTGCCCCTATCCAGTTGTATAAAACCACACATCATCATACCTGCCTAATGACCATGAATATTCGTACCCTTTTTTCCTCCGGAATTTTTCGGCTGGCTTCCCTGTCGGTTTGTTCCCTGTTGCTGGCTTCCTGCGTCAATCCCAAAGAGGTTCTCTATATCCAGGATATTACGGATGAGACCCACCAAAATATAGTCACCAAATATCAGACGACTATTCAGAAAGACGATCAGCTTTATATTTCCGTCAGCAGCAAGCAACCGGAATTGACCGCTCCTTTCATCATGGCGGAAATGGGCAATTCCATTTCCAACAGCAGCAATAATTCGCGGCCCAAGGGGTACCTGGTTGACGATGAAGGATACATCGTGCTGCCGGTCATCGGCAGGATGAAGGCGGCCCGGAAGACCTGCTCCCAGCTTGCCAATGATATTTCAGCGAAACTCCGCAGCAGCGATTATATCAAGGACGCTTCCGTCAATGTCCAGATCATGAATTTCAAGTTTTCCGTTCTGGGGGAGGTTAATAATCCCGGCTCTTACCAAGTGGACGGTCAGCGCGTTACCATTTTTGATGCCATTAGCCGGGCGGGAGATTTGAATATTGACGGCAACCGGGACATCGTGCTGATCCGGGAGATGGAACATGACCGGAAGATCGTCAAGCTGGACCTGCGCAGCAAGTCCATTTTTTCCTCTCCTTACTATTACATCCGGCAGAACGACATTATCTATGTCACTCCCTCTGACCGCAAGGTGAACATGAGGAGCGAAAGCGCCCAGTATTATGCATGGGGCCTTTCCGGCCTGTCCCTGATTATTGCCGTCATTGCCATCAGCTTGTAACCAGTTGCATTCGATTTTTCTTCATGTCCATTCCCGTTATACAGCCTGAGGACAACGATATTTTTTCCTTCCGGTTCATTTTTTCCACGGCCAGAAGGTATTGGCTCTGGATTCTGGCGGCCGCTTTGCTGGGCGGAACCGGGTCTTATTTTATTTTCGCGCGGCAGGGATATTTGTATGAGAAAACCGCCCGCATCATGCTGAGGGACGACAAGCAGAAAAATTCCCAGGTTTCGGAAATCATTCTTTCCGATTTGGGCGTCAGGGCGGAGGAAGCCAATCTTGCGAATGAGAGCTATGTGGTCCAGTCCTCGGAGGTGATGGGGCGCGTTGTGAAGGGATTGGAGCTCGGCGTTTCTTATTGGGAAGAGCGGAATATCCGGAAAGTAGAACTTTACCATACGACTCCCTTGAAGGTGGAATTTGGGGAAGAAGTGGATTTCCAGCCTTGTTCCCTGGCGGTTACTCCTTTGAATGGCCGCGAATTTTCCCTGTCCTACCGGGAAAAGGGGGGAAAGGAAACCGCCCTTCCTGGAAAATTCGGCATCCCTTTGGAGCTTCCCTTCGCCACGGTAACCGTGCGGACTACGTCCCATTTTTCTTCCGGCAGCATAGGCAGGCCCATTTTCGTGGAACGCCTCTCCGTCAAGGAGACCTGCGCCCAAATGCTGGGCCGCCTGAGCGTAACGCGGCCCGATTCCAAGGAAAGCAGCCTGCTGGAGTTGACGCTGAGGCTTTCCCATCCGCAGAAGGCGGAAGATGTCCTGAATTATCTTATTGAAGTTTACAATGACCATTCCAGGCGGGAGAAACAAATCGCATCCACACGGGCGGAGGATTTCATCGTCAAACGCATTGAAAAGCTCGGCGGCCAGCTGGGCGGCGTGGACAAGCAGGTGATTGATTACAAGCGCCACAGCCGCATCGTCAAGGACATGAGCACGACGCTGGAGGCCACCTTCAGCAAGCTGCAGGAAATAGGGACGGAACTTTTTTCCACCAGAACGGAATTGAGTCAGGTGAAGGTGCTTGCCGGGTTGCTTGCGGAGGGGGGCCGGGAACGGGACATGATTCCCGCCAATATAGGAATCCAGGATGCGGGAGTTGCCAAGCAGATTGAACTTTTCAATGACAATTTCCTCCAATACAAAAAGTTGAGCGCCAGCGCAGGGAAGCAGAATCCCATGGTTTCATCCCTGGCGGAGAATATGAAGGAGATGCGCGAGTCCATCGTCCGTTCCATCTCCAATTACTGCGATGTCCTGCGCGTGAGGATGGGCGAACTGGAAAGGGTGCGGGATGAACTCAACCGGGGATTGTCGGACATGGCTTCCAAGGATGAAGGCCTGGTTCCCCTTCTCCGGGAGCAGAAGGTGATGGAAGAGCTTTACCTGATGTTGTTGAAGAAGAGAGAGGAAAACGCCCTGGCTCTGGCTACCACGGAGCCAAGTGCTCGTATTCTGGAGCCTGCGTTTGGTTCCAATTCTCCGGTAGCGCCCAAACTCCCCCTGATGACGCTGGGCGGCATGGCCGGCGGCGCTTTTCTGTGCCTTCTATCTCTGATGGTTTCGAACTCTTTGAATACCAAGGTGAAAGATAAGAATGACCTTGTCGGTTTGGTGAGCCTGCCGCTTGCAGGGGAACTTCCTCTGCTTTCCGGGAAGGAGCGCAAGAAGTTGCCGCTCGTCGTCATAAACAGCCGTTCCTTCATGGAAGAATGTTTTCATATTCTCCGCAATAATACGGAACTTCTGCTGCTGCCCAATCCGGAGAAGGCTTCCCGAGTCGTGTTCCTGACCTCGACAAGGACGGGCGAGGGGAAGACGTTTACAGCTTTGAATCTGGCTGCCGCTTATGCGCAGACGGGGAAAAAGGTCCTCCTGATTGACGGAGACCTGCGCAAGGCCAGCCTTTCCGCCTTTTGCGGAGGGAAGAATTCCAGAGGTCTGGCGCATCTGCTGATGAATCCGCTGGCGTCTCCGGATTCCGTCCTGCAATCCGGAGAGAATTTTCCGGGATTCGACATAGTGCCGGCAGGTCCTGTTCCTCCCAATCCGGCCGCCTTGCTGACTCAGGGACGGTTTGAAGACCTGATCCGGTACTGGCGCACCCGGTATGACCGCATTATTGTGGATGGCTGCCCGTATGAAGCCGTGGCGGATGCCTCCCTGATGGCCCGGCATGCGGACCTGGTCCTTTATCTCATCAGATGCGGCATGATAGAGAAGCAGTACGTTCCTTCCATTCAGGAATTGGCGGCCAGGGGGGAATTCCAGTCCGTCGCTCTCATCCTCAATGCCGAGAATTTCAAGAATTCCCGTTTTCATTATTACAGTGAATATTCCGGTTCAAAAACTGCCGGATAATGCGGCTGAACTTATTTTCCCGTTTGGAAAACCTCTTTCCTCAAAATCTGTTCCCCAGCATTCCCCCAGGATTTTTTCTTACGCCGTTCCATGAATACCGTCTCCAGAGTAATCAGAAATACAGGTTTTCTGTATATGAAAATGGGCATTACGATGTTCGTTTCCCTGTACACGACGCGCTTGGTCCTGAATGCCCTGGGGGTGGACGACTTCGGCATTTTCGGCATGGTGGCCGGCGTGATTGCCATGCTGGCTTTTCTCAATGCCAGCATGGCGGCGGCTACCCAGCGCTTCATGAGTTACGCCGAAGGGGAGGGGAACCGCGAGAAACAGAGGATCATCTTTAATATCAGCGTAGTCCTCCATCTTGCCATTGCGGTTGTAGTCGCAATCCTGCTGTATGCGGCCGCTCCCTTCCTGTTCGGGCATTTTCTCAATATTCCGGAAGGCCGGATTTTTGCCGCCCGGTGCGTTTACTGGGCCATGATCGCCAGCACGGTGTTCAGTATGTTGGGCGTTCCTTATGAAGCCATGCTGAACGCTCACGAGAATATGCTGTATTTCGCCGTGATAGGCGTGCTGGAGTCTTTTCTGAAACTGGGGGCCGCCCTGCTTGTCGTTCACGTGCTGGCGGACAAGCTGATCCTGTACGGGGTTCTGATGGCCGGGATTTCCATCCTCGCCATGACGGCCATGCTTGTTTATTGCCATAGGAATTATGCGGAGTGCGTGATTGCTCCGCTGCGTTACTGGAAGAAGGGCGTTTTTCGGGAAATGGGCAGCTTCGCGTGCTGGAATTTTACGGTTTCCGCAAGCAGCATGCTCTCGGAATACGGCGTCGGCATCGTCCTGAACCACTTTTTCGGGGTTGCCCTCAATGCGGCGCAGGCTGTCGCCCAGCAGATCAACGGACAAACCATGGCTTTTTCCGGAACCATGCTGAAAGCCCTGAATCCAGTCATTTCAAAAAGCGAGGGTGCGGGCAACCGCCGTCTCATGCTCCGGGCCTCCCTGTCCGGGTGCAAGTTCGCGTATCTGCTCATGGCTGTTTTCGCCATTCCCCTGATTCTGGAAGCTCCGGGGCTCCTCGGCCTGTGGCTTCATTCCGTGCCCGCCTGGGCGGTTCTGTTTTGCAGGCTCCAGCTTGCCCGGACCTTGATGGAACAGCTTTTCCTCAGCCTGGGGTCCGCCATTTATGCGGAAGGAAATATTCGCCTGTACACGCTGGTGAAAACGGGCTCCGGAATTCTTTTCCTGGGCGCCACTTACGGATTCTACAGCCTGGGGTGGCCTCCCTTCATGATGTATGTGGCCGCCATTCTTTTTGTCACGGTGCCCGGAGGCTTGCTGGCCCTTTCCATCTGCGTGCGCCGTCTGGGCCTGAGCCTGCGGGATTTTTCTTTCCAGGTGCTGGTGCCGTGCCTCGTTCCCAGCGGGGCTACGCTTGCCGCGGGCGTGGCCCTGGCCCGGATTTGTCCGCAGCTTTCACCTGTTCCGGTATTGTTCCGCACCTGTTTGCTGCTGGGTGCCTTCCTTCTTTTCCTCTGGTTTTTTTCCCTGAACGCCAGGGAACGCGGCACCCTTGTTTTTCTTCTGAAAAGCGTGTGCGGTAAAATTCAGTTTTCCAAATGATTTCATGAATTCCTATTCCATTCTCATCAATACTTGTGATGCCTTTGAAGACTGCTGGGAGCCTTTTTTCAGGCTCTGGTCCCTTTACTGGCCTGGTTGCCCCGCTCCGGTTTACCTGAATACGGAATACAAGACCTACTCCGGTCCGGAAAAGGGCGTCGTTTCCCTGAAGAGCTGTGCCGGGCGGAATATTCCGGTCCGCAGAAGAGCCACATGGAGCCAATGCCTGAAGTGGGCCCTGGAGGCCCTGGAAACGGATACGGTGCTGTACATGCAGGAAGATTATTTCCTGACGGGACCGGTGGATGGTGAGGCGGTGGAACGGTATGCGGCGCTGATGCGCGCTCATCCGGAGATTCCCTGTATCCAGCTGACGCCCGAAGGAATTCCCGCCCGCGAGCCTTCGCGGTATGAAGGCCTTTTCACCAGTGACCCGGATTATCCCTGGTATGCGTGCTGCCAGGGCGCCCTGTGGAACAGGAAAGCGCTCCTTTCCCTGTTGAGGGAGGCGGAGTCCGCCTGGAAGTTTGAATACTTCGGCAGCCGGAGGGCCAAGTATTCCCGCATGGAGTTTTTGACGGTGGATCCCGCCCTGTTTTCACGGGGGGGATACCAGATTATTCCCTACATTTTCACGGGTATCGTACATGGCAAATGGTACGGACCTGTGGCGGACCTGTTTGAGCGGCACGGCATTTTCATGGATTTCTCCAGGAGGGGTTTTTTTGATCCCGGGGAAAAACGCTCCTGCGCCCAGAGAATCAGGAATGCCGCCAGAAACTGGAAGACGTGGCGCAGCCGGCTGGAACTCCGGGCCATGAGGCGCCGGTACCTTGGGGCGGGTAATACCCGCGACGGAAATTGAACAGATACCTGCCATGATTTCACTGATGTATCCGGGTTTGTATTTGCTGCGCCGCCTGTTTGGCCGCTGTTCCGGCAGGGAGGCCCTGCAGCCGCCCCCCTGTGAACTGGATGCGGATGCAGCCTCCGCAATGATCGAGAATCTTCTGCGCTCCGGCCGACCTGCCATGGTGGGGAGGTTTGGCTGCACGGAAATGTCCTGCCTGCATAATTATTTGGAAATTAAAAAACCGGGCCGGAACCCTCTGCATTACGTCACAGGCAGGAGAGACCAATGGTGGTGGAATAAAAATATCATGAGGCAGATGAGGGAATGGTCCGGTTTTTTCCCCGCTGCGCCGGAGTATCTGGCCCGTTTCTGCGAGCTGATGCTCCGCGACATGGAGGAACTGGACATCCTGGGAAGCTGGCTGCCGTACGAATGGGAAGTGATGCCCATGATTCACGGCGTTCCGCGCGTCCGCCTGCTGAATCTGGAGCCTTACTGGTCTTCGCGTCCATGGAGCAGGGCCCTGGAAGGGAAAAAAGTGCTGGTGGTCCATCCTTTTGCGGAAAGCATCATGCGGCAGTATGAGAGGAACAGGACCAGGATTTTTGAAAATCCGGAGGTTCTGCCTCCTTTTTCCCTGGAGACGCTGGCCGCCGTCCAGAGCATGGGTACGGGGACGGACCGTTTTTCCGACTGGTTTGAAGCCCTTGCGTGGATGAAGGATGAGATAGACCGCCGGGTTTACGATGTCTGCCTCATTGGATGCGGGGCTTACGGTTTTCATCTGGCTGCCCATGTCAAGAGGAGGGGAGGGCAGGCCGTGCATCTGGGAGGGGCGCTTCAACTGCTTTTCGGCCTGCGGGGCAGGCGCTGGGAGGATCCGGCCTATGGAGCGGATCCCGGCGCTCCCAAATACGATTATTTCCGGCTTTTCAACGACGCCTGGATGAGGCCGGAAAGGGCGGAGACGGTAAGCCACGCCAGCCGTGTGGAAGGGGGGTGCTACTGGTGAAGAAGATGAATGCCGGAAAAGACGGGATGAAGGTGCTCTGGCTGACCAATATCCTGTTTCCGGAGCCGTGCCGGATGCTTGGACTGCCGGAGCCGGTTCTGGGAGGCTGGATGTATGCGGGCGCGCAGGAACTTATGAAGGCCGTTCCGGATTTAAAGCTGGCCGCGGCCATGTTTTATCCGGGGAACGGGCTGAGGCGTCTGGACGGAGAGTCCATGACCTACTATCTGATTCCCGCCCCTGCCGACATGAACGCCTACAGAAAGGAGCTGGAGCCCTTCTTCCGAGAAGCCCGGTACGCATTCGGTCCCGATGTGGTCCATATTCACGGTTCCGAATATCCGCACTCCCTGGCCTGGGTGAATGCCTGCGGTGCGGGGAATACCGCCGTTTCCATCCAGGGGCTGTCTTCCGTCTGCGCCGGGTTTTATCTGGGCGGCATTTCTCGCCGGGAACTCGTGAAATTTGTCACTCTGCGCGACCTGATGCGCCGCGATACCCTTTTTGCCCAGCAGCGGAGGATGAAGGCGCGCGGAAGGTACGAACGGGAACTTTTCAGCAAGGTGGGCCACGTGATCGGACGCACCGCCTGGGACCGGGCGCACGCGTGGGCCATGAATCCGGAGGCCCGGTACCATTTTCTTCATCCTACGCTCAGGGAGCCTTTTTACAGGAGTGAATGGGATGCCGGAGCGTGCGAAAAGCATACGATTTTTCTCAGCCAGTCCCATTACCCCCTGAAAGGGCTGCACATGGTGGCGGAGGCGCTGCCCCTGGTTTTGCGGCATTATCCGGATGCCAGGGTGCATGTGGCAGGGCCGGACATCCTGTCCGTTCCCGCGTGGCGCAGGAATGGGTACGCCCATTATCTGGGAAAACTGATGGAGCGGCTGGGGGTCCGGGACCGTTTCCGCTGGCTGGGACGCTTGAGCGCGGAACAAATGTGCAGCCAGTTCAGGAAGGCCCATATTTTTGTTTGTCCTTCCATGATTGAGAATGAGTCCAATTCCCTGGGGGAGGCGCAGATGGTGGGCACACCCTGCATTGCGGCCTATGCCGGAGGCATGATGGATTCCGTCTCCCATGGGGAAACGGGTTTCCTGTACCGGTTTGAAGATGCGGAATTGCTGGCCATGCAGGTGTGCCGGCTGTTCGGGGACATGGATTTGTGCAGGCATGTTTCATCCCGCGGCAGGCGGGCCGCCCTGGCGCGCCATGACCGTTCCGCGAACGCGGAACAATTGAGACGCATTTACAGGGACATTGCCGGAGATACCGCGAACGGGACGGATGGACGTGAAGGAGGAAGAAAGGAGGACTCTCCATGCAGTTGCTGATTTATCTTGCCAAAAAGGCCGTGCTCCGTTGCTGGGGCATTTGCGTGCATCCCCTGCACAACATGTATGCCCGGTGGCTCCTGTATTCCAGCAACGCGGTTCACGGTCCCGGACTCTGTTCGTTCGGAATTCCGGACGTCAGGATATCCAGGGGGAGGAGTCATTCCGTGCGGTGCCGCATAGGAAGGGAGTTTACCATGAGAAACGGTTCCTATGGCGTTTCCCGTTCTTCCCCGCGCTGCCTGATTTTCGTGGACCGGGACGGTGTGCTGCGTATCGGGGACCGGGTGGGCATCAGCAATGCCGTGATTATCTGCACGCAGTCGGTCACTATCGGGAACGATGTCAAGGCCGGATTTGGCGTCCACATCATGGACTCGGATTTTCATGCATTGGACCCGGAAGCGAGACGGGGTCCGGATGACTTGCTTCAGCGCCGGTCCGCTCCGGTCAGGATTGGAGAAAACGTTTTCATTGGGGCCGGGACTTTTATTTTGAAAGGAGTTGCCATCGGGGACAATGCCATCATAGGCGCCTGTTCCGTGGTGACGCGTTCCATCCCCGCCGGTGAGATATGGGCGGGGAATCCGGCCCGCCGCATCCGGGGGGGGGAGGAAGTTTCCCCGGTTATGGAAAGGGGACTTCATGCATAATATGGACATTTCATACCAGGCAGGCGGAGGATGGTCTCTTGATGGAAAATCCCGGCTTCCTTCAAGCATGCGGGTCGTGCTCCCCTTTGCCGTCATGGTGAAGGCCATGATCATGCTGTCCATGTATTCCTCTGCGGCCATCCTTCACCCGATCTGTACGGAACAGGCCATTTCCCTTTCCTCCGCCCTCCTGCTGGCCGTGTCCTTTGTGATCATGCGGAAATATTTCCGGCAGGACGCGGCTCCCACCTATCCTCTCTTTTCCATTTATTTCCTGTGGGTATTCATTTGCTGCCTGCGGGGCGTTTTCGCCGTGGACGGCTACTGGTCCGCGAGGGCGCTTGCAACGAACGCCCCCACGCTTTTCATTCCCGTGCTGGTTTACGTGTTCAGCCTGCCGGAAGTCACGCGGCAGGTGCTGTCCGTCTGGTTCCGGATATTCATTCCCGTTTTTTTCCTGTTCATACTAACTCTTAATCCGGATTTTTACGCTTCCCTGCTGAATCCCCTGCTGATGCTGGTGCCGTGGCTGCCCCTGCTGCCCCGGCGGTGGAAGCTGGTGGTGCTGGTCATGGCATGCCTGATGGTATGCATCAGCATGGGGGCCAGGAGCCAGATTTTAAAGGCGCTGGTAGCCTTGTCCCTGCTGGCTTTCTATTGCGGCAGAACTTTGCTCAAGGATTGTTTTTACAGGATGATGCGCCATGTCCTGTTCCTGCTTCCCACCCTGTTTCTCGTCCTTGGTCTGGGCGGTGTCTTCAACGTACTGGACGTCGGTTCCTACACCGGAGTGCCGGGAAGTTCCATGGAAGACGACCTGCTGGCGGATTCCCGGAGCATCGTCTTTGAAGAGGTAGCCACTTCTTCCATGAAGGACGGCTGCATTTTGCTGGGGCGCACTCCGGCCCAGGGATATGAAACGAATTTCCAGATGTCCCAGGATGAGCGCCAGTCCTACCAGGACCAGAAGCGCCGCGCCTGGTGCGAGCCCGTCCTGCTCAACATTTTCGCCTGGACGGGAGTGGCGGGGCTGGTTCTCTACACGGGATTTTACTGGCAGGCCTCCTATCTGGCCATTTACCGTTCCAACAACCGCTGGATGAAGCTGCTGGGGGTGTTTGTGGCTTTCCGGTGGCTGTGGGGATGGCTGGAGGATACCAATTTCAATCTGGATATCATGAACGTCTCCCTGTGGATGATGATCGCCATGTGCTATTCCAGCCGTTTCCGGGCCATGACGGATCGTGAACTTCATGAATGGGTGGGAAGCATCTTCCGCCGTTCTTCCTCCAACCGTGTTTCTTCCGTACATATTCCATGAAAACCGACGATACATTCGGAAAAAAACTCGCGGTCCTGATGACGTGCCACAACCGCAGGGAAAAGACGCTCCGCTGTTTGACCTCCCTGTTTTCCTGCCGGCCGGAAGCCGGACTGGAGCTTTCCGTGTATCTGGTGGATGACGGTTCTTCCGACGGTACCGGAGACGCCGTGCGGCAGGCCTACCCCTCCGTATCCGTGATCAGGGGGGACGGTACCCTCTTCTGGAACCGGGGAATGCGGAAAGCGTGGGAGGACGCCCTGAAGAAGAACGCGGATTTCTACCTCTGGCTGAATGACGATACCGTGCTGTATCCGTCGGCCCTTGTCCATTTGCTGGAAGCTTCCCGGCAGATGGAGCACCTGGCCGTCATCTGCGGCTCCACGTGCGGTCCAGGTACGGATGAATGGACTTATGGCGGCATGTCCGGAGGGAAGCCCGTTATTCCGGACGGAACCTTGCAGGAGTGCGCCTTATGCCACGGGAACATTCTGTGGGTGCCGCGTCATGTGGTGGACCGCATCGGCATTCTGGACGGATTCTATCTGCACGCCCTGGGGGATTACGATTATTCCCGGACGGCGCATTCCTGCGGAATACCGTTGCGGGTTGCCCCATCTTTCCTCGGAACCTGTGCATGGCATGACAAGGCCGTTCCCTGGACGGACCGGGAGGTTCCCCTGATCCGCAGGCTCCGCAATTTGTATTCCCCGCTGGGCAATGCCCAGCCCAGGTATTACTTCCATTATGTCCGGAAACACGAAGGCTTGCCGGCCGCGTGCCGGGCCATGGTGTGCATGCATGTACGAGTTTTTTTCCCCGCCTTATGGACAAAAACGAAATAGACTGGATTTTCCAGATAGATGATGAAGAGGTGCTGGAAACGTACAGGACCCGTGACAATTATCTCATTGAACATTCTCCGGAGGGGGATGGCTCGCGGTGCGCCGTTTATTTCAGCAGCAATGATCTGTATTTTCCCAATAACCGCGCCCGGTTTCATGAACGGGTGACCCGGAGGAATACGTTTGAATGGTTCGGAACCAGGATTCCGGGCTGCGGCAGGCACATTTTCATCCGCGACGTCTTCAAGCAGTGGTACCTGGGCGGCATTAATGCCCGTCTGAATTCCCCTGAGAAGGTGCTGGAATGGCTGAAAGAGGAGACAAGAGGCTGCCGCGTTACGATGATGGGCAGTTCCGCGGGAGGATACGCGGCGGTTCTTTTCGGCTCCCTGCTGCATGCGGAGCGCGTTTTTTCCTTCAACGGCTATTTTGATCTTGCTCCGGAAACGGACATGGAGAATGCCGCCGTGGTCAATCCCCTGCTGGTCCGCTACAGGAATGACGTGCAGCGGGCTCCTTTCTACAGGCTGGCGCCGTTTCTGCGTGAGCGGACTCCCGTTTACTATTTTCATTCCCTGTTTTCCCCCATTGACCGGCGGCAGAGGGAGCTTCTGGGAAATCATCAGGGAGTGCACGTCATTCCCTTCCG
Organism: Akkermansia biwaensis; assembly: GCF_026072915.1. NCBI lineage: Bacteria > Pseudomonadati > Verrucomicrobiota > Verrucomicrobiia > Verrucomicrobiales > Akkermansiaceae > Akkermansia > Akkermansia biwaensis. Next base: position 2,595,472 of record NZ_AP025943.1, read on the forward strand.
CTCCTCCCGCCACGGAATTCCCTTCCTCAAATGCTGTCTGAACCGCATTTTCCAATACTCCGATGAGAAATTGCTGGCGCTGTGCGGCACGGAGCACCATCCCGTGCGGTTTTCCCTTCGTTGTGCGGGCGTTTGGGAAACGGCTGCCGGATTTTCCAGACAGGTGTGGCAGCATTACAGGAAAAGGCACTGAACCATGAATGGCATGAAACGGAAACTGATGGTTTTTCATCAATATTTGGCGCCCTACCGCATTGATTTTTTCAATGCGCTGGCCCGGCGTGGCGACATGGAAGCGTTCTTTGAATATGAAGATTCCCCGGATCACCACTACAACAGAAGGGAAATGGAATCCCGGTGCGTTTTCCGGCCCCGGTACCTGAACCATGTTCCGGTTGCCGGGCGGCGCATTCCCTCCGGACTTGCGTGCATTTTGAGGGAAGGGAGGCCGGATTTGGTTCTTGTTCCGGAATTTTCCATTCTGGCCCTGGAAGTATGCCTGCTGCGTGCGGTTTTCCGTTGGAAGTTCCAAATCATCAGCATTTGCGATGACAGCATGGACATGATACGGGGGAACGAACTATCCCGCCTCCACGCCCTGGCGCGGAAGATGGCCATGCCGATGATCGACGATGTGATTTTACCGGATTCGGAGGCATGCCGCTGGTACCGGGAACACTATGGAAAGGGCATTTTTTTCCCCATTGTCAGGGATGAACAGGCTTTCAGGATGCAGTGCCGCGAGGCGCTTCCCGTCAGCCTTTCCTTGCAGGAAGAATACGCACTGCGCGGCAAAAAGGTGGTCCTGTATGTGGGGCGTCTGGCTCCGGAGAAGAATTTGGAATGCCTGGTCAGAGCGGCCGCGAGTCTGCCGGAGGATACCGTTCTTGTGATTGTGGGATCGGGCAGTCTGAAAGAGGAGCTGCAGCATTTGGCCGGCCGTATGCAGGTCAGCGCCATTTTTCCCGGCTGGCTGGAAGGTGTACGCCTGGCGGCCTGGTACAATCTGGCCGATATTTTTGTTCTTCCCAGCCTGGTAGAACCGTTTGGGGCGGTTGTCAATGATGCGCTGGCTGCCGGCTGTTTTTGCCTGGTTTCCGGGCGCTGCGGTTCCTCCTGCCTGATCCGCCAGGGATGGAACGGGGAATTGTTTGATCCGGAAGACGAAGAGCGGCTGGCCTCTCTTCTCCGGGAAGCCTGCCGGAACCGGGGAGTAAGGCCGTCCTTTCCGCACTTGAAGGAATGCCTGATGCCTGCCGGATTCCGGGAATACGTCAACCACCTCATGGAACATATGGGTTTATGAATACTCGTGCCAATACCGCCCCGGGCCGGTCCCGGCTGATCCTGTTTCTGCGTTCCCTGGCCAACGGCGTGCGCAGTTTCATCCGGTTCCGCGTCTTTCAGCGCTGGATCACCGTGGGGGGAATGACCAGGATCGGAAGGCACGTGCATCTCAATGCCCCGCACAGGAAAATCATTTTCGGGAACCGGGTGCAATTGGGGCCGCATTGCCATGTTTCATGCGATATACGTTTTGGGAACAGCGTCCTGTGCGCGGCCCGCGTCTCGTTCATTGGAAGGAGGGAGCATTCCTTCAGCCTGCCTGGATGCACCATCTGGGATTCTCCCCGGAATTGGGAAGACGGAATGACGGTCATCGGCAATGATGTATGGATAGGTCATGGGGCTGTTATTCTGGGGGGTGTTTCCGTCGGGGACGGAGCGATTGTCGCGGCTGGGGCCGTAGTGACCGGAGACGTGCCGCCCATGACCATTGCAGGGGGCAATCCGGCCAGGGTCATCCGCCGCCGCTTTGCCACTTCCGCAGAGGAGGAAAGGCACCGGAACTACCTTGATTCACTGAAATGAACAAATCATGATGCAAGTCCTGATCAACGCTTACGCCGTCAACCCGGACTGGGGCAGCGAACCCGGCATGGGGTGGAACTGGGTCATTCATCTGGCCCAGCACTGCAGGGTGCACGTCATTACGGAGGGGGAATGGCAGGAGAACATCGAAAGGGAACTCGTCCGTCTGCCGCAGGCCGGCAACATCGTGTTCCATTATCTTCCCGTGCCGGAGAAGGTGCGCCGGATGTGCTGGAACCAGGGGGACTGGCGCTTTTACCATCATTACAGGCGGTGGCAGGAACGGGCGCTTGTTCTGGCGCGGAAAATCATGGAGGAAAACCGTATCGATCTCATTCACCAGTTAAACATGATCGGCTTTCGGGAGCCGGGAATGTTGTGGAAAATCAAGGGAGTTCCCTATGTATGGGGACCGGTGGGCGGCATGGAGAATGCTCCGGTGGCCTATTTGTGGGAAAGCGGCTGGAAGCGGGCGGTACAGGCGGCATTGAAAAACGTGATCAATGCCGCTCAGGCCAGATTCCAGCCCAGGGTGCGGAAAGCTGTGAAGAGGGCTGATGCCGTCCTGGCTTCCGTCCAGGGGGTGAGGGAGATCATGGAACGTTGCCACCGCAGGAAGGTGTTCTTAATGAGTGAAACCGGCTGTTTTGCCCGGCCGGATGCCGTCCGTCCGGAAAAGAACGGCAGGGAATTCAGGTTGTTGTGGGCGGGACGCATGATCCCAACCAAACAACTGGCCCTGGCATTAAAAACCCTCAGCTATCTCCGAGACTTGCCGGATTTGAAGCTGCATGTCTGCGGAGGAGGGGAGAAAGAGCGGGACTGCCGGAATCTGGCGGAACGGCTGGGAGTGGAGGGGAAGTGCGTGTGGCATGGAATGGTCTCTAATGAGGAAGTCCAGGGATTCATGCGCGGAAGCGATCTGTTTTTTTTCCCGAGTATCATGGAGGCTACCTCCACCGTGCTTGTAGAAGCCTTGATGAACAGGCTGCCCGTGCTCTGTTTTGATACCTGCGGCATGGGGACCATTGTTGACGAAACCGTGGGATGCAAGATACCCCTGTCCCGTCCCGGACAGTCCGCCCGGGACTTTGCGGAACGCATCCGTTTCTTTTTCCACAACAGGAAAATATTGCAGGAGATGGATGGAGCGTTCCGCGCCAAGCAGAGGGAACTGGACTGGAACCGCAAGGCGGAAAGAATGGCCGGAATTTACCATGAAATTCTGGAAGGCCACCGCATTGCCCATGAATGAAAACCGTATGGAGACCTATTTCAGCATAAGATACGAATTTGACAGGGAACGCGTTTTCCAGCGCATGGACGGGGTGCTCCGTTCCGGAGGGAAGGGATACATCTGCGTGGCGGACGGCCACGTACTTTCCGAGGTGCAGCGCAACCGGGAATACCGGAAGGTGCTGGGCGGAGCCCTACTGACCATTTGCGACAGCGGCTGGGTACCCGTTTATCTGAAATGGCTGCTGCATGCGGACAGGCCCCAGTATTGCGGCGCCCAGATTTTCCACGATGTCATCGCTATGAAAAAATACAGAATGATGTTTCTGGGGGGAACTCGCGACACGCTGGACGCCCTGCGCCGGACCCTGGTGCGGGAGGATCCCCGCGTGGGATACATGCCTTTTGAGGAATTGCCTTTCTGCGCTGCGGATGAGTTTGATTACGGCGCCATTGCGGCGCGGATCAATGAATACCTGCCGGACATTATCTGGATTTCACTGGGCGCCCCCAAGCAGGAGGTATTCATGAACAGGCTGTGCCCCCATCTTCAGCGGGGAATTATGGTAGCCGTGGGCGCCGTTTTTCACTTTGCCGCCGGCGGCCGCATCAGGAGGGCTCCGGACTGGATGGTGGCCTGCAAACTCGAATTTCTCTACCGCATTTTCAATGAACCGCGAAAGCAAATGAAACGCTGCTGGAAAATCATCTCCGTATTGCCCTGGATTTTTATCCGGGAAAAACAACGGCAAAAAGCCGCCAGACCGGGGGACTCATCCGGATGGGGAGGAGAGACTCCCCGTTTGCCCTGCACCCTGGTTTCGTGTTTTGGGCAGGTTCCCGGCCATATGGGAGAACTGCTGGAATCATGGGGCAGGGAAAAGGACCGGAAATTCATCATTATCAGTGACGATGCGGGATTCTGGAATCTGCCCCCCAACGCCAGGCTTGTTCCGATGGCTTTTTGCGAACTCCAGCGCCTGGTCAGGATAAAACTGGGAAGGCGGCATAACGTGAAGGCTCCGGAGGATCTTCCGCCGCTTTTGCCGGAATACCCGGTTCTTTTTGAGGACTATGTGGGAGCAAACCGGGAATTGGAGGCCATGGCTCTGGAAGCGGGACCCGGCTCCTCTGAACCAGCAGTTTCGTCCTTCCATCGTTAACATTTCCCGATTCTTCAGGCTTCCGCCGCTACATTTATATATTTAAACCATGATTACTAAAATTTTTGTTTCCGGCTTTTACGATATCATCCATGCAGGGCATATTCAGTTTTTCCGTGAAGCCCGGTCATTGGGGGATTACCTCATCGTTTCCTTTGCATCGGAACAGGTACTCTGGGAAAGCAGGCGCAGAAAACCGTCCATTCCCGATGACCATAAAAAAGTGATTCTGGAAAGCCTGTGCATGGTGGACAAGGTGGTATGCGGAGAAAGCCTGACACCGGGAATGGACTTTGAACACGTTTTTCTCAAAGAGCGGCCCGATATTTTGGCCGTTACGGAAGATGACTGTTACGGCGATCTTAAAAAGGAATTATGTGCACGGACCGGAGCTCGGTATGTGGTGCTTCCCAAAACGCCTCCCTGCCCGGAACCAATTTCCACCACCCAGCTTGTGAACAGAATCAAGGCTCCGGCCAGTGTTCCGCTGCGCGTGGATTTTGCAGGAGGCTGGCTGGACGTTCCCCGCTATGCGCGGCCCGGGGCGTATATTGTCAACTGTGCGATCAGTCCGTTTGTTTCCCTGGATCACTGGCCTTATGAACTCCGTGCCGGACTGGGGGGCAGCGGTGCCTGGGCCATGCTGCAGGGCAGGGACCCCGTCCAGTCGGAGCTTGACCTGGGAGTAGGCTGGCAGGACCCCGCCGTGATTGCGGAAACGGGCTTGTGCGTCTGGAGGTCCGGCGCCTCTCCCGTGCTGGATATCAAGAGTACCGGTGATTTTCTGGCAGGCAGGATGGCGATTTTTCACACCGGGTATGCGCATGATACGCCGGGAATGGCTGACGGCTGCAGAAATTATGACCGCATAGCCCAGTCTTCCCTGATCGCCCGCGCCGGCGTGATGGAGCGCAATATTCATGAACTGGCTGCCGGCGTGGCACTGTACCACAGCGTGCAGCTCCAGGAAGGCATGGCTCCCCTCCCGGTCGTAGGAGAAGAGCTCGCCAAAAAATATCTGGGAGGCGGATTCGGCGGATATGCCCTGTATCTGTTCGCTTCCCGGGAGGACAGGGATGCCGCGGTTTGCCTCCATGGCGGCATGAGAGCCGTGGAACCGTTTTGTAAAAGTCCGTTCTGATTATTTTCCGGAATGAAAAGGTGCATGATTAGCGAATGCGGGGCAGAGCGGGAACCGGAAAAGGAACCGGGTTCTTCCGTGGCCGCTGTGCTTGAACCGGTTTCCGGAAGAACCCCGCGGGAATGCTGGCTTGACCTGGGCAGGGTGCTGGGGTTGTTCTTCATCATTCTATTCCATGCTTCGGGAAACGGCATGGAATTCCCGCTGTTCTTCCAGAGAGTGCCTTTTCTGTTCATGGCAGCGGCCTACTTTGTGGGACGCAGGAAAACGTTCGACTGGCGGCATTCCCCGTGCAGATATATTCTCTTTTATCTGGCGTGGAACGCCGCAGCTTGCCTGGAAGCGTTCTTCAGGCATTTGATTTATTTGAACCTGGGTTATTCAAGTACATGGGACTGGAGCATGCTGCCGTGGAAGCTGACGGGAGTCGGTACTACCTTTCCCTACGACGGCCCCCTGTGGTTCCTGAAATACGTGATGGCGCTGAGCATGCTCTCTTCGTTTTTATTCGTCCTCGGAAAAAGAAGGCTGCTGATTCCCGCAACGGTTGCCGTTCTCTTCTCTGTGACGTTGTTTCCGGAGATCAACGCGCTGTTTTCCGACCCTCCCCAGGTTCCTTGGGCGGATTCTCTGGCCTTTTTTATGATGGGGTTCTGCCTTTCCTCTCTGACGCTGGGCGAAATTAAGCTGTTCCTGAAAAAAACAAGTTGCCTTTCCCTCCCCGCGTGGGTGGCAATAGCGTGGATGAACCATTGCGGCGTCCTTTCCACGGAAACTCTGCACACCATACCTTGCTGGATTCCGGGGATTCTGGGTATGGGCTCCCTGTGCGTTCTTCTGGCGGAAAAGAAGTTCTTTCGTAACGTGGCGCGGGCATGCGCTCCCCTCTTCTTCTTCATTTATGCCGTCCATTGCCTGATCCTTCCCTACTTGATGCCGCTCCTCTCAAGACTCCTTCCAGAGGTACTTCCTTCTCCCGTGATTGCGGCGGTCCTGGTATTTGCGGGAGCATTCTTTCTTCATCGTCAGGTGGTCCGGCATTACCCCGGTTGGGAATATCTGATCTTTGCCCAAAAGCGGAGAAAGCCGGTGACTGACGGACAGGAAGAGAAGATATTTGCCGCCGCCTTTCCCCGGTCCGCTTCCCTCAATGAGCCCCCTCTTTAGAGGTCCTCCGATTTTTCTGAGGCTTATCTGGAAAAACGGGTCCTCCATGCTTGAGCCGCTATCATCTTTTCAAATGAATCTCTGTTGGCAACCCTTTTCCCATTTCTCCTTTGCCGTGCTCAATATCCCTTCTTCCACGGACAAACCTTTTCTGGCGCCCCGCTTCACAACTTCATTCAACATGGAGATTTTCATTCGAACGGCACTTTGAGATTCCAGTTCCGAAGGATATCCGGCATTCATTAAATGACGTAAGGAGGCCTGCACGTTCCCTGGGATTCTTGAAGGGCAAACCCGTGCGGAACCGCTGCCGTCCGGAAGCCAGCAGCCCCGGCCATTTCAGCCCAACTGATGGGATGGCCTGGAAGGAAATGAAAGAATATTGTTGCTAACAGATTATTATTAATATACAAATAAAAGAAGAAAACTTATTGATTTAAAAAAGATGACTGCCTTTATTCAGCTTCGCGTCCTGTTGCTCTGTGGTTTGCTGAGTTATCCGGCTGTTACGTGTGGAAAGGGAAAGGAAGGTATATCCGTCATGGTTCCGGAACAGGCTTCGCGGGAAAAGCTGGTGGATATGGCGGTCAAGGTAAGGCCTTCCAGTCGTCAACTGGATTACCAACAGCGGGAAATGCTGGGCTTCATCCATTTCGGCATGAATACGTTTACCGGTGTGGAATGGGGAACCGGAAAGGAGGCACCTGAAATTTTCAATCCTTCCCGGCTGGATGCCCGTTCCTGGGTAAAAACGTTTAAGGATGCCGGCGTAACGGGAGTTATCTTTGTAGCGAAGCACCATGACGGATTCTGCATGTGGCCCACCAAATGGACGGATCACAATATTTCCCGTTCTCCCTACAAGGGAGGAAAGGGAGACCTAGTCAGGGAAGTCTCTACGGCCTGCCGGGAACTGGGCATGAAATTCTGCATCTACCTTTCTCCGTGGGACATGCATGAAAAAAGCTTTGGGACGGAAAAGTACAATGATTTCTACGTCAACCAACTGGAAGAACTGCTGACCAATTACGGCCCGGTTTATCTTTTATGGTTTGACGGCGCCGGGGTGGACAGCAAAGTCAACGGGAAACGGACTCCCTTCGACTGGGAGAGGATCTTTAAAAAGGCCAGGGAATTGCAGCCGGACGTTCTTCTTTCCGGGGCGGCTCCCGATGTTCGGTGGGGCGGGAATGAGATGGGACGAGGTCGGGAAACGGAATGGTGCGTCCAGGGAGTTACGGCTTCGTCACGCCTGTTTGGCGGAAATAATGTGGGGATTCGGGCTAAAGACAGGAATCTGGGTTCCATTGACAGTCTTGTGGGGAAAAAGCAGCTCGTCTGGTACCCTTCACGTGCAGGCCTCCCCATCCGCAGAGGCTGGTTTTACCATGAGCGCGACGACAAATCCACCAAATCCCTTGATTATCTGGTGGACTGTTATTTTTCAACGGTCGGACAAAACTCCAATGTTCTTCCCAATCTCTCTCCCAATAAGGAAGGAATCATTCCGGAGGCGGACGCCAGGAGGATAATTCAATTCGGACGGGTGATTGAAAAGATGAAAAAAAACGACTTGGCCAAGGGCGCGCGGGCAAAAGCCCTTTCCGGGTGGACCGGAAATCCGGACTCCGGGCTTTTGTTTGACAACAATCCTTTTACAGGCTGGGCCACTGCCGATGGTACAACCCAGGCGCAGGTTGAAGTCCAATTGCCCGGAGAAAAAGAGTTCAATGTAATCAAGCTTCAGGAAAATGTCCGTGACTACGGTCAGCGTGTGGAGCGCTTTGCCGTGGATGCGTGGCTGGACGGCCAATGGAAACCCTTGGCTGAAAGTACTACCATCGGATTCCGTAAAATGATCAGGCTACCGGAGGCGGTGAAGTCTGATAAATTGAAGATACGCTTTCTGGATTCCCGCAAATCCATTTCATTCAGCAATTTGTCTTTATATTATCTGGCCCCGTTCTCAACGGAGGAAAACGTGGAATCCGTTCGGAAGCTGGACAGGAAGGAATGGAAAATAACCGTTGCCGAAAAAAAACTTCCCGCGGCCCAGTTGGAGCGGCTGAAAGACGGGAAAACGGATACTTATGTGGAAGTGGGCCTGCCTCCCAAAGGCTGTGACATTATTATTGATACGGGAAAAGTGCAGAAAATTGCCGGGTTGATTTATACGCCTGTGATGGAGGGAGGCCCGGGCCATATTGAAATGTATGATATCCGTCTCAGCAGCGACGGAAAAACGTGGGGAAATTCAGTGGCTTCAGGTCGTTTCGGCAATATCGTCAACAATCCGGTGGAGCAGGAGGTCAATTTTGCTCCCGTTGAAGCCAGATTCGTCAAATTCAGCGCTAAAAAGGGCGCCGGGGGAGCACGCAAAGCGGCTGTTGCCGAACTGGATTTGCTTTAACATGGCCTATAAGGGTCTTTCCATGAGGGAAAAGAGGGCAAGGAAACCAGGCAAATGGAAATTTGGGTCTTGCTCCGGTGTACTTCAACAGGAAGGACTGCCAGGCAGCAATGCGGCGGCTGATAAGAAGAAGGATGCTTGTTCCTTAATGAGTAATTAAGACATCTTATGTAAAAAGAAAGCGGCCCAAATGTTTTTCCGCTTACCATGCTTGCATTAACGGCTACATATCCGTTTGCTCTGCAATCGTGGCGCGTTGGAGGCGGGGATAGGGATACTTCAAATTTATATAGAAACATTATCCTGACGGCCGTATTTCCGGATAGGAACGGCTTTGTTTGGGCCCGACGTTTTTCACAGGATGATATTTCCCAGGAACAGGCGGAAACTTTCCATGAAGTGGTAGTACGCGTTGCCAACTCGAACAGCACGCCAGAAAATGAAGGGTACCTTTACCTTCTCGTTATCGACACTTCGGGGAAGAAGCAATAATACCGTCGCGAATCACGACGAAAAGATGTCTATCACTGCAAGACAATGTCTTTAAAAACCCCGTTTTTATGTTTTGCAGTTTCAAGAAAACAACAACCGAAAGCATTCTATTTCAAACGCTTGCGGTTGTTGTGAAATGGTGGAGGCGACGGGAGTCGAACCCGTGTCCTGAAGGCCGTTGATACCGGCATCTCCATGTTCAGACGCATGTTGCTGCGTTTCGCGGCCGCTTCGTCATGCGCCAACTAAGCAGGCTCGCTAGTTGCCTGTGGAAGTCTCGTGCGTTGCGCGGCAACCCCGCATTGCACCAGCCTGCTAAGCTTTCATCATCCCCTCTAGCAGGCGTTGAGGTTCTGACGCGGCTGAACTAATTAGGCAGCCAGAGCAAGGTCGTTAGACTCTGCATTTATTTTTTTAATCGGCTTTTTAGAAGGCCAGCCGATTAACCTTCACATGCAGCCAGCACCGCAGACTTCCAGTCGAAACCATGGCGCCCCCATATGTATTGCCGGTATAGACAAAAAATCCTGCCGTCGTGTTCAGGCAGGAATGATGTTTTACCGGATGTGATGCAAGTGGCACGCCCGTAGGGATTCGAACCCCAAACCTTCTGATCCGTAGTCAGACGCTCTATCCAATTGAGCTACGGGCGCTTTGACTTGCGTCGTTACCGCATAAGCGGTGAGAGAAATATAGATTTTTCTCCGGGAAAGTCAAGATGTTTGTGATGTAATTTGATAAAATAATCGGCATTTTCTTTTTCCCCAGGGACGGAATTTTCCCATGCCGGCCGGCTGGCATTCCCTTCTGCTCATGGGGAAAGGCGTTGCGCGATGGCGTGTCCTGTGGCACACTGTGTGTGAAGATGAGTGGGTTCAAGCTGATCAGATCTCCCATGGAGGCATTGAAGGAACACTTCGGGTTTTCCGGGCTGAGGGAGGGGCAGGACCGTGTGGTGGCTGCCATCATGGAGGGGCGCAACGTTCTGGTGGTGATGCCTACCGGGGGCGGCAAGTCCCTGTGCTACCAGCTTCCCGCCCTGTGCCGGGAGGGCGTATGCCTGGTGGTCAGCCCGCTGATTGCCCTGATGAAGGACCAGGTGGATGCCCTTGTGGCCAAAGGCATTCCCGCGACCATGATCAACAGCTCCCTGAGTTTCCCGGAACAGAAGGAACGCCTGTCCGGCATGAAGGAAGGAAGCTACAAGCTGGTGTATGTGGCTCCGGAACGTTTCGGCCATGAGGGATTCATGCGGGCCCTGGCGGAGGTGGACGTGAACATGGTGGCCGTGGACGAGGCCCATTGCCTGAGCCAGTGGGGGCACGATTTCCGTCCGGATTATTTGAAACTTGGCCGCGCGATTGAAGCCATGGGGCGGCCGCAGGTCGCGGCCCTGACCGCCACGGCTACGCCCCGCGTGCGGGACGATATTCTGGAGCATCTGCATCTGGAAGACCCTGTGACCATCGTGCGCGGTTTTGCCCGGGAGAACCTGCATTTCCGGATTACCGCCTGTGATACGCACAAGGAGAAGTACAAGAGACTGTACGATCTTGTAAAACGCAACAAAACGGGTATCATTTACTGTTCCACCCGCAAGAAGGTGGAACAGGTGTATGAGGCGCTTTCCGATCTGGGCCTGAGCGTTACAGCCTACCATGCCGGCATGACGGACGCCCAGCGGGAGGAGGCGCAGAATGCCTTTATGAACCGTCAGGCGGACATCGTCATTGCCACGAATGCCTTCGGCATGGGGATTGACCGTGCGGATGTCAGGTTTGTGGCCCATTTTGAGATTCCCGGCAGTGTGGAAGCCTTTTACCAGGAAGCCGGGCGGGCCGGACGCGACGGCCGGGACGCTTATTGTGAGCTTTTATTCAACCATGCGGACTTGAGGACGCAGGAGTTTTTCATTGAGGGAGTCAATCCCGGCGTGCCTCTTATTGTGGAGCTGTATGAGTTGCTGCGGAAGCATTGCAGCGCGGAGTCTCACGAGGTGTCCTGGACTCTGGAGGAAATGGCGGAACGCCTCAAGTGCCGGAATGCCATGCAGGTGGGAGCGGCGCTGTCCGTCCTGATGCGCAACGGAGCCATCAGCCGCCATGATGTTCCGGGGCAGCGGGTGAAGCTGACCAGGGTGGCGGACCCGTCCATGAGCGGCCTGAAGATACCTCTGGACGAACGGGCCATCCGGGAGAAGGAGGTGCGCGACCGCGAGAAGCTGAAGGCCATGACGGAGTTTGCCTATTCGGCCGGATGCCGCCAGCAGTGGATTCTGAATTACTTTGGAGAGGAAGGGGCCGTTCCCTGCGGCCGCTGTGACCAGTGCATGGCCCTGGGAGTGGAGGAAGGCCAGGTGATGGGGGAGGAGGAAACCAGAGTCGTGCGGCAGGCGTTGAGCGGCATTGCACGCGCTTCCGTCCGGCAGGCGGACGGTTCCTGGCAGGGACGCTGGGGCAGGACGAAAGTCATCCACATGCTCAAGGGGTCCAAGTCACAGGATTTGTTGAAGACGTCTCTGGTCCGGCTGAGTACGTACGGCATTCTTTCATCTTGGAGTGAGGACGATATACGCCAGTTGTTCCGCGCCATGCAAATGGCGGGCCTCACTAAAATGAGCGGGGAAGCGGACCGCCCCCTGGTTACCCTGAGCCCGAAGGGGAACGAGGTGATGATGGGCAGGCAGGAGGTTTCCATGATCTGGCCTTTCGCCCGCAGGAGCGCTGCCCCGGACCGCAGGGGGCAGACCAGGGTCCGCTCCACGGGGGATTTTGCCGCCCTGGGGGAGTTTGATGAAGATTTATTTATGAAATTGAAAGAACTGCGGAATGAACTGGCCCGGGAAGCCGGAATACCCGCTTACGCGGTTTTCCACAATTCCACGCTGGAAGCCATGGCCCGGCTGAAACCTACTACGCGCCGGGGGGCCATGAACATACACGGCATCGGGGAGCGGAAGGCCGCACGTTATCTGGATGATTTTCTGGAGATAATCGCCGAACATTGCGGCGTGTAGGAGGCCGGTCTTTCCGTCTTGCGCTTTCCTCCCGATCTCTCAGAAAGGGAAATACTTCCATTTTTATCCGTTGTCTGGCAACTGAATGTTACAACGGAGTTACATTTGCCTGCGGAGGGTGGTTGAAGGTTGATTTTCTGAAAACGGGCTGTTTAGTCTGTATTCATGAAAACAGACAATGATACCATGACTGGTGCGGAGCGTCTGGTTCTGGCCGCCGGGGCCGGACTGCTTCCATTCTTCCTGTTTGGAACTTGCGGATGGGCTTCCATGCCTGACGCTACCTCTGGAGAACCTTCCCTGCCAAGTGTAAAGATGGTTCCCAAAAAGCTGGCCCTGTTCAAAAACGGGTACGGCACGGTGACGCTGGAAGGGAAGACGGCGGAAGGCTCCTCCATGGAGCTGGCCGGGCTTCCCACTCCTTCCTACGGATCATTCTGGCTTTCCGCAGAGCAGGGCGTTTCCGTCCGGGAATTGATCAGCAGCAAGGTGAAGGAAATCATCCCCAAGCCGGAATACGGCAGGAATGAATTGCTTGCCGCCAATGCCGGAAAGCTGATCAAGATCACAACCACAGAAGGAGGAATGATTGTAGGAAGAATGGTGAAGCCAGTGAACAACAAGGTCCGGGAATCCAATCGTCCCAATTTGATGGGCTCCCTTTCTTCTCCTGTGGAAGACGGCCGGGACATGAACAGGTCTTCCTTTGCGATGGCGGGAAGCCTCCTGATGCAGACGGAGACCGGACATGTGGTGCTCCAGGAAGCCGCGGTTCAACAGGTCGAGTTTCTGGAAAAGGAGATTTCCTTTCCCACCTGGACGACGGACAGAACGCGGTTGGTGATGAACCTTGAAAAACCGGCTCCGGGAAAAACGGTGACCGTGAACAGCCTGTCTTCCGGGATCAGCTGGCTGCCCACCTACCGGGTAGAGCTGGGTGCGGAAGGACATGCACAATTGCAGTGCAAGGCGACGATCATGAATGAACTGATGGATTTGGAGAAGGTGGATATGGAGCTTATTTCCGGCTTCCCTCGCCTGGCGATGCCCGGGCTGCCTTCTCCCATCTCCATGAAGCAGAACATGAGCGCCTTGTTTGCCGCCCTGGGGTCCGAAAAACCCGGAACGGAATACGCCCGGTCCCTCATGGACAACTACATGAGCCAGGCCCGCACTCCGCAGCCCGTATTCACCATGGAGAAGGCCACGGCCATTGATCCGGGAACCGTCAAACAGGCGGAGGATTTGTTCTTCTACTCCCTTCCGGATTTTTCCTGCAAGTATCGGGAGACGGTGACCAGAAACCTGTTTGGCGGCGATGTTCCCTACCGCCACATTTATACGTGGGACATTCCCAACCAGAAGGGCCTGTCGGAATGGAACCAGAACCGCGACCGCGGGGCGGCGGTTTCCCCGCTGGACGTCTGGCACTGCATCCAGTTGACGAATGGCTTGAATCTGCCCTGGTCCACGGGAATGGTGGAATTCGTTTCCCAGGGCAGACTTGCCGGGCAGAGCACGCTCACCTTCACCAATCCGGGAGAACGTGTCCTGGTCAGGCTGAATAAATCCATGGAAACCATGGTTCATGTCTCGGAAGAAACGCTTTCTTCCGAACCGGTGAAGGTGAGAAGCTCCAGCTATCAGAAATACACCGTAAAGGGAACTCTGACCATGAGAAATGTTTCCGGCAGGAACATGGAATTCCAGGTAAACAAGAACATTATCGGGACTCCGGAAACTGTTTCGGGAGAAGGAGAAATGTCCAGCCTTCCCAATTGGAACCGTTCCCTGAATCCTGACGGAAAATTCCAGTGGAAACTCACGCTGAAGCCGGATGAGAAAAAGGACCTGGAGTATCAATATACTTATCTGGATTAATTCCTGCCCTTATATTTATGTATTGACATCATTTGGAGTAGTGTGTACTTTCTCCCCCACACATTACTCAGACGGAGCGGTGGCTGAGAGGCTGAAAGCACTCCTTTGCTAAAGGAACGTACTGGCAAAACCGGTACCGAGGGTTCGAATCCCTCCCGCTCCGCCAGCATTTTCAGTATGCTGGTGCATGTTTAGCCCTGAAACATCAGGGCTTTTTCATTTCTTGGAATATTCTTGCCGCTGAAAAGCAGGGATAATTTATTATGTCCGGTTCAGGGAGGCTCAGATAATGGAAAGGAGAGTGAAGATGAGGCCGGAAGATAGCATCCTCTTGATTGTACCAGGAATATGTCCTTCTGCTGCAGGCAGGGCCATATCTTTGTCTGCCCTAAGAAGCGTCATACTCAACAACGCTGGAAATGGAGGATATCGGGTATGGACTGCCCAAGAGCTGGATTGATGAAAAGGTAAAAAGGAAGACCGGAAAAGCTTGCACAACCGTGCCCCGGCCAATCTGCCTGCCCTGGATTGAGGGGGTCAAACTTATTCCGGAATATCTGGAGAAAGAGACCCCAAAAGCTTCTTACATTCTATCGAGTTGTTGAAGAATGAAGAGCTCCGGCCATGGCATATTCCATGACCGGAGCTGATGAAGTGAACCGGGAGACGGAAAGTGCCCCTCTCTATTTATTGGCGTTTTTGTAAACAAGGTTGCCGTAATATTGGGGGATGAGCCAGTCCTTGCCCCAGGATGTCTGTTTAAGCTGTTCTATGTCTTCGGGAATGAGGTCGTCAGCCGTCAGTTCGTTTTTATTATCTACGTTGCAGTTGTAGGGCTCGCAGCCCCATTCCTTGCGGATGTAGTCGGAAAATTCCTCTATGCGGATAACCGTGTCAATCCGGTGGGTGAAGAGGAAATGGTTATATTGCGACTGAAGATGAACTTCAAAGGGATCCGGGTAGTTCCGGTCGTTGAGCTTGATGAGCAGGAGTATTGTTTCAATAAAACAGCGCTTGTCCTTGCAGGCTGCCGTGTAAGGAAGGAGCAGATTTGCGGCGATGCACCAGGCATAATTGCAGAGGTTGACGAAGCGGTCTACAGGGTTGCGGTAGGTGATGATGTGACGGTAGCTTCCCAGTTTTTCCGCATTGTAGCTCGCATGTCCCCTGACCTGGGAACAGGCGAAACCGTCCCTCCATATCGGATTTTGGGCTCCGGTTTCGCGTATCGTGTATCCGTTGTGTTCGTGTAGCGCGGTTCCGAGCAGAGTGGAACAGGCATTTTTGGCGACCAGATAGCCTACAGTCTTATGCTCATGAGAGACAATGAAGCGTGTGCCTTCCTTTGCATGAGGGTCAGTGCACAGGAAATGCAGTCCTCCCCGGGAGTTGAGCAGAATCCATTCGTCTGTAGCGGGGTTGCGGTGCAGGTATTCCAGAGAACGGTATTTGGGCCACCACAAGGTCATGGCAGTTTCCGATCTGGAGAGAATCTGGGCCTGGTCTGGACAGGAGGCCGTCCGAGTGAGCCTGTCGCCTTGAATTTCACAATCAGCCTGGAAGTGGTAGGCAACGACGCGAATGATTTGGTTGTTAGACATGCTTTAGTTTTGCAGGATATTTGTGAGGCATGTAACAGGAAACGGAACAGGGAAAAGAATGCCACTTCCCTGGCATGTGGGGCTATTGCCAGCCGGTATCTCTGCGTTGTACTTTTTCCCAAAGCTTATGGAAACTATTTGTCCGGAAGATATTTCCGAGGGAATATTTCCTGAAGGGAGAATATGAAAAAGAGTTCGTTTGCGATTACTCGAAAGGAAAGACCATGCTGCCCTGTCCCATTTGTGGCAGGGAATTGGTCCGTGGTTTAATTCGGACTCCTCATATTTTCCCAATTCCTGTGAAAGTAATTTTTTGTTTGGGAGTCATTCTTTTTTCTCTGCGGGAAAATAGTCGGCTACGGTTTCCCGTACTTCTTCCAGCCATTTGCGGCGGTCGTCGGGCGTGCTGTCTGCGATGATGCGGAACATTTTTCTTTCAAAGGCGGTTACGCCGCAGAAAGCAAAGATGCAGTCTTTCCAGATGCGCTGGAGGGGATCGCCGAAGACGGATTGTTCGCGCTCCTCCGGGGTATTGGAGGTATTGAAAACCAGGGCCGCTTTTGCTTTCAGAAGGCCGATGGGAAGACCGCCCCCGTTGTCTTCCTTGGGAAAGATGTAGGCTACTTCCTCCCTCAGAACGCGGTCCACCCACCCTTTCATGATGGCGGGAGGCTGCCCCCACCAGTTGATGTTCCTTCAGGATTTCCACGGCTGCCGCGGCCATGGCCGCATTAAAACTGTCCTTGTAGGGGTGTCCCAGAATAACGGATATGTTCATGTCGGTGATGAGGTTGTTGACCGACCGCCTGTGGAGGAACGGTTTTCCGGCTGCCTTGTCCCCAGGTTAACTCCGAATAAAGGGCAAGTCAAACCGGGGAGAGGAACGGAAAAAATGGCCCCGTTTTATTGCATGGAAACTTGCCGGATGAAATAATCTTTTTAGAAGGAACTTATTTCTTTTTCCTGTGAGGCCTGCCATGGTCAGAACGGTGTTTTCCCTTTATAAAGAAAATCAGTTTTGCTGTTTCTGCCAACTGTACGGTCAATGAGATCGGGAATGTCTTCCTTTGAATATCCTGCCTTGAGAAGGAATTCTTCCATGTTGGCATAGTTGCTTGGAAATACAGAGACAAGGATTTCCATGAAAGTTTTTTCAAGCTCCTTGACTTCGTCTTCGAAGACCTCATTTCTTGTGTTGATAAAAGACTCTCCTGTTGCAACCTCGTTCATGAGCTTCCGAAGGTCTTCCATTTTAAGATGTCGGAGTTTTTTTACTTGTTCTTCGGCAGATCGATGAGCAAGGCCTCCTTGTTGAGGTTCGTCCTCGGTAATCCGGAAGGGATTGGTCTCGTGCGCACTTTTGAATTGCCTCAATATATGGGCATAATAAGGGAGCAGGAGGCGTGTAATGATCCGCTTCTTTTCAGGCTCCCTGATTTTATCGGTTTTTCTAACCAGCCTGATATATTTTTCCATGAAGAGACAAACCTTGGATTTTTGGTTAATATCAGACATGTCGTCAATGTTTATTTCCGGTTCGGTTTGCTTGTATGTGTTGAAGGAAAAGGTGGGGCCCAAAGCTACGAGATAGCAATGCCATATTTTTTCCCTCAATTCGGTATCAACATTGTCTCGTGTCGTTACCTTGAAGGTATGTGTATGTTTTTTAGCCTTTTCATAAAATGATTTGAACAGCTTGTTCCGCAGGGATGAGGAAAGTTCCTGGACGGCGGGAGAGGTCTGTCGATATGAGTCAATGCAGGCGGGACTTTCCAGCATGGGGTTGGGGTCGGCAGCATTGGCCGCCCCGATAAAGAGACAGACCACAAATATGTATAAAGGTGGTAACGTGTTCATAGTGTTTTAACCTTTATTGCTGTTTTTTTTAAAGGCCGTGCCAGATTTTTCTGCGATGGTTTTCGTCGTAAGTTTGTCAATAGACTCAATATAAGCTTGCCATTTTGCTTCCCTGAAAAATAGCATTTTCTTTTCCAAGCCTGACATTCTCTGAATGAACAGGGAAATCACATTTTCCTCTCTGTCAATAGGATGTTGGCACTGAATCAGATTGCCAGAGAATAAAATCAAAACCGTAGGAATAGGGAAGAAGAGTCCGCAAACATGCAGTCTTAAAAGATGGAATCATGGAGGGCTTGAGGCGAGGTATATTGGAAATAGAAGGACCTTATATGAAATTGATCGTCCTGGTAAATCCGTTGGAGAGCATGGAATGCCAGGAGTTTTGTTTACCCATAAAAAAGCGCCTCCCATTGCGGGAGGCGCTTGGAAACAGGTTGATGAAAGCAGCCAGTTACATGCCCTTGTTTTTCATGGCTTCCGCCAGGGCGGCGCCCATCTGGGCCGGGGTCTTGGCGACCACGATGCCCGCTTCGCGCAGGGCTTCCTGCTTGGCGGCGGCGGTGCCTTTGCCTCCGGCCACGATGGCGCCCGCGTGGCCCATGCGGCGTCCCTTGGGAGCCGTGGCTCCGGCGATGAACGCGGCTACGGGCTTCTTGCAGTTGTTCTTGATCCATTCGGCGGCTTCCTCTTCCTCGGAACCGCCGATTTCACCGATCATGATGAAGGCGTCCGTATTGGGGTCTTCCGTGAAGAATTGAACGGCCTGCTGCTGGGTCATGCCGTGGACGGGGTCGCCGCCGATGCCGATGCACATGCTCTGGCCCAGGCCCATGTTGGTGACCTGCCACACGGCTTCATAAGTGAGCGTGCCGGAACGGGAGACGATGCCGATTCTGCCGGGCTTGAAGATGTAGGCCGGCATGATGCCGATCTTGCAGCTGGCGGAGGGGTTGACGATGCCGGGGCAGTTCGGGCCGATGAGGGTTACGTCCTTGTCTTTCAGGAATACCTTCACTTTCTGCATGTCCTGCACCGGGATGCCTTCCGTGATGCAGACGATGAGTTTGACGCCCGCGTCCGCGGCTTCCATGATGGCGTCGGCCGCGAAGGGCGGCGGGACGAAGATCATGGAGGCGTTGCAGTCCGTGGCCTTTTTGGCTTCCGCCACGGTGTCGAATACGGGGACCTTGTCTTCAAAGAGCTGGCCGCCCTTGCCGGGGGTCACGCCGGCAACCACGTTGGTGCCGAAGTCCATGCAGTTTTTGGCATGGAATGCGCCGGCGCTGCCGGTGATGCCTTGCACGACGAGACGGGTGTTTTTGTCAATGAGAGATGTCATTGTCGTAATAAATGGTGAGGGTTATTTGACGGCCGCAACCGCCTTCTGGGCGGCTTCGTCCAGGTTGTCGGCAGGGATGATGGCGATGCCGCTGTCAGCGAGGATTTTCTTGCCGATTTCCACGTTGGTGCCTTCCAGGCGGACGACGAGCGGGATTTTCATGTCGATGTTTTTCGCAGCGGCCACGATGCCCTGGGCGATGACGTCGCAGCGCATGATGCCGCCGAAGATGTTGACGAGAAGGGCCTTCACGTTCTTGTCGCTGGTGAGGATGCGGAACGCGTTGGTTACCATTTCCTCCGTGGCGGAACCGCCCACATCCAGGAAGTTGGCGGGATCTCCGCCGTAGTATTTGATGATGTCCATCGTGGCCATGGCCAGTCCGGCGCCGTTTACCATGCAACCGATGTTGCCGTCCAGCCCGATGTAGTTCAGGTCGTACTTGCCGGCTTCCACTTCGCGGGGGTCTTCTTCCGTTTCATCCCGCATTTCCATGATTTCCGGATGGCGGTACAGGGCGTTGTCGTCAAAGTTGAATTTGGCGTCCAGGGCGCACACGCGGTCATCCGTGGTGACGACGAGGGGGTTGATTTCCACCAGGGAGCAGTCCAGGGCGGTGAAGAGCTTGTAAACGTTGGTGATGAGCTTGGTCGCCTGGCGGAGCAGGGGGCCGGTGAGGCCCAGGGCCACGGCGATCTTGAGGGCCTGGAAGGGCAGGATGCCCAGGGCCGGGTCAATGTGTTCCCGGATGATGGCTTCCGGCCGGGTGGCCGCCACTTCTTCAATGTCCATGCCGCCTTCCGTGCTGGCTACGATGACGGGGCATTCCCGGGCGCGGTCCTGCAGGATGGCGAAGTAGCATTCCTTTTTAAGGTCCACGGCTTCCGCCACCATGATCTTGCTGACCAGCTTGCCGGCTTCCCCGGTCTGCTTGGTGACCAGTACCTGGTTAAGCATTTTGCCGGCCACGTCTTCCACTTCCTCCACGGAATTGACGACGTGCACGCCGCCCTGGAACCCGTTTTTGAATGTGCCTTTGCCGCGTCCTCCGGCATGTACCTGTGCCTTAACTACGTATTGGGAAACGCCCATGTCGCGGGCTATTTGTGCGGCTTCCTGGGCGGTGGTGGCGGCAATTCCCTTGGGAGTTGCCACGCCAAAGCGCTCAAAGAGTTGTTTTGCTTGATATTCGTGAATATTCATGACAGTGGGCCGTTCGGCCAAATGTTTGCGGAAGAAAGGCTAGGACTATTTCCCGTGCCGGTCAAGGGATAATGGTTTGGTCTTTTTATTTTTTTCCGTTGCCGTTGTGGAAGTCAAAGAGGACAGAAGGCTTGACTGTCTGCATAAAGATTGGGAAACTTCCCTCCCATTTTCCGTATGTTGCTATTTTATGAAAATTTATCGACCTGCCGACAGTTGTTTTAAAGAGATGAAAGGCCGGATGAACCGCCGGGCCCTTCCCGAGAATTCCGTAAGAGATACCGTTAATTCCATTATTCAGGACGTTGCCGTCCGCGGAGACGCCGCCCTGTTTGATTATGCCGCCAGGTTTGACAAGGTCAGCCTGGACAGCGGCTCCCTGTTTGTCACCGCGGAGGAACTGGCAGAGGCGGAAGCTGCCGTGGAGGAGTCCGTGAAGGAGGCCATTGCCGCTTCTCTGGCGAACATCCATTATTTTTCAGACCGCAGCCGCAGGCAGGACTGGTCCGGAGTGAACGCCCAGGGCGTGGAGGTTGCGGAACGCTTCCTTCCCTATGACCGCGTGGGCATTTACATTCCCGGGGGCAAGGCTCCCCTCGTGTCCACCTCCATCATGACGGGCGGCTTTGCCCAGGCCGCCGGCGTGCGGGAAATCGTGGCCGCCACGCCGTGCGGGCCGGACGGACGGGTGAACCCCGCTCTTTTATATGCGCTGAAGGCTTCCGGTGCCACGGAAATTATCAAGATAGGCGGCGCCCAGGCGATCGCCGCGCTGGCGTTGGGTACGGAAAGCGTGAAGCCCGTGGAAAAGATTTTCGGCCCCGGCAACCGGTTTGTAGTAGAGGCCAAGCGCCAGCTGGTGGGTGCCGTAGCCATCGATCTTCTTCCCGGGCCGAGCGAAGTGATGGTGCTGGCGGACGAGACGGCGGACGCCGAGTTTCTGGCCGCCGACCTGCTGGCCCAGGGCGAGCACGGGCCGGACAGCGTCGTGGTATTTGTGACCACCTCGGAAGAGCTGCTGGAACGGGTGGAGGCGGAAGTGGAACGCCAGGCGGCCCTGCTGAGCCGGGGCGCCATCATCCGGGAGGTGCTGGACAAGCACGCGTACGGTTTTCTGGTCTCCTCCATTCAGGAGGGGGTGGATCTGGTGAATGCGTTTGCTCCGGAACACCTGGTCCTGGTGACGGAGGATGAAGATTCCGTGCTGGCGGCCATCCGGACGGCCGGGGCCATTTATGCGGGGGCCCTGTCCACGGTGGCCTGCGGGGATTTTCTGGCGGGCCCCAGCCATACGCTGCCCACGGGCGGCGCGGGCAAGTCGTTCTCCGGCCTTCGGGCGGACCAGTTCCAGCGGCGCACGAGCGTGGTCCGCATGAACGAGGATGCCGTTCTGAAATCGGCGCCGTACGTGGCGGAGTTCGCCCGCGTAGAGGGATTGGATGCCCACAACCATTCCCTCCAGGTGCGCGCCTCCCGCGTGAACCGGTAACAGTAACCCAGATAACATACGTCCCATTATGAAACAACAGCAAGGGACCAGGGAACGGTTGCTGGAAGCCGCTGAAAACCTGTTTGCCGAATACGGCTATACGGAAACGTCGCTGCGCATGATTTCCCAGGCGGCCGACGTCAATATAGCCTCCGCCAACTACCACTTTGGCGGCAAGGAAGGCCTGTGGAAGGCGGTCATGATGAAGTACGCGCCGATGGCGCGGGATTTCCGGATGGCCCGGGTGGCGGAAGCCATGGAGCGGGACGGCTCCATTGAAGCCCTGGCCCACGCATACGTGTATCCCTCCTTTTACGGACTTCTGAACACGGGGGACCTGACCCTGGAAGAACTGAACACGTTCCCCCATTATTTGCGCCTGATGGGTATCTGCCATGTGCAGACGCCTGAAGTTGCCGTGGAATACATCAAGGAAGTATATTCCCCCATCCGGCGGCAGCTTCATGACAGCATCCGCAAGATGTTTCCGGGCGCTTCCTCATACCAGATTTTCTGGACGGTGCTCGCCATTGAAAGCATCATGATCGGGCTTCTGACGCATTTGCGGATGATCATGGAACTGATGGAGGTCAACAGGATTCCGAAGGGAAGTGTGAAGGACTTGTTTGAATTGATCGTCCGTCAGGTGGAATCCCTGATCCGCATGTGCGGAAAGACCATGTAGGCATTTTATTTTTCCGGAGCGCAGCATGTTCAAGTCCCTCATCCGTACGTTTGCCATCGTGGTCGCGTTCGTTGCGGGCTACATGATGCCCTGGCTCCATGTGTACGGCTGGACGTTCAAATGGATGCTCATCGGCATGCTGTTTGTGACTTTTCTGGGGATCCGTTTCAAGCGGATGAAGCCGGAACGGCCGCACTGGCTGCTGGTGGGGGCCAATTTGCTGATTGCCCTGGCTGCCTGGAGCGTGTGCCGCGCGTCCTTTGGGGGCGGCTACCTGGCGGAGGCGGCGTTCTTCGTGGGCGTCATGCCCACGGCCACCGCGGCGCCGGTGGTGATGGGGCTGCTGGGCGGCAGCGTGGAGTTCATGCTGACCGCCCTCCTTCTGACCAACGGGATCATTTGCATCCTGCTTCCTTTCATTCTGCCCATGGTGGTGGGCCGGGGCGGCTTTGAGATTTATCTCAGCGTGGCCCAGAACATAGCCCTGGTGATGCTCCTGCCTCTGGCCCTGGCCCTGGCCGCACGCCGCTTTTATCCCCGCGCCATCGCGTGGCCCCGGAAGCTGAAGGACGTTACCTTTGGCGTCTGGGTGGTGATTCTGGTGCTGATTGCGGCCAACGCTTCCTATGACATTTCCTCCCGGGACGGCATTTCGGAACGCGTGCTGGAGCAGATAGGCGCCCTTTCCCTGCTGATTTGCGCCCTGAACTTCGGCCTGGGCCATCTGCTGGGCGGCAAGGCGCGCTCCGCGGAATGCAGCCAGGCCCTGGGACAGAAAAACACCACGCTTTCCATCTACCTGGCGCTGACGTATTCCAATCCCATTGCCGCGCTGGGGCCCACGTTTTATGTGCTGTGGCATAATTTATGGAATGCGTGGCAGCTTTACCGTGCGTCCGAACACAGGCGCCGGAACGGAAATTAGACGGTTCCGTCTTTGATCGTGTCCCGCGGACCCCCTTTTTCCGGGAAATTATGGGTTGACGGCGGCTTGAGCGGAGTCCTGCCTTCCGCCTTCCAACTGCGTTGCGGCGCGCGCGGCATTCAAAAGGCTTGAATTCCAGGGAAGGGCCGTTAACGTTGTGCTCCCGTTATGCAGGCGTCCACTCCTCCCCTGAAACCTCTTTCTTCACGCACCAAATGGCTGATTGCCCTGTGCCTGTGCATTGCCGTCCTGCTGCTGGAGTTTTTGACGTACCACATGGCCTACCGCATCGGTTATGATGAAGGGGCCCTCCATACCCCTCCGGTCGTGATCCAGAAGAGCGATGAAAAGGCCTTCCAGACTTTGTCCCGTTTCATGGCGGACGTGTTTGCCTCACGGGAAAGCCTGGCCGGAATTCTAGACAAACGGGAGGAACGCCTGGCGTGGATCAGGGACCCGGAAGTACGGTCGGAAACGGCCTGGGGGCTGACCCGCGAACTGATCAGCCGCGGCGGCGTGGAGCAGGCGCTTCCCACGGCCAGGGAATTGATTGAGGCGGGCTATGCGGACGGAAAGCGGCAGGTATGGGCTCCCCGCGCTGATGCCGTGGCCCGGGCCCTGCTGGCGGAGCACCAGTACGCGGCCGCCTACGATTATTTGAAAACGGCCGTGGACGGGTATGAAAAGGAGAGCATGGCCGCCGAGCTGGTGAAGGCCCTCCAGACCATGAGTTCCATTGACCAGATATTGAACCGGAATGACCAGGCCAATGGGCTGCTGCAGCGCGCCGTGGAAGCTTCCGCCCGGCTGGGGAGCGACTCTCTTGCCGTGAAGTCCAGGCTTCTGGCCGCCCAGGGCAGGCTGGCCCGCGCGGCGGGCCATATTCCGGAATCGCGGGCCTATTTCAAGGAAGCTCTGGTTCTGTTCCCCCGGGAGCAGGGAAAGACCACGGGGGACCTGGCTCTGGCCAGCATCAGCATGGGAGAAGCCATGCTGGAAGCAGGCAGGAAGGAGGAGGCCCGCGAGCTGTTCCTGAAGGGGCTCACCGGTTCGGAAAACGCCTCCTATCTGCTCAACGACTGCCTGAACGCCCTGCGCGGGCTGGCGCGCATTTCCACGGAGCAGGGTAATTATGAAGAGGCGCTGGCCTACCTTCACCAGGCGGAAGGCGCCGCACGCGGCGTGCTTCCGGCGGATCACGCTTTTTGGGCCGGGCTGTATGACCAGCGCGGATGGGTCAACATCATGCGCAAGGCAGCCCCGGAAGCCCGTGCGGATTTCCTGAAGGCGGTGAGCAACGCGGCGGTCTCTCCCATGATTGCCGCCCAGTCCCGCGAGGGCCTGGGGAAGGCGTGGCTGGACGCCGGGGAAGGGGCAAAGGCGCGGGAAAACCTCCGGCAATCCATCCAGGTCCGGGAATCCAACTTCTCTTCAGACACCCTTTCCCTGGGCAGGGTGTACCATTCCCTGGGAATAGCCAGCGACATGGAAGGGGACCGTGAAGGAGCCCTCCAGGCCTACTCCCGCGCCGTGGACGCCCTGCTGAAATGCGGAGACGGTCCGGAACGGAAGAATTTGCTGGTCCAGTCCTATCTGTGCAAGGCCTACGCCCTGTGCGACGGCGAGCAGTGGCAGGAGGCCGTGGACGCTTTTGAAGCCGTGCTGCCATTGCTGGAAGGAGAACAGAGGTCGGAAAACTACAAGCAGCTGGGCCGCTGTTACGACGAACTGGGAATGACGGCGAAGGCGGATGAATGCTGGAAGGAATCCGGCTTTCCCCGGGTGCGCCGGAGTTCTCCCGTACGCCGGACGGACGGCGGCAGGATATCCTCCCGTCGGTGACGGACCGCCGCCGCTGCGCCGTAAGACGTTGCGGACTGCTGATTTTGCTTGATTTGTGCCCTCTTTTTGGCTCAATGCCTGCATGAGTTCCGAGCGCCATTTTTCCAATAAGCCTTATCGTCCGTCGCGCAAGAAAAAGTCTTACTGGAAACCGGTCCTCTGCCTGGTGGCGCTGGGTGGCCTCTGGTTCGGTTACGTCCAGTACTGGCCCACCATTGAAAGCTGGTTCAAGCCCACGATTCACGAGGTGCACAGCCAGACACAGGCCATGGGGCATCTCCAGGGCATGCTGGACTCCTGGAACGGCTCGGATGAAGAGCTGGCGGCGCTGGCCGCAACCGTGGACAAGCAGGTGGAATGGATGAATTCCACGGAGGCGCGCGACTCCTTTGCGTGGCTTCTGGCTGTGGAAATGGACCGGCGCGGCATGGTGAAGGAGTCGGAGCCCATGATTGCATCCCTTCTGGAAAAGAAGCTCTCCCATTCCGGCGCCCTGCCGGAGGCGGACAGAGACCGCCTGCTGAACGTCAGCCTGAACTGGGCGCGTGAATTTGCCGGGCGCAAGCATGACGCCGTAGCGGAACGTCTGTATGAAGTAATTCTTAAAAATACGCCGGAGGACCACGTTTCCGTTCTGCTGGCCTGCCTGGAACCGCTGGCCCATTATGCCTATGACCAGGCCAAATTCGAACGTTTTTCCTCCCTGTGCAAGCAGGCTTCCTCTCCCGTCATGCGAAGCATGCTGAAAAAGCCGGAGGATGTGAAAAGCATGGTGAAGATACTGCTGCTTCAGGATACCCTGCCGGAAAAGGCGACCGGCCAGCCCGGCCGTACGGGCAGCACCATCGCCAGGGAACTGCTTGCCCAATTCCGCCTCACGGCCAGTCCGGACATGGGGCGCATCATCCTGAATGAACTCAACATGCCCCTCAAGGCGCGGCGAAAATATTCCCAGGCGGAATTGAAGGGCATGGCGGACCAGCTGGAAGCCGCCCTGATCTGCTTCCGTGCCGCAGAGACGGAAATGGACTGCACCCCGGAAACCATGCTGGCGCTGGCTCGCGTGAGGATGCAAATGGGGAATTTGAAGGAAGCGGCGCGTCTGCTTTCCCGCGCGGAAGGCTCCGCCATGACGCTGGGGGTGGATGCCCCGCGCATTCTCAGCGGTTCCAGCCTGAGCCAGGAAATTGCGGAACTGCGCTCCCAGCTGGACAAGTACGCGCAGGCGGAAGCCCTGGTAAAGCGGGCGTATGAAGATGTGAACATTGCCGCGGCTTTCCTGCGGGCGAAGGATTACGACCAGGCGGTGAAATATTCCGATCAGGCGATGAAAGTGGCTCTGGAAAGCACCGCCTTCATCCAGGCTCTTCAGCCCGTGATCATGACTCTTCAGGCGGAAATCAGCGCCGGAAGGGAACAATGGGCGGTGGCGGAATCGCAGTACGGAAAGCTGGTGGAAACATGGGATGGCCTGAATGATGAAGACAAGGCCACTCTCCAGAACAATCTGGCATCCATCCAGTCGGAGGAACTTTACAAGAAAATCCACCGCGACTGGGCGGAAGTATGCCGCAAGCAGAACAGAACCACGGAGGCGCGCCGGGTATTGACAAAAATCGGAGAAGCTCCTGCGGAAGAACCGGAGCGGCCTGCCGCACGCCGCCGCAGAAGGTAATGAAAGCCCTGATGTCTGCGTATGGACAAGAGATAACGTGGCGGAGACAAAAATCCGGAGTTGCTTTCATTTAGTTCCGGCCGGACACGGAATATTCCCGGACTTTCTCCTGAAGATCACTGCCGGAAAGGCTTTTCCCTCCGTCTCCATCATTTTCCGGCATGTGTCCGTCCCACATATGTTTTCGGGAGGAGGGGCGGTAAACCGTACCAAAGGCGAATCAACTGCGCACTTTGGCCTTTTGTTTTGAGGCGAGGGATGTCCGTTTGCCGTGGGCCATTTTTTCCCGGCGGTCCGCGGCGGACTGGCGCCGGGAACGCACGGTATATTTTGCGAAAACTTGGCTAACGGTCAGGTTGCCCTGTTCAAGAAGCTTGAAAATATTGTCCCTCACCCTCATTGCTTCCTGAAGCGCCGCCTCCGCACCTCCGTACTGGGAATCCGAAAAATAGCGGGTGAATAAGCGCTTGTTCTTACAAATAGCCAGCCGGTAACCTTGAAAGGCCGTGGTTTCGTAAGTATAGCGGGTGATGTTTTTACAGGGCATATGCGCGTGAATTATTGGGACCAGAGAATGCGGGCAGTGGTAATGAGCTTCTCTTAGGATAGGTCCCAATTCCGGTAAAATCCAGAAAAAACACAATTTGTTAGATTGTGTGCAAAAAATGTACGATTATATGCTTGTAATAAACTTATTGATGTTTATCGGCCGTGACAAAAAAATGACCGTTGAAGACACGGACTTTCAGCTTTTCTCCGGCATGAACCTGGTCGGTTTTCCGGATTAGCTGCCTCTTTTCATTCTCCACGAGGGCGTATCCCCGGCTCAGCGTCTGTTCGGGACTGTGGGCTTCCAGTCTGGCCTGCAAAAGAGCCAGGGAAGATGAAAACGCCGTCATTCTGACGGTTGCGGCATGAAACAGGCGGGACTGCAGGGCGGAGAGCTGCTGAGCCCGCTCCCTGTTGAGATGGCGGGGATGGCTCAATTGGAGCTTGTGTTCCAGTTGATTGATTAAAAGAGAGTTCTGCTGAATCCTGAATGCGGAGGAAACCAGCAGGGATTCCTCCATCCCGTCCAGACGCTGGGCGTACGGGGCCAGGAGAGAGTCTGCATCCAGCAATCTGCCGCGCAGATAAACGTCCAGTTTCAGTCGGGCGTGCAGCAGGGAATGGCGTGCGGAAGCGTGCAGCGCCTGCTCCATTCTACCCAGTTTGCGGAGCCATTCCGGGCCGTCCGGCGTAGCGAGTTCCGCCGCCGCGGTGGGGGTGGGCGCCCGCAGGTCCGCCACAAAATCCGCAATGGTGAAATCCGTGTCGTGACCCACCGCGGAAATAACGGGAACGGTGCATTCGTGGATGGCTCGCGCCACGATCTCCTCGTTAAAATTCCACAAATCTTCTATGGAACCGCCCCCGCGGCCCACGATGAGAACGTCCACGGGCGGCAGCCCGTTGTGCGGCGCATGGGACCATGCCCGGATGGCGGCGGCAATCTCGCGCTCCGCTCCGCTCCCCTGGACGCGCACAGGCAGCAGGTACGCCTTCACCCAGGGGGCGCGGCGCTCCAGCACGTGGCGCATGTCCTGGATGACGGCTCCGGTGGAGGAGGTGACGATGCCGATGGAGCGGGGAAAGGCGGGAATGGCTTTTTTTCTTTCCGCGTCAAACAGGCCTTCCCGCTGGAGCTTCTCCTTCAACTCCAGAAAGCGCGCCTGGAGATCCCCCATGCCGGCGGCCCGCACCTCCTTGATGACCAGTTGAAGCTGGCCCCGGTCCGGGTACACGGTGGCGTTCCCCAGCACGTGCACCTTCATGCCTTCCTGGAGCCGCAGGGGACAGCGCGCGGCGGCGTTCTTGAAAAAAGCGCAGAAAATTTCCGCCCCCTGTTCCTTCAGGGTAAAATAAATGTGCCCGCTGGTATGGTACTTGACGTTGCTCAGCTCTCCGACGACCCACTGCGTGCCGACGGCGATGCCGACCACGTCCCGGAGACGGTAAACGAGCTGCTTGACCGTGATGGGCCGGGGGGCGGAAGCCGTTTCCTGCGGAAATTCCATGGCTTACGGTTCAAAGGGAATGTTCAGCGCCTCGTAGGCCAGCATCCTGCACTGCTTCAGGTCCAGTTTGCCGGAGGGCAGCACCGGGATATGCTCCACGGGGATGATCTCCTTGGGGCACCACAGGGCGGGCAGCCCCTGGTCGATCAGGCCGTGCCGGATCAGGGTGCGCGCCTGGTGCACGTAATCCGTCACCAGGGTGGTCAGCAGGGCCACGGCTTCCCCTTTGGCCTGGTCCGGAATAGTGACCACGGCAATTCTCCGTTCGTCGTCCGTGGGGTCCAGGTTCCAGATATTCATGATGGCTGCTTCCAGCGCTTCATGGGGGACCATTTCCCCGCCTATCTTGGAAAAGCGAGAAACGCGCCCCTCTATTTTCAAAAAGCCGTATTCGTCCGCGGAACCGATGTCTCCGGTCTTCAGCCAGCCGTCCACGAAAATGTCCCTGTTCACTTCCGGTCCTCCCAGATAGCCGGGGAAAATATTCGGCCCTTTCAGCCAGATCATGCCGGAAGTGGTCACGGGTACCACGCGGCCCGTGTGCGGGCTGGTGATGCGTACGGCAATGCCGGGTAGCAGCGCGCCTACGGTTCCCTTTTTCATGCCGGGGATGAAATCTCCGGCGGCATTGGACGGGGCGGGGTCCACAAAATTGACGGAACAGACGGGGGATGCCTCCGTCAGGCCGTATCCTTCACACGGGATGGTGCCGAATTTTTCCCGGAAGGCGGTGGCGAGGTCTTCCGGCAGCTTTTCCGCGCCCACGATCAGGTAGCGGACCGTCTTGAAAGTATCCGGTTCGCACCGCTTCATGAAGCCGCGCAGGAAGGTGGGGGTGGTGACCACCAGGCTGATGCCGTACTGCTTGATCAGAGCTCCCAGGCGTTTGGCCTCCAGCGGGGAAGGGTAGGTGACCATGTCGTACCCGCCGATCATGGGGTACCACAGGCCGATGGTGATGCCGAAGCAGTGGAACACGGGCAGACTGCCCAGGAATCTGCTCTGCGGGGCCAGCGTGATGCGGGAGGAACACTGGGAAATATTGGCCAGCAGGTTGTGGTGGGTAAGGGGTACCCCCTTGGGTTCCCCGGAAGAACCGGAAGTAAACATCAGCACGGCTTCATCCCCGCCCACGGGTGTGTCCAGCCCCAGCTTCCTGATCATGAACCCGGCCGTCAGGAACTTGATGGCCAGTCCCCACCGCTTGGCGGAGCCTTTGAGCTGGGGAAGTTCGCGCTCCATGAAAATCAGGTCTCTCTGGGGGGGCCAGGGAAAATTCTGGAGCTTGCGCATGAAGGTATCCGCCGTGATGAACCAGTCCACGCCGGACTGCTTCACGGAACTGGAAAAAGCGCTTTCCGAGGCGGAATAATTGAAGTTGACCGGGGTCTTGCCCGCAAACAGGCAGCCCAGGTTGGCAATAGCCGCCCCCTTGCCCGGCGGCAGGATGATGCCTACCCTCCGGTTGGAGGTAATTTTCTTCAGCCGTTTGGCGAAGGCCACGGAAATGGCCAGAAGCTGGCCGTACGTCAGGGAGGTGTCGTCAATTCCGTCAATCACCCGGCAGTCCGAATGCTGCTTGAGGCTGCGGAACAGCAGGGCGGAAAGGGAGCCGTGGAGCTGGGGCAGCGTGGCATACGCCTGGGCGGAGCATTCCAGCCACGCCGTGGTCAGGCGTGCGGCCATTTCGGCTCCCGGAGCCAGCTTGGGAAGAATGTGAATCTGGATATCCGCCTGGGCGTCCGTATCCGCTTCCGCATCCAATACGGAGCTGGTGTAAAAACCCACATACACCGGGACGGGGGAAATGTGCAGGGCTCCCAGGGTTTTCATGACCCGCGGGGGAATTTGGCAGATGGAACCCTTGATATGCGCCACAGGGCCGGGCAGGAAAACCACCCTGCGCCCCTGGTTGATGCGCTCCATGATCGCCGCGCGCAGGGCGATGGGGTCGCTGGTTTCCGCGCGAAACAGAATGCCGTCCGCCTTGGTGGATTCCAGATGGGCCGCAATGGCCGCGTCCGGAGGGAGGGCTTCCTCCACCAGGTAGGTAATGCGGTCCCTGCCCAGTTCCTTTTCGAACATGAGCAGGGTTTTGTGGGACAGCTTATTGAAAATCAGCAGGTCGCCGGCGTCGGATAGATGGGAGGTACCGAAAATGGCCATGAGGGAAAAATGAAAAACTTGCTCCATTTATTCTAGCGACCTGATGCCCGGAGGGCAAGAAGGAAAGCCGTTGCTTTTCCCGCTGTCATGAGTTCGCCGCAATAACCGAAGAAGACGGATGAAGAGGCATTTCCGTCTGTCATCAGAAATATACGGTTTTTTTGAGAAACTTTTTCATCCTTGGCTGGAATTTTTGAAAAGACAATCTGTCCGGCGGCGTTCTTCCATATTCGGGGTTAGTGTGCAGGGTATTTTCCGCAGCAGGACGCAATTGAATTTCTCTGCATTTTTATTCAAAAAATGTTGTTCAGTCAGAACGGCGAGAGGCCTTCGGCACAGTCCCTGTTAATCTGTAGCAATGACAATATCATGCAGATTAAAGACTTGAATCAAAGGCTGCCGTTCCGCGCCTGTTGCATGCGGAATCCATTGGCGGAGGCGCGGAAAGGATGGGAACGGAATGAAGAGGAGAAGGGAATGTGCGGATTTGAAATCCGTTCAGAAAAGGAAACTCAGGAGAAAAATGTCTTTTGATAATTGCATAAGTATTTCATTTAAAGAATATTTTGTAATAAATGAAGTTCATGAAATTATTGAAAATAATTGTTATATTCTTGAATTTGGTGAGAGGCGTTTGGAAGAAGAAAAATGATTTAAAGCATTGTAAATGGAACTTCCAGATTGACACCGGATTTCAAATTCGATAAACCGCTAATGATATAGAGAGCCTCCTCTGTTTTCTTGTAAAAATAGATTATAATTTAACATATTCGTAACCAACATTTTATCTAATGAAGCTTCATTTGCCTTTGCAACTGCTGTCCGCTGTGCTTGCCTGCTGCGCCCTTCTTTCCACTCCCGCCTATTCCCTTGATCTGGGTGCCAATGAAACCATTACGGAGAATACGGACTGGACGGAAAATACAAATGTAACGGCCAACGTCACCCTGACCATTAACCCGGACGTTACCGTTACCCAGGAGACGGGCTCCCTGGTCATTGGAGGGCATACGCTGACGGTTGACGGCGGAGGCACGCTCAGCATTCTTAGCACTGCTACGGAACACACGCTGGCGGCAGACGGGCGCCTGAATATCCAGGGCGGCTCCACGCTGGACCTGACGGCTCCGGATGCACGCCTTTCCGTGGCGCAGGATGCCAACTGGACCCGGTTCATCATCTCCGTAGCGGATAACAGCGTGTTGAAAACACGCAGCATGGCGGCAGGGGATTACGTATTCGGGGCCAGACTGACCAATAAGGAAAATTTGCTCCTGTCCGGCGGCGGCACCATTGAGGTGACGGCCACTGCGGCGGAAACGATATCCAACATCGGCTTTACCGTGAATGAAGGCGGCGGCAGTTACCTGGTAACCAATGCGGGAACGACGGTAAAAATGATTCTGAACCCGGAAAAGACCATTCAGGCCGTTCTAAATGACGTGCTGACCCTGGGCGGTGCGGGTAATATCGAAGGAGGGGACGCGAATGACATGTTCATCGGGAACGGAGGACTGAAAAAAGTGGGGACCGGTACGCTGACATTGAAATATGCCAACTCCTTTGGCGGCGGTGTGGAACTGAATGGAGGCACGCTGATTGTGGATCATGCCGACGGCATGGGGACGAACAAGGTTCTTTCCGTAACGGGCAATGCGGCCATTGGAGGCACGTCCGCCGCGTATCAGGGGCTTTCCCTGTCTTCCGGCGTCAGTCTTGACGTTTCCGCGGTGGATACCGGTGCGGGGTTGACCATTGCCTCCGGCAGTGTTTCCCTGGGCGCACAAAGTTCAATCACCGGCAATCTGGTTTTAAACGAGGGTTCCCTGTCCCTGGGCGGCCAGAACACGATGACCGGCAATCTGAGTCTGGGAACCGGCCTGTTCATTGATGCCAGCCATATGACGAAGAACGGGGACGCCCTGCTGGCGCTGACCGGCGCTTTGACGGTGAACGGCAGTCTTCTGCTGGAGAATGCAGACGGCGTTTCCTGGAGCGCCGGAACGTACAACCTGATCAGCGCCACGGAAGGCGTTACCGGGGATCTGGCCAACACCATCCTGCTCGGAACCCAGTATATGGGGAATTGGGATACGGCGGACAATGTCCTGAAATTCGTGGTGACGGAACTGACCTCCATAAGCTGGACGGGCGGAGGGGACGCTACCTGGACGGTGGGGGGAAGCGGGACCAATTCTCCATGGAGCGCCGGGAGCACTTTTGAAAACGGCATGGGAGTATCCTTTGGGGATATTGCCGGCAATCCTCCCCAGACGGTCAACATCACCGGGCAGGTAAATCCCGGCCTGATTCTGGTCAATGCGGAATCCACCGATTACACATGGACGGGAACAGGCTCCCTTACGGGAAGCTCCAAGCTCCAGAAGACCGGAAACGGAACACTGACAATCGCCACGGACAACTCCGGTTTTTCCGGAGAAGTCCTGCTGGGCGGCGGCCTGGTGGAAATACAGAACGCCGGGGCGCTGGGCACGGGGGACATTGTTTTCAACGGCGGCGCCCTCAAATACGGAACGGGCATTACGACGGACATCTCCGGCCAGCTCAAGACGGATGCCCTGGCAAGCAATGCCATCCTGGTGGATACCAACGGGAATGCCGTGACATGGGCCTCCCTGGCGGGATGGGCCGGAACGCTCACCCGTTCGGGAGAAGGCAGCCTGATGCTGGGCGCAGGCACTTATGAAGGAAAGCTGACGAATGAAGGGGCGGGTTCCCTGACCATCGGAGCGGGAAATGCTTCTCTGACCGGCGGTATTGGCGGTACCATAAGCAAGACGGGAGACGGCACCCTGACTATCAACAGGAATACTTTTATCAATTCCAACGGCTCCACGCTGGTGGTGGAAAGTGGGACTCTTTCCCTGAGGCAGGATGAAGCGGCTTGGACTGGAACCATGAATATCGTGCTGGGTGAGAACGTAACGATGAACGTTCCCTACGGCGTAGGAGTGAACGGAACGGGAACGTTGACCATGGGCAGCGGAACCACCTTGAATTTGAACAACGGGAGCGGTACTTCCAATACATTCAATATGAATATCGTTCTGGATGCTGGAGAGGGATTGGTTTCCCTGAGAGGATCTCTCTACGGCAACAAAACATCCGTGGGAAGCACGATCAGCGGTACGGGCAATTTGAGGATTACGCACCTTGATAACGGTGGTAATGACTGGAAATTCAACGGAGGCTGGGTGAAAAACTCCTATGACGGTAATACGGAAATCATTGCTACTGACAGGCAGCTTAACTTGACCTATGACATAGGAAGCGCTTCGGTTACGGGCGGACAGACGGTGACTCCCTGGGGACAGGGAGACGTCACAATCGGCGGAGGAGCGAATACCATGACGGTGACATTCAGCGGGGTGGGCGGTACCGCTGCCTCAAACGGAATTTCCCTGGATGGAAATATTACCCTGAAAGGGGCCAATGCCGCCACGCGGCTGAACATTTTTGCCGGGTCGGCCGGAACCATGACTCTCAACGGCCTGGTATCCGTAGAAACGTCCGGCACCGGAACGGCCACGATCGGCAGCGGTGACGGCCTGAGGATGGGAGGCGGTCTGGCCGGAACGGGAACGCTGGCAGTGGCCACCAGAAACAGCGCCGGAGCCCTGACGCTGGGAGGAGATGTCGCCGGATTTTCCGGAACGCTGAATCTGACCGGTTCCAACCTGTATCTGGATGCGGATACGGCTTTGGGAGGAACGCTGAACGCCTCTTCCGCCAAAGTAACCGCTCTGCGAACCCAAAATGTGACGGGAACTTTGAATGCCGCCTCCCTGGCCGTTGACGGAACCGCCCTGAGTGCGGCCGGAACCGTCCTGACGGTGGCCAACCTGGCGCTGGGCGCGGATGCAGAAGTAAGCCTGAATATTGACGGCAACGTGGCCGAAGGGACATACACGCTGGTGGGTTGGGACAACCTGATGTCCGGGAACTTTGTGGATGCAAACTCCATGACCCTGACCGGAACCCTGGCGGGCCTGTATCAGGGCACGTTCACCGTGGATACGGCTGGCAAGACGGTATCCGTCAGCGTGAGCATGGCGGATGGAGTGATTGTCTGGGACGGCAATTCCATCGGCGCGGTGGACAACACCAAAACATATCTGTTCGATGGAAGCCATACGGGCGACGTCTCCCTGACGGGAAATATGAACGCGAAGGCCATCTACTTCAACAACGGCGCGGGGCAGGACTTGGTACTGACCAACAATGGCGGTGAACTCTCCGGCAATGGCGCGATGACCAAGCTGGGCGAAGGCAAGGTAAGCTTCAACAGTTCCAATGAGGCCTACTCCGGAGCGGTTGGCATCAAGGAAGGCACCGTAGCCGTCAACGCGAACAAGGCTTTGGGAATCGGAACGGTGACCGTGGATGCGCCGGGACGCCTGGAAATCGGCGTGACGGGCGACATTGCCGACATTCTCGGCGCCACGATGCCCACGATCAACGGAGGAACGATTGCCTTTGTTTCCGGAGGAGCCAACGCGCTGGGAACCAACCTGGCAAACGGTTCCGCCGTCAATCTGGAAGTGCTGGGTGAAAACACCGTGTTGACCATCAGCGTTAATCAGACGAAGACCGCTTCTACGTATGTTGGAAATGGAGCGTCCCTGTTCATTGACGGAGGCGGTACGAACACCAGGCTCACGGGCAGTTTAACAGTCAATGGCGGCATCCTGACAACGACGGGGGATTCCTTCGGCTACAGCGGCACCACGCTCAACTCCCTCCTCCTTGAAAACGGAGCCACGTGGACGATAGGCAACGGCACCGGGCACAATACGCTGCTCAATTCCAATATTATCCTGAACAACAGTTCCATTCTCGTCAATACCACCGGGAAGGGCTTTTACCT
This sequence comes from Akkermansia biwaensis, assembly GCF_026072915.1. Taxonomy (NCBI): domain Bacteria; kingdom Pseudomonadati; phylum Verrucomicrobiota; class Verrucomicrobiia; order Verrucomicrobiales; family Akkermansiaceae; genus Akkermansia; species Akkermansia biwaensis. Next base: position 2,631,580 of record NZ_AP025943.1, read on the forward strand.
TTTCGGCGGCAATCACAGGATTTCCACGCAGAGCAACGCGCTGGGCATGTCCCTGATTGCTGCTTCGGGAGATTACAGCAGCCAGAAAATGACCGTCAAGACCGCGACGACGTTTGATGTGTCCCGCGGCAATTTCACGCTGGATGAAACCAACACGGCCGACTTGAAGGTGGATGTGGGCATCGTCAGTGAAGCCGCCGTCGCCATCACCAAGCAGGGGAACGGAATTCTTCAGTTGACGCGGGCCAACACGTACGCCGGACAGACCTTGATCAGGGAAGGCACGATCCTTCTGACGGGTGCCGGAAAGCTCGGGGCCGGAGCAGTGACGCTGGGCGGCCTGGGTGACGCGACGCTGGCATACAACGTCACGGGAGACAACACGACAGCCAATGCCATCGGCGGAACGGGGACCATCACCCAGAAGGGAGCAGGCATCGTGACGCTCAGCGGAGCCAATACGTACGCCGGGACGACCCATGTGGAGGCCGGCACGCTGAAGGCCGGCAGCGCCACGGCCTTCGGGACCAGCTCGGTACTTCTTTCGTCCGGGGCCACGCTTGACATCGGAAACTATGCGCTCGGCAATGCCGTCGCGGTAAAGGCAGGCGCCTCCGGCGCTCTTTCCACGGCATCCGTCACCAGCGATGGCGGTACGCTGGGCAGCCTGACGCTGGGCAGCTATTCCCGGTTGAATGTCACCGGCAGCATGGCCCTGGCCTCCGGGGCGGAGCTTACCTTCGACATGACAGGGGTAACGGCGGGTGACAATGCGCTGGTGACGCTCACCGGCGGCCTGACGGTCAACGGAACGCACAAGCTAACCCTCTCCAACTACGAAACGCTTACCGATTCCGGGAGCTACTCCCTGCTGACGGTGGGAACCGGGACGCTCATGGTAGGCTCCTTCAATGTCGGAGAACTCATTAACGAGACCCATCCGGAACTCACCTACATGCTGGGGCTCTCCGCGGACGGAAAGACGCTTCAGCTTAAAATAGAGTCCTCCGCGGACATGCTCACATGGAATGGGACGGCGGATGCCGGAACATGGAGCGCCGACAACGTTTCCAACTGGACCTATGCGGGAAGCAGTACTCCTCCGACAAGCACGGACGGTCAGCCTCTGCTCTTTGACAACACGGCGGCCAACAAAGACGTGACGATCACGGGGAACGTGGCGCCGTCTTCCGTCGTGGTCAGCAACAGCGGTAGTAACACCTACACCTTTGAAGGAAACGGCCACATTACTGGGGATACGACCATCCTTACCAAGAGGGGGGACGGAACGCTGGTCATCCGCAACACCAACAGTTATGGAGGTTCCACGTCCTTGGAAGGGGGCATCGTGGACATCAACGGGGACGGAGCGCTGGGAACGGGCTCCATCATCTTCGGGGGCGGTACGTTGCAGGCCTCCGGGAACGTGACGCTCACGCAAATCATGGTGCAGAAAAACGCCGCAGACGCCGTGAAACTGGCTGCCACAGGCGCCGATACGGTATTGACGGTGAACACCGGCGGCCAGGACAGCTTCCTGGGGCTTAACTGGAATGTTTCCGGGAACGGCAGCGTCGCGCTGGGCGACATTGCAGATACGAAGGTCCTTTCCGGCACCATCGCGGTGGCGGCCGGTTCCAAGCTCAACCTTTCCGGCGGAACGGAAATAGCGCTTTCCGGCATCCTCAAGAATATCTCCGGAACCCTGGAAAAGACGGATGGCGGCTCCCTGCTCATCAAGACGATCAACGGGAATGACGCGCTCAACGGAACCTTGCGCAACAGCGGGGCAGACATCGTCTTCTCCGGTTACGGAGCGGCTACGTCCAACCGGACTGTCACGGTCAATGGAATGCTGGATGCCTCCGTGGTCAATGCAACCTACGGCGTAACGCTGGACCTGAAACATTCCCAGGACATAGGCACGCTGCAAGTCGGCAGCGGAACCTTTGACGGCAACACGCAGGCCTCCGCAGTCATCGTCGGAACGGGGGTCACCCTCACCAGCAACAGCGTAACGCTGGGAGGAGACGTGGCCGGTGAACTCAACATTGCGGGGGGAACGGCGCAGCTGGGTGCTCTCGCTTTCAGCGGAACGGCCGGCTCCGGCATTACGCTGAACGGCAACGGTACGCTTACCATGGGCGGCAACATCACCGGAACCTCCGGTACGCTCACGCTGGGAGAAGGCACGCTCAACTCCAGTGCGGCCTGGTCCGCGGAAAGCGGAGTTGTGCTCAACGCGGCGCAGGGCAAAACCGCCACGGTAGACACCACGGGAGGGAACATCACCCTCAACGGCGCATTTAGCGGAACGGGCAGCCTCGCTAAAACAGGAACGGGCCAGCTCAGCCTTGGCTCAGCCAGTGCGGACTACGCGGGAACCGTAACGCTCTCTTCCGGCACGCTGGCCTTCCTGGCAGGGGCCGACGGTTACAAGGGCGCTCTCAACATCACCGGCGGCGAACTGCAGGGCGGCCAATACTACAGCGGCGCCAGCAAAAATGTCACCGTCAATGCGGCGGCCGGAGTCAGTTCCATCTCCCTGGGCGGTTTGAACGGCTCCTCGCTCAAATCCATAGATATCACGGATGCCGGTACGGTCATCAGCGGCATCAACGGGGCGGCCAGCCTGGACAGCGCCAATCTGGTCGTCGGCACGGACAATGTCGCCAAGACGCAGGACCTGGCAGGCAGCGATTCCATCATTCAGTTCAATGAGAACGGAGCTACGCTGGACATCGCCAGCCTGACGCTCTCCCTTTCTGCGGACGTGGTCAACGCCATGCAGGGCTGGGGAGCCGGAGAACGCACCGCATGGCTCAACCTGACCAACGGATCTCTGAGTTACGGCACGGCCACCTTCAACCCGCTTCTGGAAGGCCTGGGCTTCACCGTCACGGGTATCAACGGCGGCTCCATCGGTATCACGGGCGACGCCACGCAGATCTATGCGGTGGGCAGTGAAGACAAGGAAATCACCAGCAACGCGGAACTTGATCCCTACCGGGCGGTTATTGTGGACGGCAATCTGGCCCTCAACCTCCCTGGCGTGGATGACGAGGCGGAAGGACTGACCATCAACAACCTTTCCGGAGCGGCTTCCGGAGTGATCACCATTACTGCAACCGATGACAAGACGGCCTCCGTCATCCTGAACAACGAACTGCTGGGAAATGATCCCAATACGTCCGGGCCCGACACGAAATACGCCGGAACCATTAACGGCGGCACGGCCAATATCACCAAGACGGGTGCGGGTTCCCTGGAACTTTCCGGCAGCCTGAACACGGACGGCGCGCTGGACATGCGGGAAGGCAGCCTGACGCTTTCCGGCACGGCGGACCTAGGTTCTATCGTACTTGACTCTAGGGAGGCGGACAGTCTCTCCACCCTGAACGTCACCGGCACGGCAACTGCCGGAACGCTCACGGATGAAGGCAACGGAGGAACGCTCAACATTGGCGGGGACGGCAAGCTCACGCTTGATACGGCAGGTTCCGAACTCTCCAACAGCACTGTGACGGGTTCCGGTACGCTCCAGGTGGCGGACAACGCCTCCCTGCTATTCAACGGCACATCCAAGCTTGACGGCGTACAGGTGGAGCTCTCCACGGACGGAATGCTGGAACTTGACAACGCGGCTAACAGCCTCTCCGGTCTTACGGGGAACGGAAGTCTAAACAACGGTTCCGCCCTGGAAATCACCGCCTCCGGCAAGTCCGTCTTTGAAGGCTCGCTGACCGGGGAAGGCAGCATCACCATGAACGGAACGGGTACGCAGACTCTCAAGGGCAGCGGCTCCGCCGGGCAGTCCCTCAACGTTACGAAGGGAACCCTGGAGCTGATGGGCGCTGAAGGGGGCAACGGTTCCGTCACCTACAAGACGCTCACGGCAGGTACCGGCGGCCATGTGCGCCTCACGGCGGTGGGTGACGGCGTGGACGCTGTCAACACCACGCTGACGGTCGGCAACGGCCTCAATCTGGCGGGAGCCAATCTGGACCTGGTCATCAACACCAACAGGGACGACCTCTTCGCCAACCCCGTCATCACGGTTCTGGCAGGGAACGTCAACCTGAACGGCACCACTGTTTCCCTGGACAGCCTGGGCGACTACGACGACCCGGCGGACCCGACGGCCAACCTCAACTTCATACTGGTGGACGCGCAGGGTGCTGGCGGTACGGTAACGGCTGACGGCGCTTCGGTGACGTCCTCCGGCTACTTTGACTTCTACTACCAGGAACTCGGCATCCGTGCGGAAGGCGGGAAAATCATCGTCAGCGGCATGGTCAAGACGGACAACGCCTTCATGGACGCGGCGGATACGGCCAACTCCGCGGCGGGAGCCAACCTTCTGTGGAACAACCGCGGCAACGCGCCCAAGGGTACGGTACTGGGAGACCTGCGTGAAGCAGTGCGCAACAGCATCCAGTCCGGCGACTCGGGACAGGCCGCCCGTTCCATGGCGGCGGCGGCGGGCTCCACGGTCAACGCCCTGGGCACTGCCCAGCGCGACGCCCTGCGCGAACAAATGGGATGGATACGCAACCGCACCAACCAAATGGGCGTCAACCCCGCCTACATCAACGAAGACCTTCCCTACTTCCACATGTGGATGGAAGGCACGGGCTCCTACGCCCAGCTGGACACTAAAGGTGATGAAAGCGGCTACAAGCTCACCACCTGGGGAGGCACCTTCGGGGTGGACGTGGACCTCAGCGACTCCTTCACGATGGGGGCGGCCTTCACGGCCAACTACGGCGACCTGACGGCCAGCGCGGCGGACACGGCCGATGGCCACCTGGACAGCTACTACGCCAACCTCTTCGGGCGCTACCAGAGCAAGAGATGGGCCCACACGCTCATCCTGACGGGCGGGTGGAACGACGCCAAACTCAACCGGACGGTGGACTACGGAGCGGGCAGCTACAGAACGGAAGGCAGCACCAACGGCTGGGGCCTTGGAGCGATGTATGAACTCACCTACGACATCTACCTCAACGAAAACAGGAGCAGCATCCTGCAGCCCCTGTTCAACGCCTCGGTGGTGACAACTCGGATGGACGGCTACCGTGAAACGGGAGCGGGCAACGCGGGTCTGAGCGTGGACAAGCAGGAATGGACGACGGGCACGCTTGCGCTTGGCGGCCGGTGGATGGGTCTTGTAGGCAGCAACCTCTTCGGGAGGGAAGCGCTGGCGGAACTGCGTGTCAACGCGGCCCAGGACCTGGGAGACGACCGTGGAGAAACGGCAGTGGGCTTCCTGGCCAACCCCGGCTACACGCAGCAAGTGCGTGGAGCGAAGGTAGGGAGGACGGCGTTGCAGATAGGAGCGGGTCTGAGCGTGCCAGTAGGGACGCAGGGAACGATCTTTGTCAACGGCAACGCGGACATCCGAGACGGAGCCAGCTCCCTGAACGGAAGCATAGGCTACCGCTACGACTTCTAAAGAAGGTTAAGGTGCCGGAGGAGCGGCGGAAACGCCGCTTCTGCTGCAAAACCACAGGGCCGTCCGGGATGAACCGGGGCGGCCTTGTTGTTGGAATAGGGATGATGGACGGAATGGACTTAGTGGACACAATGGAAAAGGGGAAACGTCACCTGTCCATTCCGTCCATTAAGTCCATTTCCCTATTCCCCATTCCCTCCATAAAACATCTCCCTCGGAATTTCCTCCATACAATAAATATTTTGGAATAAAAACCACTATATTTTGATATAAAAAATATTCGCATTAATTTGAATAGCGGATTAAAAATCCGCTATGGAGCGGCAAAGTTGCCAATATACCAGAACCAGACCTCTTGTCTGTTTATATTAATAAAGATAACACCATGCGGCATTCCTTTCGCGGACCAGATCAGGCCGGAAAAAAGCCCTTTTGAAGATGCGCAACACCTAGGGAATCAACGTTTAATCTTGTAGCAGGATTTTTAATCCGTTAGTAATCATAAAAAGCCTCCCGTGCTGGTTCGGGAGGAATTTTCACCCTCATTTTCTCTAAGAAAAAGCTATGAAGCTGCATCTTCCCCCTGCTTTGCTGTCCGCCCTGCTTGCATGCATGGCTATCGTCTCCGTTCCGTATGCACGCGCTGCTGAATATACGTGGCTGGGGCAGAATTCCGATATTCATGGAGCCAACAACTGGAATCCTTCCGTAGCGGACTGGGCGGCCGTCTGGTCGGGCACGGCTACCAATACCATGATTCTTGACCAGGGCAGCCTGACGGGCACCAGCAAGGAGCTTCAGGCTTCCTTTAATACGCTTTCCATTGGTGGGATTACCGTGACCGGAGGTTCGGACGGATTCAGCGTAGTCAAGGGGGGGGTATATAACCGCGCCGTCAATTTGCGTGACGGAGGGGCAGGATATACGCTGTTTGACATTGGCGGGGATTTTTCCCTGGGCAGTGCCGCTGCACCCTGGGCAAACGGCATCATCTTCAATGCCGATGCCCTGTTCAAGATAGCAGCCGGCAAGACCATGAACCTGTTTGGTCCTCTGGGCGTGGCGGGGGAAGGTTCCCGTACCGTAACCGTGGGCGCGGACGGCCATTCCGGTACCCTTATCCTGAATACGGCCGCCCAGGCCGGGATGAATGCGGACTGGGTAATTACGGGAGGGGCTACGCTGCAGCTGAATAACGCCGCGGCCCTGGGCTCCGGCGCCGTCAACCTGAATGGGAGCCATTTGACGGCTCAGCAGGATACCACTCTCGCCAACGCCCTGACTATAGGCGGTTCGTCGGGCATGACGGTGAATACTGCCACGCAATTCTCCAATGTGATCCTTTCCAATGCCTCTTCCCTCAACATGAACGGAGGAACGCTCTCCATTGCGGAATCCGGCTCTCTGTCTCTGGGAACTTCCGGTACCGTTACGGGGAACCTGACGCTTGGGAGTGGCTCCTTTTTGAATTTCTCCGCGTTGCCTTCCTCCGGAGCGTACCTGCTGAATGTCACCGGAACGCTGACCGTAAACAGCGAACTTCTTCTGGGGGAAGCAACGATCAGCGGCATGACCTGGGCGGCAGGTTCCTATGACATGATCAATGCGGGCACCATTACCGGGCTTCCGTCCAACTCCTTCATTCTGGGAGATAATTTGATGGGCTCCTGGAATACGGAAGGCGGAAAGCTTACGCTGGTGGTGGCGCAGGCAGCCCTGCTTGAGTGGAAGGGCGGCGACGGCGTCTGGTCCGCCACCGCTCCCACTGCCTCCCCGTGGAAAAATAACGGCGTGTACACCAATGATGCCGCCGTCATCATGGGGGATATTGACGGCCATGCTCCGCAGACGGTGACCATTGACGGCGTCGTTTCCCCCACCATCGTGATGGTGCAGGCAAACGACACGGATTACGTATGGAATGCGGCTGAAGGCGGCGGCTCTCTGGAAGGCACGGCGAATCTGGAAAAGACCGGGAATGGCACGCTGACCATCAATACGGACAACACCGGCTATTCCGGCAAGATCATCCTGGGAGGCGGCGCAATTGAAATGGGCTCCGCTTCCGCTTTGGGCACCGGGGAACTGATGTTCGACGGAGGTACTCTCCGGTACGGCGCCGGGATAACGGCTGACGTTTCCGACCGGATTTCCGCCGCAAGCAAGGAAAACATCAAGGTGGACACCAACGGAAACGATGTGACGTGGGCTTCCGTGGACAGGTACAAGGGATTTGCCATGGAAAAGTCCGGGGACGGAACATTGAACCTGGGCGCTGCCGTTTATACGAATGCGCTGACAGTGAACGGCGGCATTGTTTCCATTGCCTCCGGAGAAGTTCAAACGAGGTTTTCAGCGGGAATTTCCGTAAGCGCGGGGAGTTCCCTGGCCATTACCGGCTCTGTCAACGGCATTGCTTCGGGAAACAGCGCCAGTATCGTTATTAACGGTATGAGCGGTGCGGGCAGGATTGAACTGGATAACCAGGCGGCCAAATCCCGTTTTTACATTTCCGGAGATAATTCTTCCTTTACCGGGGAACTGGTGGCGACGGGATTGAACAACAATCCGGGCAACACGAATGACGCCCGCGACATTCAGTTTGCGACCGCCGCCAGCATGGGGAGGGGTACGATCACCCTGAATGGACGCGGCTTCTGGCTGGATAGCCCCAACACGGCGGATACCGCCGCCATGGCAACGATCAATGTGCTGGAGAAGGGAACCTACCTGAACGGGGGAAGCGGCAATTCCTATTATTTTGGCGGCGCGTTTACCGGAAGTGGCGAGGTGACAACCGCCATGGGCGGGGACAGTGCGTTCTGCTACCTCTTGGGGGATATGACCGGCTTTACGGGAAGCTTTAACCACAGCAGTACTAACAGCGTCTATACCTGGGTATTTGGCAATGGAACTGCGGCTACTCTGGATAATGGCAAACTTTTCGGGGACGGGGTAATTTTGAAAGGCTCCAGCGGTACGGCAAAGTATAAATTTTCCTACTCGGACGACCTCGTTTTGATGAACGCCGCCGTAGGCGCTGAAGGCGCCCTAAACGCCGCAGTGGAACAGGCCGGAACCGGAACGCTGGTGCTGACGCAGGATAATACCGCCACGGGAACACTCACCATCACCAGCGGCAAGGTCCAGCTTGGAAACGGAGAGGCTGCTGGTTCCTGGACGGGGCAGATTACCGGGGCGGGGGAATTGCTGGTAAACAGATCCGCGGGTTCCCCTGTAATCAACCTGAATGCCTCCAATAACTATGAGGGCGGCACTGTCCTGAACGGCGGCAGCGTAAAAGCGCTGGGCGCGGGATCCCTGGGTACGGGGGCCGTCACTGTCAACGGCGGCTCCACCCTGGACATGAACGGCCAGGCCGTGGCCAACAGCGTCACCATCACGAAGGGCGGTCTGCTGAACGCGGGGGCCTATGCCACGGCCGGCGGCGTGAACGTGAATGCGGAAGCCGGTTCCGGAGACATCAACCTGGGCGGCCTGTCCGGGGACAAGGTGGGCTCCATCAATACAACCACGGCGGGCACCGCCGTTACCGGCCTGACCGGAAACCTGACCCTGACAGGCGGCAATTCCCTGCACGTAGGGGTAAACAACACTTCCTACGCGGACGGGGGCGACCAGAAGAGCCTGCTTCAATTCAATGACACCGCTACTGGTACCGTCTCGTTCGGCGGGGACGCATCTGACCTGACGCTGCATCTGGACATTGATACGGACATCCTCATTGCCATGCGCGATCTGGAATCCGTCGGTATCCTGCTCACCAACGGAACGATTGGCGGCTTGCCGTCGGACAATCTGGTTGAATGGCTTAACCAGCACCTGACCTTTAACGCCACGCTGGAAAGCCTCGGCTTCGGCATTCAGGGCGTGGAGGGCGGAAGCATCCTGATCTCCGGAAGAACGGACCAGATCTACATTGCATCGGAAGACGGGAACACGGTTACCAGCATTCCGGCCCTGAACTCCTATTCCCAGGTCATCGTGAATACGGACCTGGCGCTGAATTTGGACGTACCCGCCGCCAACACGGACAAGACCATCATCCGCCATCTTTCCTCCGGTACCTCCACCACGGGCAATCTGAACATCAACGCCACGGGGGACGGCTCCCTGAATGTGGAACTTGCCAACGACCTGGACAACTCCGTATTCAACGGCAATCTCACGGTCAACGGCGAGCGTGTGGACCTGGTCAAGACGGGGAACAAAACGCTGACCCTTAACGGCAACGTCACCACGGCCAATTCCGTGGTCGCGCAGGAGGGGACGCTGGCGCTGAACGGCTCCGCCAACAGCATCGGCACGCTGAACCTTGCCTCCTCTGCAGATGGGGGGGCCAAGGTAGTTATCCGCGGCATCACCACGGCTTCCCTGGCGGATGACGCGGCAGGCGGCAGCCTGGAAATCGCCTCCGGGGGCACCCTGAAGACTACCGGAGATTCCACGCTGGACCGGGCCACTTCCATTTCAGGGGCGGGAACGCTGAATGTTCAGGAAGGTTCCAGCCTGACTCTGTCCGGTGAAGCCGGGCTGTCCGGCACGTCCGTCACGCTGAATGGAACCCTGAGCCTGGACGGCACGGGGGACAAGTCCATTCTGCGGCTGTCCGGTTCCGGCGCTCTGGACTTGAACGGGAACACCCTGTCCATCACCTCCACCACGCCGGGAAGCGCCTCCTTCTCCGGCACTTTGCAGGGAGAGGGCACTCTGGACATCTCCGGAAAGGTCACTCAGGAAATGCGGACCGGGAGCACCGCGTACGACTTGAACGTGCATGACGGCGGCACGCTCGTCCTGAAGGGGACGGAGGCTTCCGCCAGACTTGACTACAGGAATGTGGCGGTGGGTTCTTCCGGCATCCTGCGCGTGGAAGCCACCGGCTCAGGCAGCGGAAACGCCAATACGGCCTTGAATCTGAACAGCATTGACTTCCAGAGCGGTTCCACCACGGAATTCGTGTACAACCTGAACCAGACGGACCCCTTCAACTCCGCCATGATCACGGCGGACTCCATCACCATCGGCGATGGAGCCCAGTTCGTGCTTGCCAACATGGCGGGCAACACCGGCCTGGGCACGTATGATAACCTGGAAAACGTGGTGCTGATGACGGCGGACCTGATCAATGGACTGGATGAAGGAGCTTCCCTTTCCATCGGAACCTCCGGACTTTTTGCCGTGTACTACAAGGATGCCGTCATGTCCAGGGACGGGGACAACATCGTGTTGAACGCCACCGTACAGCAGGAAAACATCTTCACGCCCGCCGCTGACTCCTACAATTCGGCTGCCGGTTCCAATCTCCTGTGGGAAGCCAGAAACAATCTGGACGCCACTTCACAACTGGGCCAGTTCATGAATGCCGTGAGCAACATGATCACGGGGGACGCACCGAATTTGGCCGGCGCATCCAGAGCGCTGGCGGCAGCGGCGGGTTCCACGGTCAACGCCCTGGGCACGGCCCAGCGCGACGCCCTGCGCGAACAAATGGGATGGATACGCAACCGCACCAACCAAATGGGCGTCAACCCCGCCTACATCAACGAAGACCTTCCCTACTTCCACATGTGGATGGAAGGCACGGGCTCCTACGCCCAGCTGGACACTAAAGGTGATGAAAGCGGCTACAAGCTCACCACCTGGGGAGGCACCTTCGGGGTGGACGTGGACCTCAGCGACTCCTTCACGATGGGGGCGGCCTTCACGGCCAACTACGGCGACCTGACGGCCAGCGCGGCGGACACGGCCGATGGCCACCTGGACAGCTACTACGCCAACCTCTTCGGGCGCTACCAGAGCAAGAGATGGGCCCACACGCTCATCCTGACGGGCGGGTGGAACGACGCCAAACTCAACCGGACGGTGGACTACGGAGCGGGCAGCTACAGAACGGAAGGCAGCACCAACGGCTGGGGCCTTGGAGCGATGTATGAACTCACCTACGACATCTACCTCAACGAAAACAGGAGCAGCATCCTGCAGCCCCTGTTCAACGCCTCGGTGGTGACAACTCGGATGGACGGCTACCGTGAAACGGGAGCGGGCAACGCGGGTCTGAGCGTGGACAAGCAGGAATGGACGACGGGCACGCTTGCGCTTGGCGGCCGGTGGATGGGTCTTGTAGGCAGCAACCTCTTCGGGAGGGAAGCGCTGGCGGAACTGCGTGTCAACGCGGCCCAGGACCTGGGAGACGACCGTGGAGAAACGGCAGTGGGCTTCCTGGCCAACCCCGGCTACACGCAGCAAGTGCGTGGAGCGAAAGTAGGGAGGACGGCGTTGCAGATAGGAGCGGGTCTGAGCGTGCCGGTAGGGACGCAGGGGACGATCTTTGTGAACGGCAACGCGGACATCCGAGACGGAGCCAGCTCCCTGAACGGAAGCATAGGCTACCGCTACGACTTCTAAAGGAGGTCAAGACAGGAGTGGGGAGTGGTGTAAACACCGCTTCTGCTGCAAAACCACAAGGCCGCCCGGGATGAACCGGGGCGGCCTTGTTGTTGGGCGGGAATGGACACAATGGACTTAATGGACGGGTAGCGTTAGTAGGGTTAGTAGGCAGGAAGTGTTTTTTCTCCGTTTGGTCCATTACGTCCATAATGTCCACTCTGTCCATTTAGTCCATTTAGTCCATTTAGTCCATTCCGCCCCCTAACCCCACTCCAGCACCGCCTCCGCGCGCAATTCATCTCCCTGCATGATATGGTGGCAGGTAAGATTTCCCTGGCGGAACAACAGGGACTTCATCTGCTCTCCGGCATGGCTTTCCTTCCTGAAATGCAGGTGAATGCCCGTCAGGGCATGTTCTTCCTGCCACGCTTCCGGCAGAGATTCCAACGCCCAAACCAGATAGGCAGCATTGTTGATATGGCGGTTGAAATCCATGTCCCGTTGTTCTGCCGTCCATTCCCGGATTTCCGGTTGAAGACCTTCTATGTCCATGCGGACAGGGGCGACCATCTCGCTACAGGGCGTCTCCGGGAATGGGCTGATGTATTTGTTCAGGGGAACGGGGCGCCTGCGGCGGATGTCGATGACGGCCCAGAGGCAGCTTGCCGCGATAATGCCGTTACCCTCCGCATCCCGGATTTCCAGATTGCGGCGCGCCTGAAGAGGGGAGGCCTGGGCTGTGCAGGTGCGGAGCTCCACAACCTCTTTCCAGGCAGGGCGGCGTCCGATGGTCATGTCCAGGCGCACCTCCACCCAGGCCAGCCCGCGGGACATGACAAAATCATAGCCGAATCCCAGGGCGGAGGCGTGTGCCTCCGCTATTTCCTGAAGCCAGTGCAGAACCGTTTCCGGCTTCATGAGGCCGTCCGGCCCGCTCTCATAACTGCGGACGGCGGCTTGCGTGGAAAAGGTCCCGGCGGCTTCAACATGTTTCATAACCGTTCATGCTACCCGGCCCTTACCGCGGGAGCCAGTCAAAAACGGGTAATCAAGCCGTAAAAACGGCGGGAGGGGCATAAACCGGATTTCTTACGGACCGTCTTTTCCCGGCGTCAAAGAATGCTACGGAAATAGGCAATCGTCTTTTCCAGGCCCTGTTCCAGCGGAACAGACGGCTGCCAGCCGAGCTTTTCGTACGCCAGCCGTATGTCCGGCTTGCGCTGGACGGGATCGTCCTGGGGAAGGGGGCGGAAAACCGTTTTGGAAGAAGCCCCGGTCATTTCAATGACCTTTTCCGCCAGTTCCAGCATGGTGAACTCTCCCGGATTGCCGAGGTTGACTGGCCCGTGGAAATTTTCCGCCGCCATCATCCGGACCATGCCTTCCACCAGATCGTCCACATACTGGAAACTCCGGGTCTGCCTCCCCGTGCCGTAAATGGTAAGGTCTTCCCCCTTCAGCGCCTGGACGATGAAATTGGAAACCACGCGGCCGTCATTCAGGGTCATGCGCGGCCCGTACGTGTTGAAAATGCGGATCACCCGGACATCCACACCCATCGTGCGGTGGTAATCCATGAACAGGGTTTCCGCACACCTCTTGCCCTCGTCATAGCAGGAGCGCGGACCTGCGGGATTGACGTTGCCCCAGTAGGATTCCGGCTGGGGATGAACGGCGGGATCGCCGTACACCTCGCTGGTGGAGGCCTGGAGAATTCTGGCATGGCACCGTTTGGCAAGAGCCAGCATGTTGAGGGCGCCCAGCACGGAAGTCTTGACCGTATGAATGGGGTCGAGCTGGTAATGAGGGGGGGAGGCGGGACAGGCCAGATTGTAGATTTCATCCACTTCCGCGGAAAAAGGCTCCGTAACGTCGTGCACCAGCGCCTGGAATCCGGGACGGTCCATTAGGTGCAGCAGATTCTTTCTGGAACCCGTAAAATAATTGTCGATGCTGGTGACCTCATGTCCCTCGTCCAGCAGGCGTTCACAAAGATGGGAGCCGATGAATCCGGCCCCCCCGGTGACTAAAATCCTTTTGCTCATGGCAGCGTTCACATGCGTTTTTGCATCCCGGCGCACTCTCCGGCTCCTGGCAGTCCCTGTCCGGAACGGTGAAACCGCTTCCTGCCGTGCGCCGCCGCCTAATGTCACATATCCGTCACGGGATGGCAAGCTTCATCAAGAAATGCTGCGGTCGCCAGGGCATCTTCTTTTTCCCGTAAAATTCAGGACTTGGGGAGGGTCAGCAGAAAGCTGGCGCCCCCCAGCGTACCGAACTCCAGTTTCAGGTCCCCGCCCAGGGAGCGGGCGATGTCCCGCGCCAGGGAAAGCCCCAGGCCCACGCCGGGCTTCCGGCTGTTGGTGGCTTCCTTGGTGCGCCGGAAAGGCTTGAATACCAGCTTGCGGTGCTTGGGGGAAATGCCGGGGCCGTTGTCCCGGAAGCGGATGACGATATTATGGCGGTCCGCCTGGACGGTTAGCTGGACTTTCGCGTTTTCCCCCCTGGCGTACTTGATGGCGTTGGAAGTCAGATTGTCCATGATCTGCTCCACGGCCACGGCGTCCGTATGGACGGGCAGAATGCGGATGGGCTGGGCCAGCGCAAAGGAAAAACTGATGCCCGCTTCCCGGAGGCGCCGTTCTATCTTCTCCGCGATGGGTTCAAAAAGCTCCTGGCAGGTGAGCGTGTCCTTCGTGCGCCGGATGGCGTTCCTCTGGAGTTTGGAATAAGCCAGCACATTGTCGATCAAGTGCTCCAGCCTCCGGCACTCCCGCTGCATGTTGGCGTAATACTCCGGCTTTTTCTGTTCCGGCACCATGCCGTCCTCCAGCATCTCCGTATAAAGGGAAAATGAGGTAAGCGGCGTTCTCAGCTCATGAGTGACGGCGGAAACGAAATCCCCGCGCCTCTGTTCCAGGCGGAACGTGCCCAGCATCAGCCAGATGACGCCAGCCGCCCCCACCAGCACCATGCTCCAGATCAGTGTAAGGGTCCACGTCAGCATCTGCTTGTGGTCCTGTACGGGCAGTTCCGCTGCGTTCCCCGGCAGGAAAACGAGCGGAGCGTTGGCAAAAAAAAGTGTGCCTTCCCGTCCGGCCTCTTCCGCAGGCGGGGCGGCGGGATCGAAAGTCGCCAGACGGCTCTGGGGGAGCGCCTTGGCCACCTGTTCCGGGAGACGCCTGTTCAGGCTCTCCATATTCATCAGGGCTCCCTGCAGGTAAACGCCGCGGTTGGTATGCACCTGCCGGAGAATATACAGATTGCCCCCGTCTTCCACCGGAACGAAGGAGGAAACGGTCTCCACCTGGGCGGGAACCCCGTCCTGCGGCGGTTCCGGCTCCGGAACCTCGTGAAGAATTTCATTCCTGATATCCGCCCACAGATTGCCGCTGGCCGGCAGGGAGATGAGGGCGGAAACCTTCTCGTTCAAACGCTGGTAAAGATTCTTCTCCCTGTTCAGCCTTTCGGAAAGCTCCTTGTTCAGCGCGGGGCCAGTGACCTGCCCGGAAGGGGATATCTGGAGATAGGCCGTGACGTAATCCGGCAGGTAGGAGGCCAGATTGGAGGAACGGGCGGGTTCGCCGGGGGCCGGTGCGTCCATGCGCTGGTCGTAGGGACGCTTGTAGGCGTAAAAAGGCAGGTACTCGTAATAGCCGCGCGCCTGCTCAAAAGTGATGAAGGCGGTGAGCAGGCGGTCCATCTCCAGCTTGGCCTCATGAGCCAGGGACTCCACCTTGATGCGGCGTTCGGAACGGCCCGTCTCCTCCGCCTGAATCAGGAGGACGTGGGTGAGCCAGCCCAGCGTGCCCACAACCAGCAGCAGGCTGACGGTCAGCAGGATAATGCGGATGCGCCTGTTCACGTATCAGGAAAGGAAGGATGAATTCCAGCGGTAGCCCTGGCTTCTGAGCGTCTCCAGGGAGGCGGCCGCCTTCGCGCCCAGCTTGTCACGCAGGCGCATGACGGTCATCTCCACGGAGCGCGTATCCGTCAGCCGCGGGTCCATGTCCCACACGCGGCGGAGCAGCTCGTCCCTGGTGATGACCCGGTTGGGATGGGTGGCCATGTAGCTCAGAAGCTCAAACTCGCGCGCGGTGAGGGTGGCCGTCTTGCCATCCTCAAATGTGAGCATGCGGTTGGCGCTGTCCAGCACAGCGCCGGGAATGGTGATCTCCCTGATCTGGCGCGGCCGTTCCGGGGACCTGCGCAGCACGGCCTCAATGCGGGCGATCAGTTCCCGGATGCTGAACGGCTTGACAATGTAATCGTCCGCTCCCAGCTTCAGCCCCTGCACCCGGTCCTCCTCCTCCCCGCGGGCCGTCAGCATGATCACGGGCGTTCCGGGCCGTTCCTCGGACATGACCTGGAGCACCTGGAAGCCGTCCGCTCCGGGCATCGCCACATCCAGCAGGGCCAGGTCGAAATTGCGTTCCCGCACGGCCCTGATGGCCGCCAGCCCTTCCTCCGCGGCCAGCACCTCGTAGCCGGAGGCGGTCAGCACGTCCGTCAGGGCGTGCCGGATGCTGTCGTCATCCTCTGCAACCAGAATGGTGTATGTTAAGCTGCTCATCGTTTGACCCTATAAAAACACACAATTTCCCCTTTTGTATAGAGAAACCTGCGCCCCTCCGGTAACAATGCCATAACAGGGGGGGCTTCCGCCGCGGAATTCCCGGCGGTCACGGGCGCTTCAATTCTGTGTAAGACTCCGGTACGGGGCCGGCAGGCTGGCGGTGGGAATCTCGATAGCCTCCATCGGCCCCGGCACGGTGCCTTCAAAAAACGGCACTCCCTTGTAGGAAAGAATAATCCGGGAATGAACCATGCCGGCGGTGGTCTGGCGCAGGAAATCCCTGTCCCGGAAAACGAGCAGCGTCTTTCCGTTCTCCGCGGCCACGGGGCGGCACTGGAAATTGCCCAGCGTAGCGCCGGAAGCGTCCGTCATCTGCACGGGCAGCACATACGCCTCTGAAAAAGTGGGGGCGTACACCCCCCACAGGGAAGTAAGGCCCATGACGATGACAATCAGGACGCCGACGAATATTTTCGTGGAAGTGGACATGCGGAGAGTTGAATAATGGTGCTGGCCGCATGCCCGCGTTCCGGAGCGGATGCCGTGCGGCGTCAGCGTTCTTGTTTAAGCCATTCGGCGGCCTGCGGGGCGTAATAAGTAAGGATCATGTCCGCCCCGGCGCGCCGGATGGAAGTTAGAGTCTCCAGAACGGCCTCCCGTTCATCCAGCCAGCCGGAGGCTGCCGCGGACTTGATCATCAGGTACTCTCCGCTAACGTGGTAGGCCGCTACGGGCAGCGTGACATGACTGCGCATGGCCGCGATCACGTCCAGATACAGCGTGGCGGGCTTCACCATCAGGATGTCTGCGCCCTCCGCTTCGTCAAGCTGGGCTTCTCGCAGGGCTTCCCGGATATTGCCGGGATCCATCTGGTAGGTCTTCTTGTCCCCTTCCTTCGGAGCGCTCTCCAGGGCGCCGCGGAACGGCCCGTAAAGGGCGCTGGCATACTTGGCGGTGTAGGCCATGATGGAAACGTCGTCCAGGGCCTCGGAATCCAGCGTGGCGCGGATGGCGGCCACGCGGCCGTCCATCATGTCGCTGGGGGAGATAATATCCGCCCCAGCGTCCGCATGGCACAGGGCCTGTCGGCAGAGGACCTCCACGGAATCGTCGTTGAGAATCTCCATGGTGCCGTCGGACCGGAACTCCACCAGGCCGTCGTGCCCGTCTGAATTATAGGGGTCCAGCGCCACGTCCGTCATCACGGTCATGCCGGGAACTTCGCTTTTAAGGGCGTAAATGGTGCGGGGAATAAGTCCGTCCGGATTGTAGGCCTCGGAGGCGTCCGGCGTCTTCTTGTCGTCCGGAATGGCGGGGAAAAGGTCCAGCGTGCGGATTCCCAGGTCCATCAGGCGCTTGGCCTCCTCCACCAGTCCCTGCACGCTCCAGCGCGTGCAGCCGGGCAGGGAGGAAATGGGCTGGTTGCCGTCCCCCTCGTGGACGAAAACCGGGCAAATAAGATGTTCCGGGGAAAGGGAGGTCTCCCGGACCAGGCCCCGGATATTGGCGGACTTTCTGTTGCGGCGCGGCCGTATCGGTAGATTCATCATGGTGGATTATGAAAAAAATAATTGGGCGGGCATATCGGGTACTCTTCCCCGGCTGACGGAACTCCCGGAGCCGGAAAACTTCATTCTACAAATTCAGCGGTTTTTCATCGTCCGCTCCGGTCAGCATCCACCCTTTCTCCGTCCGGGTGAAATACAGGTTGCATCTGGTAAAGCCGGACTTGGGCGTCGGCTTGAGGCCGATGGTGGCCTTCAGGGAAGTCCCCCCGTCCTTCAGTTCGAAGGCGCCTTTCAGCGTGGGCTTGTAATCCTTCCTGTTCCGGGAGGAAGGCTGGAACTCCTCCTTGCTCATAACGGCCTTCAGCTGCTTGAGCGCTTCTTCAAATTCCGGAACGGAGGCGAATCTGGACGGGGCCAGCATGCGGATCAGCGTCAGGCTGTCTCCGGCCTCCAGGGCGCGTCCGGCTGCGGAAACCGCCTCCTTAGGTTCGGAATAGGCAAGGGCCGGATACGTCCTGTGGAAATCCGCAATGATGCGGCTGGTGGTGGACTCGTCCGGCTTCAGGTTCCAGGAGGAAAAAGCGTCCCCCACATACATCTTGAACACCGGAAAGCCGTCCGTGGGGTCCTGTATCTTTTCCAGCGCGTAGCGGTAGATCAGGGCGGGCTTGTCTATGTCCGGCAAGCTCATGCGCGGCGGCAAAATGGTCATGGCCGCAATGCTGTGGATATCCTTCTCCGTCTTCTTGGCCTCGTTCTTGTTGCGCTCCGGCTGGTCGTCCCGTTTGTTCGGGTCAAGCTGGTCGTCCGGATGGGGCTGGAGGGGAACCAGGATGGTATTCGGGAACCCCATGAAACTGAGGTTGGTGGGTTGGATGTAGCGGTTCTCCGGGTTCCGGTCCTGCAGGCGCATGGCCTTCACCACGGGGGTGAGGCGGGCACTCTGGGTAATGGCGGACTCCATGTAATAGGGCGCGACGAGCAGGGCTGCGATGCGGGCCGGATCGCCCTCCTTCACGGTGCGGATCAGGAGCTTTTTAATCTCGTCGTCTGACTTGCCCTTGACGGCCTCCACCCGGAACCGCTTGATATGTTCCAGGGCCTTCTTCACGGCGGCCACGGAATACTGGTGCGCGAGGCCGAAAATCTTCTTCTTGGCCTCGGTGGAAATCTGTGCCGCCTGCTGGCGGACATGGTCGTTGAAAGGCAGGAACGTATTGTCAAAACTGCCGGGCGTCAGGGACGCCTTCCACTTTCCGTTCTTCTTGACCAGGGCCACGGCGGTGGCCGCGTAAACGTAGGGGTTGGTCCTGTCTGGCAGCATGATATAGGCCATGGCCAGGTCCCCGTCCATGATGATGGAGGCCTCGTCCACGAACGGCGGCCTTTCCGGGGAAGACGCCGTCACGTAGGCCTGCACGGCCTCCATGCGGGAAAGAATGCTCTTCAGCTTCAACGGCCCCACGAATGGGGACGTGGCGGGCAGGGACTTGTACGGCTCTGCGCTCCAGTCCGTTTTTTCCTGCAGGGCGCGGAGAAGAAGTTTGGCCGCATTGAAGGGCGTGCTCTGGTCCGGCATGGGGGCATTGTCCCCGTTCCCTTCACTCCCGCCTTCCGGCGTTTTGTCCAGATTGATCGGGAAGCTTGCCGGGGCGTCGGGGGGAGGCTCCTGCGTGCCCGCGGAAAATCCGCAGGGCAGGCTGAGGCAGAGAAGGGCGAGGGGGAGGAATTTCATAACCGCTGGCCGTCAATATGGCATAAATGCGTTCTGCTGTAAATCATTCATTGCCTGATGGCGGACCGGACTAACCCGGCAGGGGAAAAGTGGAAAAAGGGGAGAAAAAAGAAACGGCCGCTTCCCGGAACGCCTGCACAGGCGCTGAATGAGGCCGCCGGTGTGAAAACCGCGGGCACAGGGGGGGGAATCCGGCAAAGACCCTGCCGCGGTTTTCTGGGAAAAACGGAGCGGGACACATCTGTCAGCGCCTTCCGGAAAAGGACGGGCGTGGGAAAACCTCCCGCCTCCGGAAAGAACAAGCCACGGGAACCTGTACCGCCGCGGCACCGCTGGAACAGGAGGAAACATGCACCCTGCGGAAAGAAAAAGTGCCCGTGGAAAATGGAACAACGCCGCGGACATGATGAACTTTCCATGCCGGAATCCCTGCGGGGCCGGGAAAAACGGCAGGCCAGTAAACCTCCGGCAATGAAAAAACAGAGCCGCGGAAACGCGGGCAACCGTCCCGTGCGGCCCTTCCCGGCCATCGCGTGGCGATGCGCTTGTCGGAACCGATATGCCTTAAATTTTTGGAAAGGCGGCTTTTTTGCATTTGCCAACAGTGCCTGAGGGGGGTTAACTAATGCGCGTATGTCCGAACACAAGGAAAGAAAGACTCTTGAAGAACGCAATCAGATGTCTGATCTGGAACGCCTGCGCCATTCCTGCGCGCACATTCTGGCCACGGCCATTTGCCGCATCTGGCCGGATGCCCAGCTGGCGGGCGGTCCCGCCGTGGAAAACGGTTTCTATTACGACGTGGAGCTGGACCACCGCATCAGCACGGAAGACTTTGAACGCATTGAAGCGGAAATGAAAAAAGTGGTGAAGGAAAACCAGACCTTCCAGAAGGAAATCATCTCCCGTGCGGACGCCATGAAAATGGCGGAATCCGGGGAACTGGGCGCCCTGGGCCCGCGCAGCGGCCCCTCCCGCTTTAAAATCGACCTGCTGAACGACATCCCGGAAGACGAGCAAATCTCCCTGTACCGCAACGGAGACTTCACGGACCTGTGCGCCGGACCCCACGTGGGCCGCACCGGCAACTGCAAGGCCTTTAAAATCATGAGCGTGGCCAGCGCCTTCTACAAGGGGGACAAAAACCGCCCCATGCTCCAGCGCATCTACGGCACCTGCTTCCCGAACCGGACCCAGCTTGACGAACATCTCGCGCGCCTGGAGGAAGCCCGCCGCCGCGACCACCGGAAGCTCGGCCGCGAGCTGGGCCTCTTCTGCATTGACGAGGCCGTGGGCCAGGGCCTCATCCTCTGGAAGCCCAAGGGCGCCCTCATCCGCCGCTCCCTGCAGGACTTCATCACGGAGGAACTGGACAAGCTGGGCTACTCCCAGGTATACACCCCCAACATCGGCAAGCTGGACCTGTACCGCACCTCCGGCCACTTCCCGTACTACCGGGAAAGCCAGTACGCCCCCATCCCGGAGCGCGACGCCATGGAAAAACTCTGCGAGGAAGGCGCCACCTGCGCGGAACTCTTCAACGGCCTGACGGACGGCACCATTGAAGGCTACATGCTCAAGCCGATGAACTGCCCGCACCACATCAAAATTTACGCTAATGACGCCCACTCCTACCGCGACCTGCCCGTCCGCCTGGCGGAATTCGGCACGGTGTACCGCTGGGAACAGAGCGGGGAACTGGGCGGCATGACGCGCGTGCGCGGCTTCACCCAGGATGACGCCCACATCTTCTGCACCCCGGACCAGCTTGCCGGGGAAATCCGCCAGTGCCTGGGCATCGTGAAAACCATCTTCGGCACCCTGGGAATGACGGACTACCGCGTGCGCCTCTCCATGCGCGACCCGGAAAGCGACAAATACGTGGGTTCCCCGGAAAACTGGGACAAGGCGGAACAGGCCCTGCGGGATGCCGCGGAATGGCTGGGCGCGGACTATAGTGAGGAAGCCGGGGAAGCCGCCTTCTACGGTCCCAAGATCGACTTCATCGTGCGCGACGCCATCGGCCGCGAATGGCAGCTCGGCACCGTGCAGGTGGACTACAACCTCCCGGAACGCTTTGACCTCCATTACACCGGAGCGGACAACAAGCCGCACCGGCCCGTCATGGTGCACCGCGCCCCGTTCGGCTCCATGGAACGCTTCACCGGCCTGCTCATCGAGCACTTTGAAGGAAAATTCCCCACCTGGCTCTCTCCGGAGCAGGTGCGTGTGCTCCCCATCTCCGACAAGGTCATGGACATCGCCAAAACCTACCGTGACGCCCTGGCCTCCCGGGGCGTTCGCGTCACGGTGGATGAAACCGCGGACAAAATCGGCGCCAAAATCCGCAACGCCCGGCTGGAGCGCGTGCCCTACATGCTCGTCATCGGCCAGCGGGAGGCGGAGGAAGGCACCGTTTCCGTACGCCACCGGGACCGGGAAGACCTGGGCTCCATGCCCTTTGAACAATTCATGGATGCCGTCTCCCGGGAAATAGCGGAGCGTCATATTTCCCCCGTGATTTGAGTTGCCAAGTTATTTTATTTAGTTTAGTAATATCCGGACGTGCCAATAAAGCCAACGAAGAATAATGACGGTAATCGCCGCCGCGAGCGCGGTGATCAGACTCGGGTCAACGAGCGGATCCGCGCCCCCCGCGTGCGCGTGGTGACCGCCAACGGAGACCAGCTCGGGATAATGAACACGCGTGAAGCGCTGGAAAAGGCCAAGGCCCTTGGCCTGGACCTGGTGGAAGTGGCGAGCAACGCGGACCCGCCCGTGTGCCGCGTGGTGGACTACGGACGGTACAAGTACCAGCAGTCCAAGCTTCAGAAAACCAACAAAAGCCGCACGATCAAGCTCAAGGAGGTCAAGCTCCGCATCGGTACGGACACCAACGACTACAACGTGAAAATGGCCCGTACGGAAAGCTTCCTGGACCACGGTCACAAAGTGCGCTTCCAGCTCCGCTTCCGCGGCCGTGAAAACGCGCACCACGAACTGGGCTATGACATGCTCAACAAGGTCATTGCGGACATGAAAACCATGGCGCAGGTGGACCAGCCCCCGCGCCTGGCCGGCAACACCATGCACATGGTGCTGGCTCCGTTGCCCGCCGCGCAGCGCGTGAAAAAATTCACCGCCCATTTGGACGCCGATTTCGACTCGGAAGACTCCGCCTTTGACGCGGAAGACGACGAATAAAATTGCGCTTTTTTCTCCATTTCACAGGCTTTCCGCTCCAAGAACGGAAAGCCTTTTTTATGCCGGAATGTTGTCATGCACGGCGTCCCTCGTGCCGCACGGTCGGGAATTGTCCGGAAAACGAATGTGGAAGGTCCCATGAAATCATGGAAGGAGGCCTTTTCCCGACCTTCTTCCTGTTCCGTCTTCATCGCACACGCGGGAAAGTTTCTGGACGAAAGGCGCGGAACGGAATACTATGGCCTCTGCATCGCAGCAGGCGAGGGTTGTCGGGACGGCTGGAACGACTTCGTGGCGGAACCTTCCTCCGTCCTTCTCACTCACCGCGCCAACCCCCGGCTCACAGAAAAATCCCGGAACACCGGCGATTCCTGTAACGCTCAGGGTATCTTAGATTGACATCTCCCCATATACCATTTTAGGCGTGGAATACGCATCTCCGCGGACAGGTTGGCGCAAAATACCCTTTGCGTGCCTGACTCTCAATATGTATATATCCCCGCCGTCGCACCCTCACGGGTGCGTGGATTGAAACTATTACGACAAATCCCAGGTCTATACACGACAGGGTCGCACCCTCACGGGTGCGTGGATTGAAACCCATACCGGAAATAGTACCGTCCATGTGACGGCGGTCGCACCCTCACGGGTGCGTGGATTGAAACTGCTCTGAAAAACGGTAAGGGCGCCAGACTGCCGGTCGCACCCTCACGGGTGCGTGGATTGAAACATGACTGCGTGCCTGGACATCAACCCGTCTTGGGGTCGCACCCTCACGGGTGCGTGGATTGAAACGGTGCGCTCCTCTGTCTCACGCCCCACTCCTTAAGTCGCACCCTCACGGGTGCGTGGATTGAAACCCGGCGCACAGTTCGGCGCGATCCAGCGGGAGACGTCGCACCCTCACGGGTGCGTGGATTGAAACTTGCACAGCGCAGAGATGCAGCGCTTGCTCCCCTGTCGCACCCTCACGGGTGCGTGGATTGAAACATTGCCACGGTCATTGACCGCATCGGGACGGGCAGTCGCACCCTCACGGGTGCGTGGATTGAAACAAGGGAGGCAGCGGCGTGGCGCATGTGCTGCGCGTCGCACCCTCACGGGTGCGTGGATTGAAACGATTGAGGCGGCAGAAGGAATTCCCCCCGCCATCTGGTCGCACCCTCACGGGTGCGTGGATTGAAACTGTGATTATCAAACAAAAACCGTTGAAACCTACAGTCGCCCCCTTACGAGTGCATGGATGAAGCCCGAATGACTTTTAGTCTTTCATCTTTAGTATTTGTCGCACCTTCACGGGTGCGACTGATAGAATCCATCATGAACGCATGTTCCGATGTTTTCTTATGATGATTCCTTTTGGCTGAAAGGCTTTTCCATGACGTTCAGGCCATGAAAAAGCGCCGGTTCCCACAGGGAGGGGACCGGCGCTTGCGGTATAAGGGGGGAGGGGTTAATGGGCGCAGCCGGCGCAGGCCCAGCCTTCGCGGATTTTGGCGAAGAAGTCGTTGCCCTTGTCATCCACCAGGATGAAGGCAGGGAAGTCTTCCACTTCAATTTTCCAGATGGCTTCCATGCCCAGTTCCGGGTATTCCAGCAGTTCCACCTTTTTGATGTTGTTCTTGGCAAGAATGGCGGCGGGGCCGCCGATGGAACCCAGGTAGAAGCCGCCGTGCTTGTGGCAGGCGTCCGTCACCTGCTGGCTGCGGTTGCCCTTGGCGATCATGATCATGGAGCCGCCGTTCTCCTGGAACAGGTCCACGTAGGAATCCATGCGGCCCGCGGTGGTCGGCCCGAAGGAGCCGGAGGGATAGCCTTCCGGGGTCTTGGCCGGTCCGGCGTAGTAAACGGGGTGGTCCTTGATGTACTGGGGCAACCCTTCTCCGCGTTCCAGGCGTTCCTTGAGCTTGGCATGGGCGATGTCCCTGGCCACGACGATGGTGCCGTTCAGGCTCAGGCGCGTGGTGACGGGGTATTTGCTCAGGTCCGCCAGCACTTCCTTCATCGGGCGGTTCAGGTCGATGGAAACGGCCTCGCTGGAGGTCATCCGCAGGGCTTCCGGAATATACTGGCCGGGGTTGGTTTCCAATTGTTCAATAAAGATGCCTTCCGGCGTGATTTTGGCTTTGGCATTGCGGTCCGCGGAACAGGAAACGCCCAATCCCACCGGGCAGGAGGCGCCGTGGCGGGGCAGACGGATCACGCGTACGTCCAGCGCATACCACTTGCCGCCGAACTGGGCGCCCAGGCCCAGCTTGCAGGCTTCCGCATGCAGCTCCTTTTCCAGTTCCACGTCGCGGAAGGCGCGGCCGTACTCGTTGCCGGTGGTGGGAAGGTTGTCGTAATACTTGGTGGAAGCCATCTTCACGGTCTTCAGGCACTTCTCCGCGGAGGTGCCGCCGATGACGAAGGCGATGTGGTAGGGCGGGCAGGCCGCCGTGCCCAGCGTGCTCATTTTTTCCACCAGGAACTTCTTGAGCGTGGCGGGGTTGAGCAGGGCCTTGGTTTCCTGGTAAAGATAGGTCTTGTTGGCGGAGCCGCCGCCCTTAGCGACGAAGAGGAAGGAATACTTCATGCCTTCCACGGCTTCAATGTCTATCTGGGCGGGCAGGTTGGTTCCGGTGTTCTTCTCCGTGTACATGTCCAGCGCCACGGTTTGGGAGTAGCGCAGGTTGTTCTGGGTGTAGGCGTCGTACACGCCGTGGGAAAGAAATTCGCAGTCGTCGCAGCCGGTCCAGACCTGCTGGCCCTTCTTGCCGACGATGGTGGCGGTGCCCGTGTCCTGGCAGAAGGGAAGGATGCCGGCGGCGGCCACTTCCGCGTTACGGAGCATCGTCAGGGCCACGCTCTTGTCGTTGGCGCTGGCTTCCGGATCGTCCAGGATGGCGGCCACCTGCTTCAAATGGGCGGGGCGCAGGAAGAAAGCCACGTCGTGGAAGGCTTCCGCGGCCAGAAGGCGCAGGCCCTCCGGTTCCACCTTGAGCATGGGGTGCCCTTCAAATTCCCCTACGCTTACGTAGTTGGAGGTGATGAGGCGGTACTGGGTGTCGTCCTTTTCCAGAGGAAAAGGGTCCTGATAATGAAAATCCGGTGTTGCCATAACGGGGGGAAATATAGCGGAGCTCGCCTACGGGTTCGAGCAAAAAAATCAGGGCGCTTCCGTGGCGAGAGAGGGCTGGAAAATCCTCGCCCGCTACTCCTGCGTCCGGAACGGGATGATGCGTGCAAGGAACCACGGGAAGACATCCTCCGGACCGCTGGGGATGGCCATGGGCATCATATCCCGCTGCATGCTCCGTTCCTCCTTCAGAGAGAAAATAGGGATGGTAAACAGAAGTTCTGCCGGGGTGATGCCACCCCTTGCGCCGCCAGCCGGTCGCTGTCCGGATGAACGGAGATCAATGTCAGGCTGCCGGGGAGGAAGGTGACGTCTTTTGTTCGGCTGCGTGGCGGTTGAGAACGTCGCACAAGTGGGCGGCATCCTGCTCTCCATGCAGGCTGTTGATTATCATTGATTGAGAAATAACTGCCATGACGCAGGGAGCGTTTACGACTCTTCCTTCCACGACAATGGCTATTCTGTCCTTGCCCACCTTCATGGCGGAGGTGGCCTCTTTCATGGTTTTGGAGGCCTGAGTGTTCAGGGTGATGTTGATTGCATGCGGCATGCTCAAATCCACCTGCGCCTCCCTGACGCCAGATTCCGTTACAATAGGTGTGTTACTCAGAAACAGCTTCTCCTGTTCGATCTGCCCCTGGCAGTTGCGAAATCCATAAATATACGGTGTGTATCCTGCCGGGCATGGCTTCCCTTCCGCCACAAGGCGGTCATTGTCCGGATGCACCGCCCTGAAGGCAACCAGGGGGACCGGAGACGGTTCCGGCGCATCAGCCGCCGGGGACGGGATCGGAATCCATGTGGAAAAAAGGGCCAGGAGACAGAGCAACTGTTTCATTGCCTGAATGGTAAAAGCAAGGAAAACAGACGGCAAGCTAAAAGTCCCGGCAGAATCTTGTACGCTATTGAGGAACCACTCCTTCTCAAGCCTGCGGGCAAACCATTCCCGGCCCTTTTCGGGATTCATGCCACAGTCTGTCGCTGCAAGGGCTCTCCTGCTTCTCTGCCGTCAGCGGGAAAAAACGTGGGGCGCAGAAAAATAAAAGCCCCTGTGACCTTGCGGACCAGGGGGAAGTAACCCTGGGAAACATCAAGCAGGCGCACTCTCTCCTCTTCCCGAACGGAACGGGATTCCGGACTGTGGGATCAGCGCGGCTTGTTCGGAGCGGAATCCGGTCCGGAGGTGCGCGGGATGCCGTATCCTTTGGGTTCTTCCGCAACGCGGAGGGATTCCGGGTAAACGTGCTCCATGCGTTCCTGGGCGTCGCGGATCAGGATTCCTTCAGCCCATTCCTCCACGGTCATATTGTCCTTCCGGGCAGCTTTTTCAATGAGCTTGTAATCGTCGGTATTCACCATGACGGCAAACGGCTTCCAATGGGCCCTGGCCGCTTCCTTGAGTTCCTTTTCCCGCTCCGTCTTCTCCATCATCAGCCTGATAAGAGCCTCCTTGTCCTTGGGAATGGATACTCTGGCCAGCCAGTTGCGAACCGTGTTGGGCGAAACGAAACATTCCGCCGCAAACTCTTCACGGGTCATTTTCTGCTGTTTCAACCAAACCTTGATTTGGGCTTTGAGTTCGTCCTGGTTCTCACTCATGCATATTTTGTAACGCTATCGGTGCGTGAATTCAACCTTTTTATGAATAAGTCCCTTAAATGGTATATTATTCTTGACGAAAGTACCATTTACGTTGCAATATTCCTCTGTAAAGGCATCCAATAGTTCAAAATCGTACCTGAAAAGATATTTTATGAAGACGGGAAACAAGAAAAAAATCCAGAAAAAAATTCAGATCAAGGTAAAAATGCCGCTGTCCATCCAGTTTTTCCGGGATGCGGAAGCGGAAGCCCTCCACGTGCAGCGCTGCCAGCTGGACAGGGCCACCCTGCTGGCCTGTGCCGTGAAACGCCTGCGGGAAGAACAGGCCGGGGAATCCGCGTCCGGTCAAAAGCCATCCGCATGACTCAGGACATATACTGGGAGCTGCTGATCTGGCTGTTCCGCTCCTTTATGGGTGTAACGGCATTTGCCTTTACCGTGGCCGCGTACCAGGCCATGCGGTGCCGGAAAAGGACGGACCGCAAACGGAAAAGGTAGGGGGGAATGTGCGGAAAGCCGTGCTTTCCGCGGGAAAGGTTGCGGAATCATCTGCGGAATTGACCTCCGGGGGCATATCCCCTATCTTCCGGGAATGTCCAGCAGCCTTCCGGATGAAGCCGTTCTGTCCCGCATGAGCCATGAGGAACTCTGGCGCCTGTTTCCCATCATCCTGAGTGGTTCCAGAGAGGAATGGGCGGAACTTTACCGCCGGGAAAGGGACCTGCTGGCGGAGGCCGTGGACCGCACGCACATCGCCCGCATCTCCCATATCGGGAGCACGGCGGTGCCCGGCCTGGACGCCAAGCCTACCATTGACATTCTGATGGAGGTTTCTCCGGATTCGTTTGTTTTTAAAACGCCTCCTTTGCTGCGGAAATGCGGTTATATGGAGACGCATCGTGACGAGGAGCGCATGGGCCTGGTCATGGTAAAGGGCTATACGGCGGAGGGGTTCCGGGGGCAGGCCTTCCACCTGCATGTGCGCCCCTGGCGGGATTGGGATGAGCTTTATTTCCGGGATTACTTGGCTGCTCACCCTAAAGAGGCGCAGAAGTACGCCGAGCTTAAGCGCTCTTTAAAAGAAAAGTTTGAGTTCAACCGCGACGCCTATACGGAAGGAAAAACGAAGATCATCACGGCCATGACCCGCCGGGCGCGGGAGGAAATGCCGGGCAGGTACGTTCCGTAAGGTCCCGGGGTGGGACTGTCCGCTTTTTATCGGAAGGGTGCGCGTGGCTTCGGCATGTGGCGGATGGGGGCGCCATGGAACAAGCCCTTTTCCCTCATCCAAAATATCCTTTACAGGTTTTTTGGAACCTATTATGTTGTAAACAATATAGTTAATAGTGATGAATATTGGAATATCCCTTGTGATCTTCCCCCTGGCATGTGTTGCCGGTGAGATGGAAAACCCCGGACTGGGCCAGATCCGGCTGGAGACGGTTGCTTCCCTGAAAACGCTGAGTCAGGAAGTAACCGCGGCGGAAAAACAATCGTTCCAGGTTCCCGCCTTTGATGGAACACGGTATAGCATTCCGGATGCTCCTCCGTATTGGGAGGCGGATTCCCGCTCTCTGGTTTCGCGCAGTATGGGGCGCAACGAGGCCAACAGCCCCTGTTATACTGAAACCCGGGAAATGCTGAGCCCTGACGGAATGCTGCTGACCACCGTCCGGATGCGGAAGGTAAGAGATTCCAGGCCATTTTTTGAAAAAGAAGTTCACCGAGCCGTTTTCCCATATCTTTTTGTGGATTCCCTGACGGATATCGTGGAAAAAAAGGATGAGCGTCTCTATTTCACTTTTTGGGATGTGGACCTTTCCTCAGGGGATCTGGTCCGGATCTACGTGCGGACCTATTTACTGCATTCCCGTCAATTGGTCTCGGAGGATGTCCGGTATTCAAAATCCCGGAAGGGGAAAGATAAATAAATGCCGGGGGCGAGTGGGGCGCAGCATTTAAGTGTATAACGGCAGGTGGATACTCTTCATAATTGGACGGGATGATTTCCGGCCGGTGCCTCGCGGAAAGGCATCTCACTGCTTTTTACCTGGACGGCATGGCGGCAAACTTTTTAGAGAATTTCCCGGATGGAAATCAGTATTGCCAGAAAAGGGGAATGGCAGTAACATTTCGCCGCTATGAGTATTGAAAGTTTCGCAAACCAGCATGTGCTTGAGCTGGTGGCTTATCAGCCGGGCAAGCCGATTGAGGAAACGGCCCGGGAACTGGGCCTGGATCCCCGTGACATTGTGAAACTGGCTTCCAATGAAAATCCCCTGGGACCGTCCCCCCGGGCGGTGGAGGCCATCTCCCGGGCGGCTGCCGGAGTAAACATTTATCCGGACGGCGCGGCTTTCCGGCTGCGTTCCGCCATTGCGGAATTCTGCGGCGTGGACTTTGGCCAGACGGTGGTGGGCACGGGCAGCAGCGAAGTGATTGAACTCATTTGCCACGCCCTGCTGAACCCGCAGGCCGAGGTGGTGGCCGCCAGGCACGCCTTTTCCATGTACCCCATCATGGCCAGGCTGTTCGGCGCGGCGTACGTGGAAGTTCCCAACAAGCCGGACTGGACCCATGACCTGAACGGGTTTCTGGACGCCATTACGGACCGCACGCGCATCGTATTCATCACCAACCCCACTAACCCGGTCGGCACCGTCGTCGGCCAGCGGGAAATCGACGATTTCATGGCGAAGGTGCCGGACCATGTGCTGGTGTGCTTTGACGAGGCGTACCGGGAGTTTTCCGACAACCCGCCGGACACCCTCAAATTCGTGAGGGAAGGGCGCAACGTGATCGTCCTGCGCACCTTTTCCAAGGCTTACGGCCTGGCGGGCCTGCGCGTGGGCTACGGCATTGCCCCGGAAGCCGTAGCCGGCATGCTGCACAAGGCGCGCGCGCCGTTCAACCTGCACGTCCTGGCGCAGGAAGCGGCCCTGGCCGCCCTGGAAGACCAGGAGCATGTGCGCCGCACGGTGGAAAACAATGCCGCGGGCATGCGCTTCTACGAACAGGCGTTCAGGGACATGGGGCTGGAATGGATTCCCAGCCAGGGGAACTTCATTCTGGTGAAGGTGGGGCAGGGCAAAAAGGTGTTCAACGACATGCTTGCCAAAGGAGTGATCGTCCGCGCGCAGGACGGCTACGGCCTGCCGGAGTGGATTCGCATCAGCATCGGCACCCCCGCGGAAAACGCCCGCTGCGTGGAAGTCCTGAAGGAAGTTCTTTAAACAATTTTACCGCTGAACCTGTCATACCTTTTATGATTTCACCGCAACAATACATTGACGGCCTTGAATGGCGCTACGCCTGCAAGAAATTTGATCCCCGGGCCCGCATTGAAGAACCCGTCTGGCACGCGCTGGCGGAAAGCCTGCGGCTCAGCCCGTCTTCCCTGGGGCTCCAGCTCTGGAAATTCGTGGTCGTCACGAACCGGGAGCTGAAGGAGCGCCTGCGGGAGGTTTCCTGGAACCAGTCCCAGGTAGAGGACTGCTCCCATTACGTGGTGCTGTGCGCCCGGCGGGACGCCACCCGGAAGGATGTGGACCGCTACCTGGCCCAGATTGAATTTACACGCCGTCCGTCCGCGGAAAAACTGGCCTCCTCCGCGGACTTCTACGGCGGCTACGTGAAAGCCCTGACTCCGGAGAAAATGAACACATGGCTGGACTGCCAGGTGTACATCGCCGCCGGGTTCCTGCTCAGCGCGGCAGCGGCCCTGCGGGTGGACTCCTGCACCATCGGCGGCATGGACCGTCGGAAATACGATGAAATTTTAGGGCTGGACGGCACGCCGTACCGTTCCGTGGTGGGCGTAGCCCTGGGCTACCGCGCCCAGGACGACGCCTACGCCCGTGAAGCGAAGGTGCGCTTCCCCGCCGGGGAAGTGATCGACATCCGCGCCTGAACCGGGTTTCCCCCATCCGGGGCCGGGCCGCCTGAAGACGGTCCGGCCCTTTTCTTTCCGTAAAATCCGTAAAATTGGAAAACGTCTCTTCATCCGGGAACCGTCTTTGCCGGAATGCCGGGCGGGCTTTCGGCCGCTTTTTTATTTCCTTGCAAGAAAGGGACGGATGTTGCGTAATTCTTACAGCAAATCGGGCATGCCATTCTTCCCGGAACGACACACGAACATGAACAGGAACATACTTTTAATGATGGCCGCATTTGCGGCGGGGCCGCTGATGGGGCAGGATGCCCGGCAGATTGCCGACTCCCTCGCCATCCCGGAAATCAAGGCCGGGGCCAGACAACTGCCGATGCCCAGCGCCTCCGGCGCCCAAATCAAGCTCCTGGGGGCCGACTATGAGGAACTCATCAACAGCAAGGGGAAAATAGCCCCCGTCATCTCGGACACTCCGGTAAACGTCAGCTTCAAGGTGACCAAGGGCGGCCAGGAGGCCGTCAGCAAGGACTATGAAATCACCCTGAAGGCCCCCGCGGCCGCGCAGGGCAACCCCAAGCCCCGGGTTATCCCGGAAATCCTGCAATGGAAGGGCGGCAAGGGGGAATACAAGCTGGGTTCCACCATCACCGTCGCTTGCCCGGACAAGGAGCTGGCCCGTGCCTTTGCCGCTGACCTGGAAGACGTGCTGGGCCGCAAGGTCAGGCTCGTTTCCCCCGGAGGTAAGGCGGACATCTCCTTCTCCCTGTTCAAGGAAAGCAACATAGGGAAGGAGGGATACAGCCTCGCCGTCAATGCCGGCGGCATCCGTATCGGCGCCCTTACCCCCACCGGGCTGTACTGGGGCACCCGCACCCTGCTTCAAATGCTGCGCCAGAACCCGGACGGCGTGCCCTGCGGCACCGCCGTGGACTTCCCCCGCTACCCGGTGCGCGGCTTCATGCTGGACATTGCGCGCACGCCCTATCCCCTCAGCTACCTCAAGGACCTGATCCGCACCATGTCCTGGTACAAGTTGAACGACCTTCACCTGGTCATCAACAACAACTACATTTTCCACGAGCACTACGTGGACAACGGGCATGACCCGTTCAAGGAATCCTACTCCGCCTTCCGCCTGGAATCCAACGTGAAGGGGAAGGACGGCACGCCGCTCACCGCCAAAGACCTCTCCTACACCAAAAAGGAATTTGCGGACCTGATCGGTTACGCCAGACGCCATGGCGTCAACATCGTGCCGGAATTCGACACCCCCGGCCACGCGCTCTCCTTCACCCGGGTGCGTCCGGACCTGATCTACAAAGGCCCCATGAACCATGAAAAACGCCGTTGCGAGATGCTGGACGCCGGCAACCCGGAAACGATCAGCTTCGTGACCAGGGTCTTTGACGAATACCTGCTGAAAGACCCCAAGCTGGGCCGCCCGGTATTTGCCGGCTGCAAGGTGTTCCACGTGGGAGCGGATGAATTCTACGGAGACAAGGAAGACTACCGCCACTTTGCGGACGGCGTG
The DNA here is from genome assembly GCF_026072915.1 of Akkermansia biwaensis. Taxonomy (NCBI): domain Bacteria; kingdom Pseudomonadati; phylum Verrucomicrobiota; class Verrucomicrobiia; order Verrucomicrobiales; family Akkermansiaceae; genus Akkermansia; species Akkermansia biwaensis. The sequence goes on from NZ_AP025943.1 coordinate 2,664,609, forward strand.
CTCAGCCACGCCCTCAAGCGCGGCTACACTCCCCGCATCTGGGGCAGCCTCAGCGCCAAGCCCGGCAAGACCCCCGTGGTGAGCAAAGGCGTTCAAATGAATCTCTGGAGCGCCGGCTGGATGAAGGCGTGGGAAGCCGTCAATCTGGGCTACGATGTCATCAACACGAATGACGGCGCCCTCTACATCGTGCCCTTTGCCAACTACTACCGCATGGACAGGAATCACAAGGGGCTCTACAACAACTGGATTCCCAACCGCATCGGCAATGAAACGCTTCCCGCCGGGCATCCCCAGCTCCTGGGAGGCACCTTTGCCATCTGGAACGATGAAACGGATATCATGCACACGGGATACGGCCCGTACGATATTTGGGGAATGCTTTCCGGTTCCATGGATGTCCTCAGCCAGAAGCTGTGGGGCAAGGCCAAGGCGCCGGACACGTTTGAAGAGCATCGCGAGCTGGTGGCGGCCATCGGCAACGCTCCGCGCACCAACCCCCTTCACAAATGGAAAGACGCCCAGCCCTTTGCGGTCACTCCTTCCTCTCTGCCCCAGAAGCTGGACAAGCCCTCGCTGGGACCGAATTACCGTCTGACCGCGGAACTGGAACTTAACGCCGCTCCGGAAGGCAGGGAACAGGTGCTGCTTTCCGCGCCGGAGGGCGAACTGCTCGCGGTCATGAAGGACGGCACCGTCGGCTTCCGTCGTGACGACACCCTGGAATTCTCCTTCGGCGCCAAGCTGCCCGTAGGCAAAAAGGTCAAGGTGGAAATTGTGGGTGAACCGGAAAAAACCAGCCTGTTCCTGGACGGACAGCCTGCCGGAACTGCCGTGCTGAAAAGTTTTTCTGACAAATCCAAGGACTTTATTGAAAACTTCAAGAACCGTCCCAAGGTGCACCGTTCCACCTTCGTTCTGCCGCTGAAAACCCTGGGTGAATCTTTCCAGGGGAAAGTGTATAACTTCAACGTCCAGCCCTTGTAACGCCTCGCGTCCCGTACATCCGTGCCTGTAAAGGGGAGGAATGCCCGCCCGCGGCGCGGATGCACGGGACCTTGGAAAATCAGGTAATGCAGAATGAAGGCTCTCCTCATTATTGACGTTCAGAATGACTACTTTCCCGGCGGAAAGTGTGAGCTTTCCGGCCCGGAAAAGGCTCTGGAGAATATCGTCTCCGTTTTACGGCTCTTCAGGAAGGCCGGACTGCCCGTCATCCATGTCCGGCACGTCAACACCCGGCCGGATGCCTCCTTCTTCCTGCCGGGGACGGACGGCGTAAAAATCCACACCGGATTGACGCCTCTGCCGGGTGAGGATGTGCTCGTCAAGCACGCTCCCAACAGCTTTTACCGGACGGGCCTTGCGGACCTGCTTCGTGCGAAAAAGGTGGACGAACTGGTCGTGTGCGGCATGATGACCCACATGTGCATAGATACCACGGTCCGTGCGGCCTGGGATCACCAAATTCCCGTAACCTTGCTGTACGATGCGTGCGCCACGAAGGACCTGTCCGTCATGGGACAGACCATACCGGCCCAAACCGTGCACAACGCCTACATGGCGGGACTGGACGGAATATTTGCACGCGTCCTGACTGCCGGAGAACTGGAAATCTAGCCCCGGAACTCCTTCGCGGGGACGGGGAAGGGCCGTCCCCGCAGCGCACATGCCGGAATAACCGGGATAAATGTGCAGGCATGTCCCTGCCGGCGCATGGCCCATGTGTTCGGATAATTCCCCGGTGGACTTCCCTCCATCCCGCCGGAGCCGTGCCCCCGGCGTTCCGAAAAAACTGATCACGGCAGTTTGCGAGCCGGACGCCCGGAACGGCTTATCGTCCCTCCGTATCCGCTCCCATGGGGAGGAGGTTTTCAACAGGCACCCATCCTTGTTCCCCGGAAGCGGGGTTCCGGCACCATATCCAGCCGTTGAGCGCCTGGGAACCGGCCAGGACTTCCCCCTCCTCCGCATTCAATTCCCTGGCGGAATAATCTTCCAGCGCTTCTCCCACGCTGCCGCCCAGCCATTGGAGCACCTGTTTGGGAACCCAGCCCTTGTTCCGGTCTTCCGTCTCGCAGAAATACCAGTCGTTCCAGGCTTCGTTCTCCTCGTACTTCTCTCCAATGACAAGTCTCTCGCCCCTGGAAATAATGACGGGATTCGGGAACTCGCTTTGGTGCCTTTTGATTACCTGATACTTCATATCCGCTCTGTTCGTTTGGGTTCCTTTTTCCGGAAAAACCGGGCTGCTGCGGCATTATTTACGGCTTAGCCGTTCCGGAATCCGTCTCCTGTTCCCGCATGCCCTTGTACCTCATGGGACGGTAGCCCCCGCGCTCCAGAATGGCCCGGCTGAAAAAATGTTCCGCACATTTCCAGACCGGCAGAGGTCCGGCTTCACTGCCCAGAAAAACGTCCCGGCCGTCTCCGTGCCACTCAATGAACATGAGCACGTGCCGCCCCGGTACGATCAGGATGTCTCCCGTCCGCAATTCTTCCCAGTCCAGCGGCGTGCACAGGGAGGGAAGTTCGCGCGTGGACCAGGGCCGGGACAGGCGCCAGCACCGGGAGACGAAACCGGAACAATCTACTCCGGCGGCAAACCTGCTGACCGCGTCGTCTCCCGCCGCCTGCTTTTCCGGGGTGCCCATGTCTCCGGCAGCGGCGGGGCGGCCTCCGTTTTCCGGGTCGCGGTTCAGGCGGCTGACGAATTGCCGCGGGGTATCGAACCCTCCCCACTTGTACGGCATGCCCGCGGACCGTGCGCCGGGCTTCCACCAGGCTCCCGCATGGGCGCCGGATACGGAGGCGTCCGGAGTGTCTATCCTGATCCCGTCGGGATCCGTTCCATGCCGGACGTTGTGGCGGGTCCCTCTCCAGGCCAGGTTTGTATACGCGCGGCTGGTGCGCAGGGCCTCCGTCCTGGTGACCGTGGGCGCGGCTGGCGGAATATCCGGCACGGGCGGAGAACAGGAAAAAAGGGCTGCGGAAAGGAGCACGCCTGCGGTGCGGACATTCATGGGGTAATGTTTATGGCATCCGGCGGAGCCTTGTCAAGCTCCGGAGCGCATGTCCCTTGCAGCGGTTTAAAATATTGACTTGGTAAGAAAGGGTATGAGAAAGTGCCGATAGTGGCGGGGTGAGGGAATTTTCCTGCATCCGCCATAGCAATTTAACCCCGTATCAAACACCATTATGAATGAAACCAATCAATCATCCGAACCTGAAACGACTCAGGAACCCGTGATTCCTGCTCCTGTTCCAACCCCAACTCCCGTTCCCGCCCCCACTCCTGTTCCGCCGCCGTCCCCCACGCCGGTTCCTCCCCCTTCCGCCGCTTCAGTTCCGCCTCCCCATCCCGGACCGCCTCCATCACCCGAACCGGGTGTTTCACCGCAGTCCAACAGTGATAATTTTGCGCTCGTTACGGCGATTTCTCCTCTGCTCTCCCTGTTTACGATGGCTATTCCCGGACCGAACGTCGTTGGCCCGCTCATCTGCTGGCTGATCTGGAAGCAGGACTACCCCCTGGTGGACCAGATAGGCAAGAACGTCATCAACGCGCAGATTTCCTGGGGAATTTACCTGCTGGTGTCCTGGGCGTTCTTCGGAGTTCTGACCCTGATCTTCATTGGTTTCCTGTTCATTTGGATCCTTCCTTTGGTGTGGATCATCCTGTCCGTCGTGTACACGATCAAGATATCCAACAGGGAATACACGTACCAGATGCCTTTCACGATCACGTTCATCAAATAATCTCCGAATTGACCGAGAACATTCAACAGGGGCCGTCCTGCGCAACAAGCGGGGCGGCCTCCTTTTTTGAATCCGGCCGTCTTGCCGGATAGGGTGTGTTCCGTTCCCTGAAAATCTGCCGCCGTCCGGGGAAGTTGTTTCCGGCCCCGGCTTGTCCGGGAAAGGAAAAACAGGCTCTTTTCCCTGCCGCGGGCCGATGAAAACCTGGCGCCGGGAAAGAAAATTTCCGCCTCATTCCGGGAGAACAGAGCCATAAGTATCACCGGGCCGGAAACACTTGTCTTCGGGGAATCCGGCCGTGAAGGGGGCATGGCCGGAGGCCGGGCTGCCGCGGGATTGCGGCGGAGGACTAGAAAAAAGGAAAGCTTTCGCCTTTCCCGGTTAAAGGAAGATGCGGTACCCGGCGGAGGGGAATTCCTCTGCCTGCCTTCCGGCCAGGGGTTATTGGCCGGCCAGTCCCTCCTGAGCGCCTGTGTTCAGATGGGTATTTCCCGGTCGCTGCCGCCGTACATGAAGGTATGCAGCAGGCGCGTGACCTGGTTCTGGTCGGAATGAAGCTGTGCGGCGGGGCGCAGGGCGGCATAGGTCAGGCTGTCGTGCCCGGTAAATTCCCTCATGTGGAATCCCTGGAAATTGGTCATGGGCTCGTTGTCGTGGTACAGCTTGCCTCTTCTCAGCAATTCGTCAAAGACGTGTTCCGCCTCCCGTGTGCGGGTCAGCGCCTTTTCCGGGTGCGGCACGCGGATGACCAGGGCGCCTCCGTCCCCGCGGAAATTGATGCCCGCGCCGGCCATGACGTCCGCGGAAGGCTGGCTGGTGATACTGCCGAGCAGCAGCACCCCGTTGTCCACCAAATGGATGCGGTCGCAATGGGCGTATTCCTTCACGTGAAGCACGCCTCCGTAAATGTGGGTGGAAACGCTGCCCGTCAGTTTTTTAATGCGGGCCAGTCCGTGCCTGATGATGAACTCCGAGCCGTCGCAGGGCAGGTCTATCTCCGAGGCAAAAAGCCAGCCGTCCGTCATCGTGATGCGCCCTTCGTGCTCCCTGGCTCCCTGAATGCACCCCTGTCCCATCAGCACGCGGCCGCCGTTGATCTCCAGGCTCCCGTTGGCCTTGTCCCCCAGGAACATGGTCATGTGGTCCGGCAGGTTGCCGATGAGCGTCAGGGTACCCCCGTTGCGCACGGCCAGGTGGGCGGTGCCGTGGCCGTGGTCCGGCTGGTTGGGGCCGCCCACATAGACGGGGGCGTTGATGATGTAAAGGCTGCCTCCGGCGTCAATGGTCAGGGAATCCTGAACATCCGTCTGTCCCTGGACCACGTCATTGGTGATGGTGACCGGGCACATGTAGGAAACGCGGTTCATGGATGACGCTGAAAGCGGCATCATTCCCGTCAGGATGAATGGGTTGATATTGCTCATGGTATTGGTTCTACAGCTGGGTTGGAATTTGCGGCGTAATAATAGTACGCCAATATGTTTGACCGTCCGGAAGTGAAAAATGTTCGGGTAAATTTCCTGATTTTTTCCGGGTGGGAGCGGAACGGAGAAAGGAGGAGAAAGGAGGAGAAAGGAGGAGAAAGGAGGAGAAAGGAGGAGAAAGGAGGAGAAAGGAGGAGAAAGGAGGAGAAAGGAGGATCGGGGATCATTCCCATTCCACGCGGGTAAGCTCCAGTTCCCGCCCCCGGAGGATGGCCAGGGCGGGCTCCCCGCAGCCGGGGCAGATGTAGCCGTGGTCCGTGAAGAGGAAATCCTCTTGGCAGTCGTCGCAGCGGCAGAGGGCCTCCACCCAGGTGACCTCCAGGGCGGCGTTCCCCGCCGCGTAGGCGTCTTTCAGGGCCAGAAAGGCGGATTGCAGGGCGTCCGGCACCACGCCGCTCAGGCTGCCGATGGTCATGTGCACGCGCACCAGCCGGGAGCCGCCGTTTTCTTCCAGGAGGCGGCGCGCCATGTCCAGCGCCCCTTCCATGATGCCTACTTCATGCATGGGAGTTTTCCCGGTCCGCGCAGTCCTCCACCGCCCGGGCAATGAGGTTTTCAATCAGCTCCAGGGCCTGCGGCATGGCCGCCCGCACCTCTGCGGACATGGGCTGGCAGAACTCCGTGTGCGCGGCCTCCACCCCCACCAGCGTGATGGCGCGCGGCAGGGTGCCGCAGAGCTGGGCGGCGCCCAGCACCTCCTTCATGCCTATCTGGTGCGGGGAAATGACGCGGGAGAAATGGCGGGGGAGCTCCTCCTTGCTGCGCGTGACGAGCGTGCCCGGCGCGGCCCCCGTCTTCACGGCGTCCACCAGGATGACCGTGTCCGCGTCTTCCAGCAGGGGCAGCAGCGTCATGCCCAGGGTGCCTCCCTCCTCCACATGCACCAGCGGGCCGTAGTCCCGCTTCTGGAGCCGTTTCGCCAGCTCCACGCCCACTCCGTCGTCCCCCATGAGCGGATTGCCCACGCACAGCACGAGCACGGGATAGGCGTTCCCCTTCACGGGGCAGCCGCGCAGGGCTTCCGTATATTCTTCAGCTTCCATGAACGTTGAACCGGTATTATTCATCCCTGAACTTCACACCCTTGCGCAGCCAGCGGCCGCCGCTGAACATGGAGGAAATGGTGCCGTCCCGGTCCACGTTCCCGGAAAGAATGGACAGGTACACGTGGATCATGGCGAAAATGATGAAGCACCACATGCCGATCAGGTGGATCAGGCGCACGTACGGAACCCCGATCAGGTCGTTCAGCGGCATGAACCAGTGGTAGAACCAGTGGCGCGGCTCGTACAGCGCGTACAGGGCCAGCCCGGTGACGATCATGGTGGTGAACAGGACGTACACGCCCGTGTATGTCCACTGCTGGAGGGGATTGTGGCCGATGTAGCGCGGGCCGTCGTAGCTCCGCGCAAAAACGTAGTCCACCGCCGTGGCGTACAGGTCCTTCCACTGTTGTCTGGAGACGGGGAACAGCGCCCGGAAGCTCTGGTACTTGTTGGACGCCATGAAAAAGCAGGAAAAGCGGAGCATCATCACCACCACCAGCGTCCAGCCCAGGGCGTAATGGACGAAGCGGAGCGTGCCGAACTGAAAAGCGCCGTGCAGGTCCCCCATTTTCAGGAACCAGCCTTCCGCGATGCAGATGCCCGTGGCGGCCAGGCCGATGATGCAGAACACCCATGTCCAGTGCAGCACCCGCAGCGGCCAGTCCCAGACGTGGAAGTAGCGGAAATTGGCCTTGGCCTTGGAAAGATGGCGCACGTCCCGCATGGCGTGCATGGGCACCACGCCCAGCAGGCGCCACGGGGCGCCGGAGCGGTGCACGGCAATCCCCACGGGCTGGAAGCCGGACGGATCGTAGGCTTCAAAAGCCTTGTTCATGCGTTCCTTTTCCAGATTGCTGACCTCGCACAGTTTTTCCAGGGCGTTCAGGTTGCCGCGGGCCACCATGAAGGGGACGGCGTCTTCCTTGTCCGCGGCCTTCAGGATGGCGGTGCTGTAATGGCGTTCTCCGGACGGGGCCTCCCAGGAATCCGCCTGCTGGGCGTAATTCAGCTGGATGCCGCGTTCCCGTGCCGCGTGCAGCAGGGCCAGGTCCCCCGGGTCCGTGCTCCCGTTGGGGGAGGCGCACACGGCCAGCGCCAGGATTTCCTCCGGAGAGTAAACGGTACTGGCCGGAATGGCATCCTCCACCACCAGGGTGAGGTCTTCATTGATGAGGGTCGTTTTCACGGGTCCTGTCTGGTCATAATGGCCTCTCCCTCTTCGTCAAACAGATGGACGGCGCAGGATTGGCACGGGTCATAGCTGTGAATGGTGCGCAGGGGCTCCACGGGTCGGGACGGGTCCACCAGCGGATGCGTTCCGGTGTGGGCCAGGGAATACTCGTAAGGCCCCATCTGGCCTTCCGCGTCCCGTCCGGAACTGTTCCAGGTGCTGGGAACCACGGCCTGGTAATTCACCGTCTGGCCGTTTTCAATCCTTACCCAGTGGCTGAGGCTGCCGCGGGGGGCTTCCACCCAGCCCACACCCTTGCAGGAGGAGGGCCATGTCTCGGGCTCCCATTTCTCCGGGTTGAAGGTGGCGGTTTCCCCGTTCTTGATGCGGTTCGTCATTTCCTGGAGCTGGTCCACCATCATGTCCACGTTGATCATGGCGTCCAGGGCGCGGCCGTACACGCGGCCCAGCGTGGAATTCATGAAGGCGTTGTCGCGCGGCAATCCCAGCTTGTCGCAGGCGGCGTCCACCCGCTCCACGATGGCGGGAACGCCCTGGGCGTAGCCGATCATCATGCGGGCGTTCGGTCCCACGGCCATGGCGTGGCCGTCGTAGCGCGGAGCTTTCACCCAGGTGTACTGGGGCCGGTCGGAAAGCCATTTGTAGGGAGGCCTGGGCCCGTTGTAATCCGCGTCCGTCTGGCCGTCGTACGGGGCCAGTCCCGCGTCCCGGCCCTCCGTGTACTTGTACCACGCGCTGGTGACGAACTCCTTGATCTTGTCCTGGTCAAAGGGAAGGACATTCTTGTAATCCCCGTTCAGCAGCACGCCCGGCTTGATCATGCCTTTGCCGGCAGGAGCCCCGGTATTGATTTCAGACGGGTCCCCGGTGCAGAACAGGTTGGGGTTGGAAGCGCCGATATGGGCGTAATCCTTGTAAAAACCGGCAATGGCCACGATGTCCGGGTAATACACCTTGTGGATGAAATCGTGGCAGGTATCCACGAGCTGTTTCAGGTAGCTCAGGGAAAACTGGTTGATGGCCTGGTCGTTGTTCATGTTGATGGCGCAGGCCATGCCGCCCACCAGGAAATTGGGGTGCGGGTTCTTGCCGCCCAGGATGGTGTGGATCTTGATCATGTCCCGCTGCCAGACGAGGGCCTGGAGGTAATGCGCCACGCCCAGCAGGTTCACTGCCGGCGGCAGCTTGTAGGCCGGGTGGCCCCAGTAGCCGTTCGTGAAGATGGAATACTGCCCGTGGGCGATGGAATCCTTCAGCTTCTTCTGCACCCCGGCAAAATACGTGGCGGAGGAAAGGGGCCAGTCGGAAAGGGACTTGGCAATCGCGGCGGTCTCATTCGGGTCCGCCTTCAGGGCGGAAACCACATCCACCCAGTCCATGGCCTGGAGCTGGTAGAAATGGATCACGTGGTCCTGAATGCCCAGGGCTCCGCTGACCAGGTCCCGCATAAGTTTGGCCTGGATGGGCACGGGATATTGCAGGGCGTCTTCCACCGCGGCCAGCGCGGCAATGGCGTGGGTGCCCGTGCAGACGCCGCAGATGCGTTCCACAAAGGCCCACACGTCGCGCGGATCGCGCTTGCAGGCGATTACTTCAATGCCGCGGTACTGCGTGGTGGACGTCCAGGCGTTCTTGATCACGCCGTCTCCGGCCTCCATCTCCACCCGCAGGTGGCCTTCGATGCGCGTCACGGGGTCGATGACCACGCGGCTGGATTCCGGAACGGCCGCTGATGTGTAATTGCTCATGGTAATCTGGTGTAAAAGGCTTCTTATTCTTCAGTTTCCTTGTCGGGGGAGCCGGGCGCGTCCCCGAAGGCGGGCAGGGAGACGTTCGCCTCCTCCTTCATGTGCTGCCGCTTGTAGTGAATGGCGGACCCCACCGCATGGGCGGCGATGGCCGTGCCCGCGGCGGCTACGCCCACGGCGCCGATCACGTTGGCGGAGGCCTCCACGCCGAAGCCGTTCACATTGGGCAGCGTCTTGTAGAAGGGAGTCATGCGGTCGAAGAAATACAGCTCCGTGCAACCGATGCACGGATGCCCGGACTGGATGGGGAAGCTGACCCCGCCGTTCCACTTGACGATGGGGCAGGGGGAGAAAGTGTCCGGCCCCTTGCAGCCCACCTTGTACAGGCAGAAGCATTCGCGCGCGTTCTCGTCGTCAAACACGTTCACGAACTGGCCGGCGTCAAAATGGGCGCGGCGCGGGCAATTGTTGTGGATGCGCGTGCCGTACGCCATCAGGGGGCGCGTTTCCAGGTCGCACTCCGGTGCGCGGTCAAAAGTGAGAATGTACATGATCACGGCCGTGATCACGTCCCCGATGGGGGGGCAGCCCGGCACGTTGATGACCGTGCGGTCCGTCAGGATGTCCCGCACGCCCACGGCCCCCGTGGGATTGGGGCGGGCGGCCTGGATGGAGCCGAAGTAGGCGCAGGAGCCCACGGCCAGGATATAGGAGGCGTTCTCCGCGCAGCGGCGCAGCAGGTGTTCCACCGTTTCCCCGGCCACGGTGCAGTAAATGCCGCCGTCGTTGACCGGAACGGACCCGTTGATAACCAGGATGTGGGGTTCCTTGATCGCCTCTTCCAGCGCCTGGTTGGCCGCCTCCCCGGAGGGGGCCATGAGCAATTCCACATACGGCATGGACACGGCGGAAAGCACCATGTCCCCGATCTCCTCATTATAGCTGCGGATGGTGCTTTCCAGGCACCCGGTGCATTCCTGAAGCTGGAGCCAGATAACCACGGGCCGTTTGAGATTCGCCATCTTGTCCGCGATTTCCTGGGCGTTGGAAACGCCGCCGCTCACGGAGGCCACGCCCATCAGGGCGATCATTTTCAGGCACCATTTATTGAATTCCCGGCGGCTGACGCCGCGCCGCTCCATGTGTTCTCCCAGGGTTTCCCCGGGTCGCCAGGTGGTTAGAATCTCATGGTTCAGGGAGGCCTGTTCCGCCTCCTTCAGGGAAGATAGCTCAGTGCGCTTCATGTGCGTGGTCCGGGTAAATATGTTTCCATTTAGACACGATTTCCGGGAAATGCGATCAATATTTTCCAATATTTCCGGTGCGGCCCCTTACCAGGACCACACGTTCTGGATCTGGAAAACCACGGCGGTCTGGCCCCGGCGGCCGTTGACGGGATTCTTCACGAGCTGAATGTCGGGCTGAAGCGTCATGGTGGGCGTTACCTGCATCACGTACGTCAGTTCAATGCCGTATTCATTCTTATTCACGTACGGTCCGTTCTTCCTGGCCCCCTGCTGCCAGAGGAAGCCCAGGCCCAGGTAGCCGTCATTGGACGCGCCCTTTCCGTAAAAGGGGGAAAGAAGCACCAGCCCCGTGGTGGCCGCGCAGCGTACGCCGGTCAGTGTGGCCGCGTCGTCGCTGGCCCAGCCGCCCCGGAAAAACCAGCCCAGATGGCTGTGGCGGCCGAGCTGCTGCTGGAAGTTGACGCCCACGCCGCCCCCGTTCTCACTGTCACTGGTGGTGAAAAAGGGCTGGAGGCGGTACACGCCCGGCCCCCATCCGCAGAAATCCTCCGCCACGTAGCCGAACTCAAGCACGTTGGTCCAGTTATCCGAGTTCATATTCTTGAACGGATTGTGGTTGGCGGTCATGTTGTTGGCGGCGGTGGCGCCCATCACGTAAAAGGAGGTGGTGGGCTGCCAGGCAAAATGGAAACCCAGGGAATTATCCGTGAGCGGAAGCATGGGATTGTTGCCGAAAACGCTGTTGGTCAGGTTATTGTTGTGGGAATTGGCGTACGCGTTGTGGTCCATGTAATTGGTGGTGTCCAGCTGTCCCGCCATCAGCAGGAGCTTGCCGCCCGCGCCCACCCAGGCCAGGCTCAGGTTGCTCAGGTGCGGATCCGGCCCCTGGAAGGAACTGGTGGGATTCTGGAGGGAGCCTAGCGTGGTCTGGGGGCCCGCATTCCCCTCATTGAAATGAAAACCGTTGCCGAAGTCGAACTCGGAAGCCAGGTACATGCCGCTGCCCGTGGAATTGTTGCGGAACAGGGTGATGTTGGTCAGCAGGGAACCGTTGTGGGAGGCGAAATCCTTTCTGCCGTTCAGGCCGCCGCCCGTCAGACCCGTGTAATTGAAACCGTACTGGGCGGAATAGGTGATGCCGTATCTGGACAGGGCCGTTTTAATTTTTTGCGCTCCTGTGGAAATCATGTCCTCGCGGATCCAGGCGTTCGGTTCCACGCAGGTATTGCCGAAAACGTAGGAACTGTCCAGATACGGCATCATCTTGAGGGGCTTGGGCGCAAAAAACTCAATGCCGGGCTTGGACGGGCGGGAAAGGTGCTGGAGAAGAATGCTCGGCTTGGTGGGCACGCCGGGCGTGCGCTTGGTGATCTGTTCCTCCGGCTTCAGCCCCTTGATCAAGCTGGGGCTTATTTCCCTGCCTTCCAGCGGTCTGACGCGCAGGCCGCGTTCCGTATTCAGGTAAACGCCCTCCGGGGACGGCTGGGGCTGGGGAATCTGCTGGGCCAGCACGGGATCACAGGAAACAAGGGCGGCGACGGCAAAAAAAGGAGGAAGCAATACATGTTTCATATGACAGTCAGACAAGGCCGTACCCGGAATTGTCATAACGAGGATAGCATGCTGACACGAATACCCGGCAGACCCTCGCAAAAAGGGGCGCAGGCCGTCCTTTTCCCGTAAGGCCGGTAAATCCCGGAGCGGTTTCTCCTGCGGCGCACCGCCGGGACTGCCGGATAGGGCTGTCCGTGAGGAAATCCCGTAATTCCGGGGTCAGTCGTTCCCGTACAGGGGGGGAACGGGAGCCTTTGCCGGAAGCGTGTACAATTTTTCAATATCGTCCAGGTACCTGGCGATGGGCGTGTTGGCCGGAGCCTCCTGCTCCCGGATCAGCTTCATGGTTGCCGCGTAGGAATCAAACGTTTTTCCGGAACCGGTCCGGGTGTTGATTTCATACCAGTCCATATAATCCCGTACGCGCCGGGCCGTTTTCATGGAAAGTTCCCGTATTTCCCGGAGCTGACTGATTTTCGGCGCGGCTTTCCTGCGGTCCAGTCTGTCCGTCTGCATCAGGGCGACGAGCTTGGCGTATTCCACGATGACGGGACGATAGGAGGGGAACGAGCGCCTGCTGAGGTTGAACAGGTTGCCGGATATGTTGGAAAGCTGTCTCTTCAGGTCCGTCAGGGAGGCGGCTTCCTCCAGATTGTCCACTGGAAAAGTGGAGGTGGTCCGCGTGTCCGGATCGTACTTGACCAGGGTGAGGGCTTCCTGCAAATGCCTCTCCGTCTCCATGATCGTGAGGGTTTCCGTCACGGGTGGGGTAGCCATGCGGGAAAGCTGGAGCGTCCACCATTTGTGCAGGGAGGAGGGTGTCAGATTGAGCTGGGGAAAATGGCGCTTGATGAGGTTTTTGGGATCGTCCCCCCCCAGAATCGCCTGGTCCAGCAGTTGTTTCATCCCTTCCGGGCCGTTTTTCTGGTTCAGCAGGCAGAGCATCAGGGCGCCGCAGGAAGTCTGGTAGGCGGCGTAGGAGGTGGCGTCCAGTTCTTTCTCCGGCTCCCGGCTTTTCAGAATATCGTCCGGGCTCATGATCCCGTCCTGCTGGAACAGGGTGGAATACAGCGTGCGGTCCGCTTCATTGGTCTGCCACAGAACGGCCTGTTCCAGCCCGGTAATGAGCCAGGCAGGAAGGCTGACCTGTTCCGGCAGGCCCTCCGGATCGATGTTCCGCAGCATCATTTCATAAAGCAGGGTGGAAATGACCGCGTTCCGGAGCCTGTCCTGGTTGATGCCGCGGCCCAGGTGGATGTAAATATTGTACGTGATGGCGTCCCCCAGGATCGTGGTCTGCATGCGGATGGGATTGGGCGGAACCGGGGTGCCCGGTTCCCCCAGCAGGCGGATGATGATCCGGTTCTTCCACTCGTTCGGTTGCTTGAGGATTTTCAGCAGCGCCGTACGCATGGAATCGGCGCGGGAGGCGATGGCTCCGGCTAGCAGGGCGTCCTGGCCGATCACGTGGAACTGCTTGGAAGAGGAAATGCTGGTGAAAGGCTGCCGCCGTACCGGGGCTTCCGTGGCGGGAGCCGCCGCGGGCGGGACTGACATTTCTCCGGACGGAGCCGCAGGAGCGGGTACGGGCTCGGCAACGGGCGCAACGTTGGACCGGCCCTGCAGGACGGGGCGGTCGGAGGAATCGTCCAGATGGTCCGTGTCCGGAACGGGCAGGGGAACTGTTTCTTCATGCGCGGCGGCAGGCGGCGCGCTTTCTCCCCGTTCCGCCTCCTGTCCGCAAACGCAGGGAACAAGGAGCAGGAGGGGCAGAAGAAAGCTGGTGCATGTTCCTGCGGGAATCATCGGTCGGGATCGGGTTAATCGAATTGTTCCGCCAGGCAGCCGAAATCCTCTTCCGCATGACCTTCGCGGCACAGGCGGTCCATGATGGAGGAGACGAGAGCCGCCACGGGAGGCTGGATGCCCTTTTCCGCCGCCAGTTCCTGGGCGTAAACGCCGTCTTTCCTCATATTGTCCAGGGAAAAGTGGGTGGAAAAATCGCGCTCCGCCATCAGGGGAAGCTTGAACGCCGCCAGCGGGGAGGCGATGACGTTCCGGGAAATGGCCTGCCCCAGCAGTTGCGGGGAAATGCCGTAGGCCTGGGTGATGGCCAGGGCTTCGCTGAGGCTCTGGACCATCGTGGCGGAAATCATGTTGGTGACCAGCTTCACGACGGTGCCGGCGCCCACGCCGCCCGCATGGAGAATATCCTTTGAGCTGTGTTCCAGAACGGGGCGCATGCGCTCCAGCGTGGAGGAATCCGTTCCCGCGTAATAAACCAGTTCCCCCTTTTCCGCGGGCATGCGGGAACCGGTGAACGGGCAGTCCACATACGTGCAGCCGATCCCGGAGCACATCAGGGAAAGCTTGTCCACCGTGGCAAGGTCGATCGTGGAATGGTTCAGGATCACATGTTCCGGGGTGAGGGCTCCCCTCATCTGTTCAAACACCTCCAGGCAGGCGTCCCTGTCCTTGAGGTAAATCTGGATGATTCGGGAGGCGCGGACGGCGTCCGCCGGGCTTGCTGCCGTGCGGGGGTAACCTTCACGGGGTGTGCGGTTCCAGACGGTTACGTCGTCTCCCAGGGAGATCATGTGGCGGGCAATGCGCGAGCCGATGATCCCCAGGCCGAGGATGGAAACTTGATGCATAACGGGATTCGGGAATGAAAAGGGGGATCAGGAACCGATGCGGAAACGGCTTCTTCTGCGCGGTTTTTCCGCGGCTTCCGCCTGTGCCTGTTCCTTGGCGGGCGCGGTCTGCGCCTGCTGGTTGGCGGCAGTGTGCGCGGGGCCTGCCTCCTTCACCTGGGAGGCCAGGGAAGCGGGTTCCGGTTCCGTACGGAGGCTCACGGCGATGTGCCGGGATGCCGGAGCGGGGCGTTCCCGGGCGTTCGGATCTTCCGCAATGCTGGCGGGAACTTCCCCGGCTTCATGCGGAATGGCTTTCGGGTCGCTTACTGCAACGGCCATGTGAGTGTCGGGAACGTCCGGAGCCGGTGCGGCTTCCTTCTCCGCCTGCTTGCGGCGCGGCAGCGTGCTGGTGCCGGTAATGGCCAGTTCCAGGTCGGAATCCGGCAATCCTCCGCAGCGGATGGCGGCGTCATAGCTCTTGCGGGCCTGCGCGGTACGGCCCAGCCGGGAATAGGTCCATGCCAAGTTGAAGTGGGCTTCGGAGGATTCCGGAAGGATCTTCAGCGCGTTTTCAAAATGGCCCACCGCCTTCTCGTAATTCCCGGCGCTGGTTTCCAGATTGCCCAGGTAAAGCATGGCCGGAGCGTTGGCGGGGTCCAGCCTGACGGTCTCCGTCAGGGAGGCCAGCGCCTGCTGGTCGAGCCCGGCGCGGTACTGCGCCACCCCCATCATGAACCATGCGGGGGAGGAGCGGGCATCCAGGTCGGTAGCCTTCTTAAGATATTCTATGGCCTTTTCCGCCTTGTTGCGCTGGAGCAGAATGGTTCCCAGGTTCACCAGGGCGGGGACGTGGTTGGGCTGCAAATCCAGAAGGGTACGGTAGAGCTGTTCGGCCGCCACGTAGCGCTTTTGGGCAAAGGCTTCCGCGGCTCCCTGGCCCAGGGCCTCTACCTTGAGTTGTTCGCGCACGGCGGTTTTTATGCCTCGGTCTGCCTGGTCCGGAACGGCGGAGGAAGCTGAAAGGGCGGCCAGTTTCGCCTGCTCATTGAACTGGCGCGTCAAATCCTTCAGTTTCCGGTTGAGTTCCTCCACCTGGCGGTTTTTCTGTTCCACCGCGTCCCTGGCTTTTGCCAGGGCTTGCGCCTGGGCCTTATTCGCCTTGCTGTTCTTGGACGCGTCATTCTTCATTTTGCTGCGCGCCAGTTCCAGTTCCTTGGAAAGCTGGGCAGCCTTTTCCCGTTCCGCAGAAAGGTCCCTGGCCAGCTTGTCCATTTCTTCCTTCTGCCGGTCCGTCAGGAAAAGTTTTAACTTGCTGTCCCCCTCAAGGGCGTTGACGATCTGCTGTTCGGCGGGCGTCAGCTTGATGATGTCCGTGTTATTCAGCAGGGCCGCAATGTCCTTTGTCGCCGGGTTTTGCTGGAACTCCCTCATGTAAGTGTTGATGAGCAGGGTGCGGCTCTGGTCCTGGATGGAAAGAATGCGGTTCTGCTTGGCGATGATGGAGCGCATCAGCGTAACTTCTTCCATAAGCAGGGGGCTTTTTTCCGGATGCTCGGACAATTTGGAAAGTTCCACATCCGCATTGATCAGCTTGGTCATCATCTCCGTGATGCGCTTGCGGTAGCCGATATTCTCGTCGCGGAGGGCGATCAGCTTCTGCTTGAGCCCGGCGGACTCTGTACGGGCTTCTTCCAGAGCCTTCAGGTTGGCTTTGCGCTGCTCCTCGGAATCGGAATTGGCCGTTTCCAGCGCGGCGATCCTGTCCTGCGCATCCTTGAGCTGGGCCGTCAGGGTCATGTTGCGGTCCAGCAGGTTCCTGGTCTTGTCCGGATTGTTCAGTGCCACCAGAGCCGCCAGCTGGTCGCGTTCATTCTTCAGGGCGTCTCTGTCGTCCGTCATCTTCTTCAGGGCATCTTCATAATCCTGAACCTGCTGCTGGAGGGAAGCTATCAGTTCCAGATGCTGGTCTCTTTCCTTCGTCAGCGTGGCGACGGTCTGTTCCAGTTCCCGCACGCGCGGAATCAGGGTCTGGAGAAGCTTGTTATTCTCAGCTCTCTCGTCTTCCATCTGTTTCCTGACCTTGATCAGCTCGTCGCGGTAAACGGACTCTCCCGTGGCGGACACGGCCAGGTCTGACAGCGCTTTTTCCAATTGCCTGCGGGTGCGTTTCAGGGCATCGATCAGGGCCTTGTTTTCCATTCTGGACTTGTCCAGGGCGTTGCGGATGCGGTCATAGCTGCTTTCCACGATTGCCGGAGGGGCGCCGGGAGACACGGACAGCCCCGGAACAGGATTGATGAGAGGTTCCCCTGGCGTTGTCGGGAATTCCACGCCCTTGTACCCGGGGGGCAGGGCGATGTTGGGTTTGGGTCTGGGACGGTTTGCGGCAGGGACGGCGGCCGGCTGTTCCACGGCCAGAGCGGGCCCTGTCGGGCGCGCTGCCGCCTGCTGCTGCGCCAGTTTTTGCCATTGGTCCAGGTTTTCCCTGTTGATCTGGCGGCGCTGTGCGAGCAGGTTGGGCCTCCATTGCGGATAGGCCTTGACCAGGCGCGCCAGTTGTTCCTCCGCCTGCTGGGTGAGGCGGATGGCTCCCACGTAATCCCGCTTCTCTGCCAGTCCGGCAGACTTGTTGACCAAGCTGAGCGCCTCTACGTACATGTCCGAGGGATCCTGCCACGTTCCGGAGGCTGGGGGCATGGGGGCCGGCACATAGATACCCTCGGCCATGAGCGGCAGGGCGCCGCAGGAAAGGGCCATAGCAAGGGTAACGCCAAGGGGGAGAGGAGTCATCATGGGGAGAAGCTCTGTTTACATACTTCAATCCGGACTAAACTGCAAGGATAAACCGTGTCCTTGTGCTTGTGTTCGGAATACGGGGTGCTAGACTTTGCAGCAATCCTTGATTTTCCTGATGAATATATCTGTTTTAGATCGTTTTTTGAGGTATGCGGGCGTGGGTACGCAATCGTCCCCGGACTCCGGAACCGTGCCGTCCACCCCCGGCCAGACCGTGCTGGCCCGAATGCTGGCCGCAGAACTGCGGGAAATGGGGGCGCAGGCGGAGCTTGATGAAGCTTCCGGCATCGTGTACGCCTCCATCCCTTCCAACATCCGGAAAAAGGTTCCCGCCATCGGCTGGGTGGCGCATGTGGACACGGCTCCCGGCGTGCCGGGCAGCGGCGTAAACCCTTCCGTCGTGCATTCCTATGACGGGGGTGACATTGTGCTGGACGGGGAGCGGGGCGTGATGCTTTCCCCGGCCGTCTTTCCGGAATTGGAGGAATATGCCGGCCAGGACCTGGTGGTGACGGACGGGAAAACCCTGCTTGGCGCGGACGACAAGGCGGGCATTGCGGAAATCATGGACATGGCCGCCTCCTTCCTGCTGCATCCGGAACGCCCCCACGGAGACATCAGGATCGCCTTCACCCCGGATGAGGAAATAGGGCGCGGCGCGGATAACTTTGACGTGGCACGCTTCGGCGCGGATTTTGCCTACACGGTGGACGGAGGACGGCTGGGAGAAATCGAGTATGAAAACTTCAACGCCGCTTCCGCCGTGGTGACGGCGCACGGCAAAAGCATTCATCCCGGAAGCGCCAAGGGCAGGATGGTGAACGCCTCCCTCCTGCTCATGGAATTCCAGGCCATGCTGCCCGCGTTCCAGAATCCGGCGTGTACGGAAGGCTACGAAGGATTTTACCATCTGGACTCGTTCCGCGGGGATGTGGAACAGGCCGCGGCGGAATACCTGATCCGGGACCACGGCTCCGCAGAATTCGAGCGCAAAAAGGAATTCATGCACGACTGCGCCGCCCTGCTGAACCGGAAATACGGGGAGGGCTCCGTCGTGGTGGAAATCCAGGATTCCTACTACAACATGCGGGAAAAAATCCTGCCGCACATGCACCTGGTGGACCATGCCCGCCGGGCCATGGAAGCGGTGGGCGTGCGGCCGGAAATCGTCCCCGTGCGCGGCGGCACGGACGGCGCGCGCCTTTCCTTCATGGGGCTGCCCTGTCCCAATCTGTGCGCGGGCGGCCACAACTTCCATGGAAGATACGAGTATGTCCCCGTGCAGTCCATGGAGAAAATCTCCGCCATCCTTCAGGAAATCGTTTCCGGATACGCCCGCGGGGAATGAGCGTCCGCTGATGGACAAAGACGGCCCGGAGCTGTTTTCGCCGGGAATGCCGCAGAGGAGTTCCTTCCCGTGCGGTGTTCTTTCACGGATGGGGAAGGTGCCTTCCGCGTGGCTTCGGAAACTTTTTAACCGGGGAGGGCGGCAGTCCTCTTTCTCCCGGTTCCGGGACTGTGAATCCCCGGAAAACCGGGGCATTCCCCCTGTTGTTCATGACAGTGGGATGCCGGGCGCCCCCTTCTTTCTTCCGGTCCTTGAAAAAAAGAGGGGCCGGACTCATGGCGAGCCGGCCCCGGGAAATGGACGGTCCGTAACGGAAAGCCTCTATTTGACCGCCGCTACTGCCGTTTTGGGAGCGTTCTCCTTGTACACGTGCAATTCCGCCAGGCGGACCTTGCCGCCCTTCTGTGAAAATTTGACGCGCAGCCTGTTCGTGGTGACCGGGTCGAACGTCCTCATGCACTTGATGAAGCCGTTGCCGGGGGCCTGGAGCATCCGCAGGACTTCCGGCTCGTCGGCGTACATCGCCTTCTGGGCGTCGCTCACTCCGGCGGTGGCCGGACCTACGGAACCCCAGTGGACGGGAATCCATTTGCCGCCCTTGTAGGCTTCAATGACGATGCGGGAATTCCCCTTGTCCAGCTTGAGGTCCACCGCCCGCAGGGAGGCGGGCGACTTCAGGGTGAGTTCCAACACCAGGGGATTGTCTTTCCCGTTCGGCATATCCAGTTCTTCTACGGTGGTGACGTCGCGGTCCAGAAGTTTGGCCGTGTCCACGCTGCCGCCGGAGGAAGCCTTCAGCTTGTAATCCGCGACTTCCTCGGAGCCGTTGCTCAGCAGCTTGAGTTCGCGCACGCGGCATTCCAGGCCGTGCCAGTCCGTGGAAACGCGGAACAGGCAGCGGGAACCCTGGGTCAGGCAGGAATCGTTCGGGGAAACCCACGTCTTCTTATTCTTCTTGTCCGTTTCGTCGTACACCTCGATCTGGTTGCCCTGGGAGGCCGCGGAAATATAGGTGCCGTCCGGCAGGTGGAAGGAGCAACCCCAGTTCCCGTGGTCGCGTATCAGGATGCCCGGAACCCACAAGTGGTTGCAATTGGTGACGGGGCGCGCCTTCTCCCCGCTGCCCACTTCAAAGCCGCCGACGGCGATGGGGCGGTCGTACTCCACGTCCAGATCGTTCACGCGCCATTTGATCCTGGCCGTCATCTTGGGCACGCCCGGCTGGGTGGGGCCGCTGAGGTCCTTGTTGTAATTGTAAACGTTCCATTGGCCGCCGAATTTGGTGCTGGGCGTCCAGGAGACGGTTTCCATCGGGGAAAAGGTGGTGGTGTCGCTGAACTGCACGGTGCCGGCAAAGTCGTACTTGTAAGCTTCGTTGGCCTTGCTCTCCAGTTCCTTGTTGCGTTGCAGGCCCAGGGCACGGCCCCCCAGGGGCTGCTGGATGTCCAGGTTCAGGGAATATTCCCCGGGCTGGAGCTTGTCGTCCTTGCGCTTGGGTTCAAAGAAAATGCGCACGTCCATGCCCAGGAGCATTTCCGCACAGGTGGCCTTGGTGAGCTGGTCCACGCCGGGAAGGGACATGATGGCCTTGGAAATGGGAAGGGCCCGTGAATTGACCAGGTCCATGAGCTTGAAGCGGCAGCCCTGTTCCACGGGGATCTTCTTCATGTCCCGGATGGCGGACTTGAGGGAGGCGGGGGCCTTGGAACCCAGCGCCGCGCTGACCATGCTCCAGTTGCGGATGTAGGTATTCAGGAAGCGGGATTCCGTATCGTTGATGGGGGGAACCTTGCGGAAGGTCTTGGCCTGGAACTCGGGCTTCCCGGTGATGGCCAGGTTCTGCCGTTCCGCGCACAGCGCCGTGATCCACACGCCGGTGCGGATGTAGGTGCCTATCACGGGGTCCGCCGTCATCAGCTCCAGCCTGTTGGG
The DNA here is from genome assembly GCF_026072915.1 of Akkermansia biwaensis. Lineage (NCBI taxonomy): Bacteria > Pseudomonadati > Verrucomicrobiota > Verrucomicrobiia > Verrucomicrobiales > Akkermansiaceae > Akkermansia > Akkermansia biwaensis. The sequence goes on from NZ_AP025943.1 coordinate 2,685,351, forward strand.
ATTCTGCATCATGCCTCCGTCAAACGGGCGCAGCAGAGTGAGCTTCCAGCGGAAAGCCTCCATGTTCTTGTAATAAACTTCCGGATTGACGCGCCAGTAGGAGGGGAGGGCCCACATGATGGAAAGCGTTTCGGAGGAGTGGCCCTGGTCGCAGCCGCCGATGGGGCCTTCACTGTACATGATGCGGCTGTTTTTGGTGTACAATTCCGGCCCTCCGCAAATGAGGGAGGCGATGAAATAGGGACCGTGGCGGCCCGAATAAGTGCCTCCGCAATTGCGGTTGGGTTCAAAGGAAAAGGATTCCGTCATGCGTCCGTAGGGCCCCATGCCCGTGGGGCAGAGTTCCTGGGCGCGGTCCATCATCTTGTCCAGCACACCGTCTTCCACCCGCGCCGGGGTCTTGCTGGCCAGCGCCAGGAACAGGCACATGTGGGAGCCGCCAATGCTGACCCCCGTGCCCGCATAGCCGGGATGGATGCCGTGCCCGGTGACGAAGTCCCCGTAAAGCACTTCGTTCTTCATGCGCTGCACACCGTTGCGGATGGCGGGTAGCACGGAATTGTCCCGATAGCGCAGCCAGTACTCGCACAGGAAGATGCCCGCGGAAGCCTGGGGAACCGCCCACCAGCACTGGGAGCCGGAAAAAGCGATGTAATAAGCGGCCTTCTTGATGACCGGATCATACTTGGGATTGCCGGTAGCCATCAGGGCCAGTCCGGCCCAGGCCGTATCGTAATGGTTGCCGCAGTAACCGCCGGGGCGTTCCCAGGAGCCGTCCTCGCGCTGCTGGGCGGCGAGCCATTCGCTCATCATGTGGACCACGGCCTTGCTCTTGGCGCAATTTTTCGGGAATCCGGGCGCATAGGACCCCAGCTGGGGAATCTTGAACGTAACGTTCTTCACGTACTTCTTGACGGCGTCCGGCAGGGTGGAGGCCCCTCCCGTGTACACGGTGACCCCTACGCTTGCGGCCCCTCCGGGGGTGCCGGTTCCTTTCAGCTTCCAGTTGCCTTTGGGGATGTCGAAAACGATGGAGGAGACGGCGTGCGCCAGCCAGACCTTGCGTTCGGGGTCGTACTTGGCGGCGCCGTAGCCCACGCTGTACTGCAAGGGCCTGAGCTTTGTCAACGGAATGGGGCCTCCGGCCCCTTCCAGCCTCAGGTCCGACCATTCGAAACCGTCGCTACCAATGCCATTGCCGCCGTCGTCAACGTGCAGCCGGATCTGCTGGCCGCCCTGGATGGAGATGGAAAGATTGACGGGCTTTTTCGCCTTTTCCTCCCTGAACACTTCCTTCCAGAGGGGCTGGAGGCCCTGGATTTTTTCCACGTTCTCCGCCGGAATCAGGTTCAGGGTGATCTTTCCGGCGCCTTCCGCCTTGTCCACCAGCAGGCCCGCATGCATGTCCAGGCCGCGGGAATCCTGGAACTGGTAGGGCCCGTACGGAACATCCAGGCTCAGGGAAGTCTTGAAGGGATGGCCGTCGATGCCGAGGATCACATCCCCCTTGTTCACATATTTTTCAGCGGGGGAACCTTCGATCACCTGGGTGACCACGTACACGTTCGCCACGGGGTCGCCGTTGGGGTCCAGCAGGGATTTGGGAAACATTCCCCTGAAATTGGGATTGGGCCAGGACGTGTCCAGCCCCCGGGCGCGGAACCCGAGGGGGCCGAAAGTGGTGATCCAGCCTTCGGCTATCTCTTCCTTGTTGCCGAACCAGCTTGTGTAAAGCTGGGAGTACTGTTTTTTCCACTGGTTGAGGGGAAGCGCCTTGGCATACTTCTTGATGTACGCGTTGACGTCCCCCATATTGGTGGTTTGCCGATGCGCCGTTGCGCGGGGCCTGCCTGCGGAGGCGGTTGCGGCGGCAGGTGCGTTGCGGGAAGGAGCGGCCGCTCGGGCGGAGGCGGAAGACGGTTTTTCCTTTTCCACCGGAGCCGCTTCCTTGGCGTCGGCGGCATCATCCGTTTCTGCAGGTGCGGTTTCAGGCTCTTCCGCCGCTGGTTCGGAAACGGTTTCCTCGTCCCCTGCCGCTTCGGGAGCGTCCGCCTTATCTTCGGCAGGCTGGTCGGCTGCGGAGGATGGTTCCTGCGGAGGCTGTTCTTCCGCGGCTGCGGTTTCCTGTTCAAAGGGGTCTGCCATTTCCGGAGCAGGCTGTGCGTCCTTGTTCCCGGCTTCCGGCTTGGGGACCTTCCTCTTTTCCTGAGGCTTGGCCGGTTCCTGGGCCAGAGCGGCTTCCTCACTGCGGCTGTGGGTAGAATAATGATACGCTCCGTACCCTCCCCCCAGCAGAACCAGAAGCAGAATCCATATTCCCAGGGAACTCTTCTTCCGGCGCGGCTGGGGCACGGCGACCGGGGAAATGGGGGCTCCCGCGCCAGGCGTGGCCAGGGCCCGCTGGTCGCGCTGGAGGGAAACGGGCTGGGCCTGGGGCTCCTCCGTCCCGGCAGCCGGATGGGCGCCGGGCATGGCGTAAACCAGATACAGCGTGCCCTGGGCCGGAATCTCCGCCAGGGCGCCGGTGCGGAACTGGGCTTCAAAATCGTTTTTGAGCGGAATCACCTCCTGCTCGATGTCGGTGCTTTCCGGATAGCGCAGCTTGCCGCTTTCCGGATCGCGCACGGCCAGGCCCTGCGGGCAGAACTCCCGGACCAGGTACTGGACATGGCTGGAATCCGCCGCAAAATAAACGTGGCAGAGGGGATCCGTCTGCTTCAGAGACTGGATAAGATAGCCGTTGATATTGAATCCCGAGGGAAGGGGAGGGGTTGTTTCCATGAACGAAGACGGTTGATATTCCGTAGACCCTTTACCATATTTCTGCGTCCCTTTCAATTTAAAAGAAACGCCGTCCGGATATGGACCTTGTGACGCGATTAAAAGATTATTTGCTTGAATGCACGCTGATTATGTGGTGCAAGCAAGGCTCGATTTTCCGTTCCCCTACGACCATGAGTTCCGACATCAGACTAGACGCCTTGCAGTACCACTCCCAGCCCCGTCCCGGAAAGATGGAGACGCTGCCCTGCAAGCCCTGCTTTTCGCAACGGGATTTAACGCTCGCCTATTCCCCGGGCGTTGCTGAACCCTGCCTCCGCATTAAGGAAGACCCCTCCCAGAGCGCCCTGTACACCGGCCGTTCCAACCTGGTGGGCGTCATTACCAACGGCACGGCCGTGCTCGGCCTGGGCAACATAGGTCCGGACGCCGCCAAGCCGGTGATGGAAGGCAAGGGGCTTTTATTCAAGGTGTTCGCGGATATCGACGTTTTCGATATCGAGCTGAACATCAAGGAGCCTGAAAAACTGATCGAGGTCATCAAGACCATGGAGCCCACCTTCGGCGCGATCAACCTGGAAGACATCAAGGCGCCGGAATGCTTCATGGTGGAGGAACGCCTCCGCGAAGAAATGGACATTCCCGTGTTCCATGACGACCAGCACGGCACGGCCGTGATCTCCGGCGCGGCCCTGCTGAACGCCGCGGAATTGACGGGGCGCAAGCTGGAAGACCTGAAAGTCGTCGTCGTCGGGGCAGGAGCCGCGGGCATTTCCTGCGCCAAATTCTACATGACCCTGGGTGTCCGCCGCGAGCATATTTACATGTTCGACTCCAAGGGGCTGATCCATACGGGCCGCATCGACTTGCACGCCACGAAGGCGCAATTCTCCCAGTCGGAAGACTGTACGCTGGAAGAAGCCCTGACCGGGGCGGACGTCTTCCTGGGCCTCTCCACCAAAGGGTTGCTGACCCAGGACATGGTGAAACTGATGGCCCCCTCTCCCATCATCTTCGCCTGTGCGAACCCGGACCCGGAAATCACCTACCAGGACGCCAAAAAGGCGCGCCCGGACTGCATCATGGGTTCCGGCCGTTCCGACTGGCCCAACCAGGTGAACAACGTCTCCTGCTTCCCGTTCATTTTCCGCGCCGCTCTGGATGTGCGCGCCTCCGTCATCAACGAACAGATGAAAATCGCCGCCGCGCGCGCTTTGGCGGACCTGGCGAAGGAACCCGTTCCCCAGGAAGTGGTGGACATGTACGGCGGCGCCCCACTCAGTTTCGGCATTGATTACGTGATTCCCAAGCCCATTGATCCCCGCATCATCGAATGGGAATGCCCGGCCGTGGCCCAGGCGGCCATGATCTCCGGCGTGGCGCAGGCTCCCATTCGCGACATGGAAGCGTACAAGATGGAATTGAGCAAGCGCATTGCCGCCGTGCGGGAACGCGCCTCCGGAGTCGTGCGCAGTTATCTGTAAGGCCGGAACGGCGCCCATGCGGGCTCTTGACGGGAAAAATGTCCCGAACCGGAAGGTGCCGGATGTGCCTTCCGGTTTTTTTTGGCAGGCTTTCGTTCTCTGTTCCTTCATTCCTCCATTCTGGACCGGAATGGGGAGAGAGTTTTTGGGTGTACGAAAAAGGTCTGGCTTTTAAAAAGCTTGAACACAAACGGATCATGATGTATGCAGCATCAAGATGACCTACTATGGAATTTTTCAGCATGGAATGATTCTTGCCGCATGCGCGGCGGTGACATATGCGGAGCCCGTTGTCCCTCGGAACATTTGCCCATGAAAAAGATGCTGGACGGACCGGCTCCGGTGACGGAAAACCTTCCTTCTTCCCGGGAGGCCTGCGACCGTTATCTCGCATCGGGCCTTTTGTCCCGGGATCCGTGCATGCTGAAAACGGCAAGGGACGGTCTGGGGATGGTTCCGGACGCCGCATGGGAGGAGGAAGGCGGATGGAAGGCCTTGAAAGTCCATCTGGACGGTTCCGTATCGTGGGTGTCTTTTGACGGCAGGGGGACGCCGGAAAACGGGGAATGGGGCTTTGGCCCGGTGGAGGTGGATCACCGTTCCGTGACGGTCTCCATCCGGGAATACGGAAATTGGAAGACGGGAACGACCAAGGTTCTTTCTGAAATGAACTACCTGTTTCACCCACGCGGAGAATGGATGAGGGAAGTGAGGAACCTCTCCTTTCCCGATGGAAGAAACTTCAATGACTGGTCGCTCTCCCATCGTCCGGACGGCCCGTTCAGGTGCAGGAATGACAACTGGGTTCTGGTAGGATGTCCGAATTATACCCTGCATTCCTGGAAAGTGGAGAATGAACGGCTGCTCTGGTGGAAAAATGAGGAAATTCCCGTTTCTGAAAAGGAGAACGAAACAAGGCAGAGCCTGGACTGGCATGGAGACGCGTCTGCCCCGGCTCCAGAAAATGCCGCCGCCGTGTATGCCACCACCATGTATTTCCCGGGTGGAGGAAGTTCTCATCCTTCCCGCAAAATCATGGAAGATATGAAGAAAAAGGAAATCGGGTGCCTTTATTACGACGCCTCCGGACATGAAACAGCCCTGCTGGTGTACCGGAACGGGAATCTGGATAAAAAACACTCCTGGTTCTTACAGCCGCGCATGGATGCCCGGGCCGTGGCGGAGAAGGAAAAAAAGGCGGGAAGTGACGAAGAAAGGCACCTGATAAAGTATCTCTACCGTTTCGCTCCGTATGCGGAAAGGGCGGAAGGACAGAAAACGGGCGGCTCCGCTTCACCGGAAGCCGGCGGCGCCCCGGTTCATTAACTTTGGGCCAGGGCGTTCCGTACCTGTTCCGTCTGCGCCGGGTCCGGAACAAGCTCCGCAAGAATGGCAGCGTCTTTTTCAAGCGCCTCAAGCTGGTCGAATTCATCCGCCGTGCGGATGCACACGTAGCGCATGCCCCACTGTTCCGCAATGGCCTTGAAGGAACGAGCGTGCGGCTGAATGAGCAATCTTTCCAGGGCTTCCGGATGTTTGTTCCCTCCCGGAAGGGCGCGGAAAATGCCGCCGCCTCCGTTGTTGACGACGCCCAGGACGCGCGTTCCGGAATCCAGTTGCGGGAGCATGGCCAGGGCATTGGAATCATACAGGGCGGTCAGGTCCCCCAGCAGGGCCCAGGCGCGGGCACACCGGGCGGAAGCGCCCAGGAACGTGGAAATCTGGCCGTCAATGCCGTTGGCGCCGCGGTTGGCGCGCACATTTTCCGTGGGCACCGCCGTCTGGGCGAAGCTGTTCCAGTAGCGCACGGGCATGGAATTGCCCAGGTAAATGCAGTCGCCGTCCGCGGCAAAGCAGGAAAAGGCGCGCACCATGGCCTGTTCGCTGTCCGGGCAGGTAATGAGCAGCTCCTCCAATTGGGCCTTGCGGCGCTTGTTCATGGCGCGCAGGCCGTTGACGTCGCCGATGGAATCCACATCCCCCAAGGCGCGCAGGACGGCGTCCAGATCCCCCGTCACCACGGAGGAAGGTCGCGCCAGTCCGGAAAAGCCGGTGCGGGTAATGGAAAACACCTCCGTAGAGGGAATATCCTCCAGGTCCCGCCAGAAGCGGGACACGGGAACGTCCCCGACTCTCAGCAGAACGGCGGGCGGATTCTGTTTCAGCAGCCGGTCCGCATCCGTCAGGGCCAGATGGTCCAGTTCCTCCCGGAGCCCGGAGGTGGCGTCTGCCACGACGGGAGCTTTCAATTCATTGGCCAGCCACAGGGCGGGGGCCTGTTCCGTGGGGTCCAGCCCGCCGAGCATCAGGACGAGGCCGTGGCGGGCCTTGAAGCGCAGGGCCTGGGCCAGGCCGGACAGGGAACCGCGGAACTTGTTCTCTTCCGGCGGTTCCGCCGGGTAAAGGTCGCAATGGCCCGGATTCCACGTGGGGTCCGGGTCCGGCAGGCACACGTTGATATGGAGGGGGGACGCGTAATCCCAGTCTTCCAGGATATCTTCCGGCAGGTCGTCCGGCGTCTGAAGATCAATCGTGGGAGCATAAATGCCGAACATGTCCGCCTGCTCGATAGCCTGTGGGGCGGCGGAACCGCGGTAGTCCGCCGGACGGTCCGCCGTGAGCAGGAGCAGGGGCCTGCGCTGGTAGTACGCTTCCACCACGGCGGGGAGCAATTCCGCCGCCGCCGTGCCGGACGTGGTCACTACGGCTGCGGGCAGCCCCATGTCCTGAATGCGCCCCAGCGCGAAAAACGCGGCGGAACGTTCGTCAAAATGAGTCCATTGCACCAAATCCTCCGCGGCGGCCAGCACCTGCAGCAGCGCCATGTTGCGCGCGCCGGGGCAGACTACCCATTCACAAATGCCGCCCAGGCAGCACTGGGCCAGCAGGGACTTGACGAAGGACGTGGAGGCGTTCACGGGACCTTAGCCTTGTTTGTTGGCCGCCTTGGCCGCTTTTTCCGCCAGCTTGGCCTTCTCCTCTTCGGAAAGGATGCGGGGGAAAACGGGAGCGGGATCGTTGATGCGGTGGCCTGCGGGAAGAACCCCCCAGGAGAGCACGGACGGCGTCAGCCCCTGGAACAGGGAATCCGCGTTCAGTTGCTCCAGAATGCGGGAGGAAGCGCCGGGAAGCACGCAGCCGATGAGATAGCCCGTCTGGGCGCAGCATTCCAGCAGGTGGCGCAGCACGCAGCCCAGCCGCGGGGCGCTGGCCTCGTCCTTGGCAAGCTGCCAGGGCTGCTGCTGTTCAATGTAGGCGTTGCAGGCGGAAACCTGGGCGTTCAGGGCCGCCAGCGCGTCGGAGACCATGTTCTCGTCCATGAATCTGGAAAACTGGACCACCGCCTGGTCCATGGTTGCGCGCAGGGCCTTGGAAGCGTCATCGTCGTATTCGCCGGGGGCGGGCAGCACGGACTCGCAATAACGGCGGGTCATGTTGATGGAGCGGTTGCACAGGTTGCCCAGATCGTTGGCCAGTTCCGTATTATACAGCATGACCAGGCGGTCTGCGTCAAAATTGGCGTCCTTTCCGGTGGTGATGTCGCGCACCAGGTAATAGCGCACGGGTTCCGGGCCGAATTCCTCCACCAGCAGGTTGGGGTCCACCACATTGCCGATGGATTTCGACATCTTCTCCCCGTTGATATTCCACCAGCCGTGCACGAGCAGGGTGGGCATCTCCTCGTCGGAAAAGCCCATGGCGTGCAGCATGGCGGGCCAGTACACGCCGTGGGCGGGCACCAGGATATCCTTGCCGATCACCTCGCAGTCGGCGGGCCAGAGTTTGGAAAATTCCGGCAGTCCGCTTCCCGGTTCCGCCAGATAGCCGGCAAAGGAAACGTAATTGATCAGGGCGTCAAACCAGACGTAGGTGACGAAATCCGGGTCAAAAGGCAATTCAATGCCCCAGGAAAGGCGTTCCTTGGGGCGGGAAATGCAGAGGTCCGCGTCGAAGGAGCGTTCGATCGCGTTGAGCACCTCCGCCTTGCGGAAGGCGGGAAGGACAAAGGAACCGCTCTTTTCCACAAACTGCTTCATCCATTCCGCCTGGTCGGCCAGGCGGAAATACCAGTTCTCTTCCTCCAATTCCACTACTTCCCCCCATTCCGGGCCGAAATTGCCGTTTTCATCCCGTTCCTTGTCCGTAAGGAACTGTTCCTGCCGGACGGAATAAAAGCCCCTGTAGGATTTTTTGTAAAGCTGTCCCTTGTCCTTCAGGCTGGTGAGAATCTTCTGCACGCACGCCTTGTGGCGCGGGTCCGTGGTGGCGGCCCAGCTGTCGTAGCTGATGCCCAGCCGTTCCCAGAGCGCCAGGAACCTGGCCGTGATATTGTCCACATGCTCCTGCGGCGTAATGCCCAGTTTCTCCGCCGTCTGCTGTACTTTCTGGCCGTGCTGGTCCACCCCGGTCAGGAAATAAACTTCCTCCCCCTTCATCCGGTGCCAGCGCGCGAGAACGTCCGCAAGGACTTTTTCATAAGCGTGCCCGATGTGGGGCGGTCCGTTGGTGTAATCAATGGCCGTGGTGATATAGTACATGCGGCAAAAGATACCCCTTTCCGTCCATTTTGCAAGCAAAGTAACGTTTTACCGGAGCGGTGTTCGTGCATCTCCGGAAGAGGGAAGCGCGGGAAAGGCGCCGGAACGGGGCCGGGAATTTTCCGGCGGCGTCCGGAATAGGGAGGCTCCGCCCCGCCTTCCGCCCGGAATTGGACCGGGAAAGGCCCGGAAGCCCTGATTCCCCGGCAAAAAACCGGACGGCTGCGGGTCGGTTTCATGGCTCCCGCTTGATGGAGGCCCTGCCGTCCGGAAACTGGGATGAGGAAATTCACGGCACTCCCGGCTGGTAAGGAATGCCGTTCACATGACGCCGACCGGATTCGCGGATCAGAAACCGCGCGACAGGTACGCTTCCTCCAGCTGGTTGAGAGCCCGGGCCAGCACGGAACGGGGGCAGCCCGCATTCAGGCGCATGAAACCCTCCCCTTCCTTGCCGAAGATAGCGCCGTTGTTCAGGGCCAGACGGGCGCCGTTCACGAAGAAATCCTCCAGTTCTTGCCGGGACAGGTTCAATTCCCGGCAGTCCAGGAACACCAGATAGGAGGCGTCTGGAAGAAGGGCCTTGATCCTGGGCATGCGGCGGCGCAATTCCGCGTCAAGGTAGCAGATGTTTTCCTGAATGTAGTCCAGCGCCTGGCGCAGCCATTCCTCTCCTCCCGGCTCCGTATAGGCGCTGATGAGCCCCGCATACGCAAAAACGTGGCCTTCCGCCATTTCCCGTCCGTTCACGAAATTCTGGTACTTCTCCAACAGGGCCGGATTTTGGCAGATCAGGTAGGAACTGGCCAGACCCGGCACGTTAAACGCCTTGCTGGCCGCCATGTATGTGACGGAATTGTTGCGGGCTTTTTCCGAGACGGTGGCAAAAACGGTGTGCCGGCGGCCGGGGAGGGTGAGGTCCGCATGAATTTCGTCGGAAATGACCAGGGTTCCGCTTTCCGCGCAAATCTCCGCCACCTGTTCCAGTTCCTCCGGGTTCCAGACCCGGCCTCCCGGATTGTGGGGATTGCACAGGATGAACATGCCGCATCCGCGCACAGCCTTCCGCATATGCTCGAAATCCATCCGGTAGCGCCCGTTTTCCAGTACCAGCGGATTGTTTACGATTTCCCGCCCGTTTTCGCGGATAATCATCGCAAAGGGATGGTACACCGGAGGCTGGATCATGATCCTGTCCCCCGGACCGGTGAAGCACTGGATGGCGCTGGAAATGCCCGGAACAATGCCGGGGGCGAACCCGATCTGGTCCGTTTCCACCTGCCAGCCGTGGCGGCGGCCCACCCAGCCCCGGATGGCCTCGAAAAAGGCGGGGGGCTTCACCGTGTAGCCCAGCAATTCGTGTTCACAGCGGCGGCGCAGGGCCTCCATGATGAACGGAGGCGTTTTGAAATCCATGTCTGCCACCCAAAGGGGCAGCAGGTCATCCCGGCCCCAGCGCGGCAGCAGGGCTTCATATTTCAGCGCGCCGGTGCCGCGGCGGTCGATGATTTCATCAAAATCGTATTGCATGGGAATAGCGCTCAAAGCTCTCAGACCGCAGGAGTGACGCCTTTTTTCAGAATAATGTTGCCGTATTTGGCGGTTTCCCCGGTGATGACCACGGCATACGCTTTTTTGGCGCGTTCGTAAAACGCGTAGCGTTCCATTTGTTTGATCTCGCCGTCGTAGTCCAGCGCCTTGCGGTATCTGGCTTCCACGGCGGGGTCCAGGGAATCGCCGGGAACCGGGGCCATCATGATCACCGGGGTGGCGTAGGCGTCCAGTTCAAAAAGGGGAATGACGGCGCCCAGCAGGGCGTCCGCATTCAGGCCGTCCGCCCTGAGAACGGTGTGGTTGAAGGTGTGGCCGGGGAAATGGGCGTCTGAAAAGACGATTTCATCTCCGTGGCCCATTTCCGCAAGAATTTTCAGCAGGGACGGGCTGATCAGGGGTGAAATATTTTTTAACATGCGCGGCAGTATAGCAAACCCGCAGAGGGGGAAGCCATCATAAAAATCAGCCAGCCGGGGACTGCCGCCAGCCGTTGAACATCAGACCCTGACCGCCTTGAAAACATCCGCGCACAGCTTTTCCATTTCCGGCATTTGCTGTTCCATGCTTTTTACCAGCGCGAGCTGGGTGCGCGCCCGGTGCAGATTGTGCCGGTCTTTTTCCGTCTTGAAATAAACGTCTCCTTCCAGATAGTCCGTCAGGAAGCGGATGCCGGTTTCCAGCGTGATCAGTTTGCCGGAGAAGGGAAGCAGGGAAACTTCCAGAGGAGTGATAAAATCTTTGGCGGTTTCCAGATAGCCTTTCACGACCGCCTCGAACATGGGCATGCGCATGAAGGTCTTTTCAAGGTCTTCCTCGTCCTCCGCCGCCGGGGAGGTCATTGTGCGCACCATGTCTCCGAAGTCGTAAAGAACGCTGCCGGGCATCACCGTATCCAGGTCAATGACGCATACGGCCCGGTCCGTTTCCGCATCCAGCATGACATTGTTGATTTTCGTGTCGTTGTGCACGATTCTGATGGGGAGTTCCCCCTTTTCCTGGAGATTCAGGAGAAGGTCCACTTCCCGTTCACGTTTCCTGATGAATTCCAGCTCCTTCCGGCAGGAGGCCAGACGGCCGGAGGAATCCTTCCGCGCCGCTTCCATCAGGCGGTCGAACCGCTTGCGGGTGTGGTGGAAAAAGGGAATGGTTTCATGGATGTCCTCCGGATTCATGTCGCACAGAAGCTGCTGAAAGGCCCCGAAGGCTTTGGCGGCTTCATAGGCCTGGCGCGGGTGTTCCGCCACATCGCACGTGTAGGTATTTTCGATGCAGTTGTAGCAGCGCCAGTATCCCGACCCGTGGAGTTTCAGGTATTTGCGCCCTCCGCGGGCGGAATACAGGTTCAGCGTCTGGCGGAAGGGAGTTTTCAGCACCCGGAGCATTTTCCACCGAATGTGGTTGGTCACCTTTTCCACATTATGCATCACATCCCTGGGGCATGGGAATACGGCGTCATTCACCCTCTGGAAAATGTAGCGGTCCGTGGTGCCGCCCTCCCGGCGGTAGGTTGCCCGGAACGTCAGGTTGATGTGGCCGCTGTTAATCGTGTCGCAATGGATAAATTCCCCGGCAATGGCGAATGCGTCACCGAGGGCGGCAACCTGTTCCTGCACGGAATGGGTATGGAAGACGGCGGACAGGGGCATGGAAAAGGGGGAAGATGGCGGGCTCCGGCGTTTCTTATGGGCCGCCGGAGCCCGCTGGAAATGACGTAAGGATGGGTCTTTAGAAGGAATAGGCTACGCCCACCCCTGCAATGAAAGTGAAATTGCGGTACACCTTGGAAGGCGTTCTCCATGGGAACCGTTCGGAGGCGCCGCGATGATTGGCAGCCATACCGCCGTTGCCCAGCCAGACTGTGCCGGCAAAGGGGGTGACGATGAGACGTTCCATGGCCTTGAAAGGAACGGCCACGGTCAGGGAAATGCCCTGCGTTCCGTTGGCATTGAGCGAATTGCGGTCAAAATACCCTGCGGTGGCGTTCCAGGTTCCGGACACAACCAGGGAGGTGGAGCGGTTGAAGTTGTATTTGTAGCCCAGCGTATTGGTGAACCACCAGCCGGACATCCAGCGGAACGTGTACTGCACGCGGCTATCCCAGAAGAAGTTTTCCAGCCCCTTGCCGAAGTCGTGATGGATGTCCAGCACGAAGCTGTGTTCTTCCGCGCGGCCGTGGTCGAAGGCCGGGAAGCCGGAGGCGTTGCCCTTGTGGATGTTGAGCGTGCCGGGAAGACCGCCGTGCACAAACTGGTAGCTCAGAGCTGCCGTGGTGGAGTCACTGAATTTGCGGCTGACGCCCAGGATAGCGGAACCTTCGTCGCAAATGCCCGTGCTGTCGTGGTCCAGGCTGTTTTGGGTCAGCCACTGGTATTTCAGTCCGGCCAGAATGGAATATTTGCTGTTCAGGTCATAGGCGCCGATGGCTTCCACGGGAACGACATGGTCACTGCCGGACTGCTGGAAAGCCAGCCCGCGGCTGACGTATTTGGTGGCATACCCCGTTCCCACGATGGCGGAGAACGGACGGGAGGATTTGTCAGCGGAATTCAGAGATCCGAGCGGAGGATTAATGTCCGCAGAAGCTATTCCGGAGAGAGAACCCATGAGGGTACATGCCGCTGTAATAATATTCTTGTATTGCATGGTTGGTGATTTGTGGAGGTGATTATATTAACGTTCTTCAATAAAGAAAGTCTTTAAGAGAAAAATATGTTTATATTTAAAATGAATGCTTGTTTAAAAGAACGACGGAAGGAGAAACGTTCCTGTTTTAACGGAAAATATTCAATGAACCATCTCCAGATTTAAAATTATAAATTATTGATTTTTAATGTGTTGTTGTTTTATTCAGAGTTGCCTGTCTTAACGGCGGACAAGACGGTGGTATACCTTGATCAGTAGCCTTTTTCCTTTTCTTTTCATGAGCTGCCACCTCGTGGGGGGCTTTCTGGTTAATTTTTTCTCTGTGGAGCGGTTGTAGTGTTCCAGAGCTTCAGGACGTTTTTTGGAAAGCGCGTCCAGAAGCCATTGCCCGGATTGTTCCATGTGGGCCTGAAGTATCTGGTTTATGGTTTCGTAATTCATCTCCAGGCTTGTCCCGTCCGGAATCCTGTCCGCATGTTCAGGCAGCATGCGGTCCCTTAAATGGAGAAGCTCCAGAAGGGAGATGAAGCGGCCGGAACCCCGCAGGGGATTGTCGATGCAGATAAATGGCTTGTTGAAAATCAATGCAAAGCAGACGCCGTGATAGGAATCTGTAATGAAATACTTGCAGTGGGCGATGTTGCCGAGCCAGTCGTTCAGCGTTGCCTCCTCCATCGTGCCGGGCAGATTGAGAAGTTCCCGGTTGTTGATCTCCTTCTTTTGAATGTCTACCATGTTCAGCAGCGGGGCTTCCAGCCTGGAAGATATGTCCAGAAGCAGTTTCCGCTTGGACTCCGTGGGGTCCAGGATGTAGGAGACGACGGAATTTCCGGCGCCTTCCGCCGGCTGCGCCAGTTTAAGCCACTGTTCCCGGCTGTGCAGGAATACGGGGTCCATGACCCAGGTGCTGTCGCAGCCGAAATACTTCCGCAGGTGGTCAACCATGCCCTGTTCCCGGACGGATATGGCGTCGAACCGTTTCAGCAGCCCGGAGATTTTCCGGAGGTAGCGCTCCGAAGGTTTGTCGTGCCGGGCCATGGACGGCCCGTAGGCGATTTTTCTCTTTTCCCCTTTCGCGAAGTCGAGGAAAAACAGGGACCCCAGGAATCCCGGATTCCAAACCTGGTCCGAGCCCACCATGAACGTGTCGAAATGGTCGTTCATGTAATACGCATGGTCCAGGTTGTGCATGGGAATGATGGAGAGCTTTTCCTGTGCCAGAAATTTTCTGAAAACCGTGCAGGCGTCCTTTTGCCGGTCGGTATAGGAAAAATCGAGCAGGGACACTTTCTTTCCCATCCGTTCCAGCGTGCGGTAGAGGGCATAGGAGGTCAGGACGGCTCCGTAATTGCAGGTCATCCACATCCCCAGCAGTCCGATGTTTGTGCATTCGGCCCCGCAATGAGCCGGAGCGGAGCCGGGGAGGGAGGAGGGGGAGGAAGAAGCGTTTTTCGGGAGAGGGTCAGCGTGCATGTTTCAGGAAATGGATCAATTTTTTCAGGGGAGCGGAAAAAAGTTCCCGTTCGGACTCGTTCAGATAGGCGCGCCAGAGAACGGCCGTGAACGCGACGGCATAACAGCAGGAGTATGCAATCAGGGAAGTCCAGCTGTCCAGTTTTATCAGGAAGGAGCCGGTGATGCCAGCCAGGA